>CAZCBO010000041.1:0-15443 GCA_964496825.1 uncultured Acidimicrobiaceae bacterium
GCCACCGGTTCACCGCCCAGGATGTCGTTCGCCATCTCGTGGTGGTCGAGGATCCGGTGCGGATAGGAGCGCACCTCCCCGTTGATCTCGGCCCCGAACGTCAGCTCATCCGGGATCATCCACTCGGCCTCCTCCACGGTCAGCCTCGGCGGCTCGTCGAGCTCGGGGATGCCGCCCCGGCGCACCCCGCCCCACTGGAGCTGGGAAGCGAGGATGGGGTCGTCGACCTGGGTGATCAGCGGGGCGAAGGCGGGATCGGCCTGGGAGTAGAGGAGGCTCTTCCAGGCGATGTAGTCGTCCTCCCCGTAGGGCACCGGCTCTTCCCGATGCATCCACTGCCCGAAGGCCGAATACCACAGACGAGGATCGTCCGGGATCGGCTCCCCGGTGAGGAGCGCCAGGTTGGTGGCGATCGGCCCGACCGTCTCGCCGATCCCGTAGAAGCGCAGGACATCGATCAGATACGGTACCCACCCCCGGTCGCCGCTCGCTCCCATGGCGTCGGCCAGGGCGATGACGTTGGCGGTGTCCGGGGCGGCGACCACGGCGAGGGCATGCTCGAGGATCTCCTCGTTGGGAGGAGGAGCGGACGTCGGCTCGGTCGCCGCAGCGACGGTCGTCGTCCCCACCGGCGTCGCCTCGACCGTCCCGTCGGCGCTCTGCAACACCGCGACCACGAACAGGCCGACGACGGCAGCAGCGAGCACGACGACGAGGGCGGGAAGCGCTCTCATTGGGCGTAGGAACCCCGGAGCGCATCGGGAAGTTCCCGGATCACCGTCCCTTGAATTCGGGAGGGCGCTTCTCGAAGAAGGCCCCGGCGCCCTCGATCACGTCCTCCGAACCGAGGAGGAGCGCCTGGGCCTGCTCCTCGTAGGCCAGCGCCTGCTCGAAGGTCATGGTCGAGGATCGGTCGAGGGCGAGCTTGAGGAAGCGCTGGGCCAGCGGCGCCCCTCCGGCGAGCTCCTCGGCGATCGCCGTCGCTGCGGACCCCAGCTCCTCGGGCTCGACGACGCGGGTGACGAGTCCGATCTCCTCGGCCTCGGCCGCTTCCACCAAGCGCCCGGTCAGGGCCAGCTCCCGCGCCGCGGCGAGGCCGACGAGGCGCGGGAGGAGCCAGGTGCCGCCGAAGTCCATCGTCAACCCGCGCTTGACGAAGATCTCGGAGAACCGGGCCCGTGTCGTGGCGATCACCACGTCGCAACCGATGGCCAGATTCATCCCGGCACCGACCGCGACCCCGTCCACGGCGGCGACGGTCGGCTTGGCGAGCCGATGGAGCGCCAGCGCCGCCCGGCCCGGTCTGCGCATCCGCGCCACGTTGTCGGCAGCGGACGTGGACCGCACCCGGTCGCCGCCCAGGTCGGCGCCTGCGCAGAAGTCCTCCCCGGCACCGGTGATCACGAGAACCCGCTGCTCGGATGCGTCGAAGGTCTCGACGGCGTCGGCGATCTCGTCCCACCCGGTCGTGGGGACCGCGTTCTTTCGGCCCGGGGCACTGAGGGTCAGCCAGCGGACCGGTCCGCGGTCCTCGGTGTCGACAAAAGCCACGCCGGGGAAGCTAGTCGGGTTTGTGTCACCCCCGGTTGACAAGATGCCGGGATGGTCACCCGCCGCATGTCGATCGGCCGAGCCGGTGAGGGCGTCGCTGCCGCCTTCCTCAAACGCCGCGGCGCCGACCTCCTCGGCCGGAACGTCAGGGTCGGCCGCGACGAGATCGACCTGCTGGTGATGCTCCACGGCGAACGGGTCGCCGTCGAGGTGAAGACCGGCATCGGCGGCTCGGCCCTGCCCGAGGACCACTTCGACGACGAGAAGGAGCGCCACGTCCGTCGCGCCGCGGCAGGCCTCGATCCGCCGGTGTGGCGGGTCGATCTCGTGACGGTGACGCTCACCGCCGCGGGAGCAACGGTGCGCTGGCTCCCCGACGTCGGATGAGCCGTCGGATCACCCTCAGCCCCGCCGGCGCTGCTCCTTGAACCAGCAGCCCCGGTGCCAGTGTCGGCGCAGATCGGGCGCGTCCTCGGGGATCACGACGAGGTGCCCGACTCCCTCCTCGATCGATTGATCACAGCCGGGACACAGGTAGACCTTCCGAGCCTGGTAGGGCTGGACGGGTTGGACGACCTCGGGCCCGAGGTTCATCCGAAGAACGCCCATCCCACGACCGCCAGCGTGATGATCACGAAGAGAGCGACGATGAAGAGGTCGAGCGTGGTGCGGTCCTGGCTGCGGAACGGGTTGAAGCCCATCGGGCAAAGGTAGTCGCCGGGCGGCGGTTGCCTAGCTGATCTCGGAGGGGACGTCGACCTCTTCGATGTTCACGTCGCGGAACGTCGTCACCTTGACCCGCTTCACGAACCGGGCCGGCCGGTACATGTCCCACACCCAGGCGTCCTCGAGCTCGAGCTCGAAGTAGACGGCGCCGTTGAGGGTCTTGGTCGTCATCTCGACCTCGTTGGCCAGGTAGAAGCGCCGCTCGGTCTCGACGACGTACCGGAACATGGGTAAGACGTCGCGATACTCTCGGTAGATCTGCAGCTCGACGTCGGTCTCGAACCGTTCCAGGTCCTCGTCACCCATCCGGTTGTGCCCCTCCCGTTCCGTTGCCCTCGCGATGCTACCTAGTGCCTACGGGATAATGCGCTCACAGCCTCGACTATCGATCGGCCGGCCGGCTCGGCTTCGCCTCGCCTCACAGACTCGACCAACGGTCCGCGGGCCACATGATCACGAAAGCCTCCCCGACGATCGTGTCGATCGGCACCGTCCCGAACCAGCGGCTGTCCTGGCTCGAGTTGCGGTGGTCTCCCATGACGAACACCTCGCCGTCGGGAACGCGTTCGGGCGTCATGTCGGTCATCGCCGTTCCCGGTTTGAGGTACGGCTCGTCGATCGCCAGCCCGTTGATGAAGACCCGGTTGTCGCGGATCTCGATCGTCTCCCCGGGCAGGGCGATGACGCGCTTGATGAACTCCGAGCGGGGCACGGACAGCCCGATGGCCTCGCCGACGTTGCGCCGCACCGCCTCGAACACCGACTCGTCATCCGGATCGCCGTCTCTCGGGTCGTCGAACACGACGACGTCGCCTCGCTGCAGGTCACCGAACTGGTAGGCGAGCTTGTTGACCATCACCCGGTCGTTGACCATCAGGGTGTTCTCCATCGAGGAGGAGGGGATGTAGAAAGCCTGGACCAGAAAGGTCTTGATGACGACCGCCACGATCAGCGCCGCCAGGATGAGCAGGGGCAGCTCGATCCAGAACGGAAGCAGGTGCCGTTTCTTCGGCTGGTCCTCCGGGACGGGCAGGGCCCCGTCGGATGGGGGTGGCGCGTTGGCGTCGATCTCGGAATCGGTCACGGCGGCACCCTACCGGAGCCTGACGGGAATCGAATCGCCACCGAGGTACTCGTGCCAGAGCATCCGGGCCGCCACGGCCCGGTAGGGCCGCCACCGTTCGGCGATCTCGTCGGCCTCGGTACTGCCGGGTACCTCGTCGAGGTCGAACACGTCGGCCATCGCAATGTGGAGGGCGCGGTCACCGGGAGGCCACGCATCGGGCCGGCCGAGCACGAACAGCAGGTAACAGCTCGCCGTCCACGGACCGACGCCCCTGATCGCCTCCAGCGATTGCATCGCCTCGTTGTCGGCCATCGCGCGGAGATCCTGGAGGGTGATCGTGCCGTGCATGATTCCCTCGGCCAGACCGCGGCCGTATCCGGCCTTCTGCCGGGAGAACCCGATCCGCCTGAGCTCGGCATCCTCCAGGGCGAGGAACGCCTCAGGCGTGATCGATCCGATCGACTCCTCGAGTCGACCGAAGGCGGCGTCGGCGGACGCCAGCGAGACCTGCTGTTCGAGGATGAACCGGATCATCGTGGCGAACCCTGGGTCGCGTGGCCAGAGCGGGGGTAGCCCGTTGCGCTCGTGGAGCGCACCGAAGACCGGCTCGAGGTCGGCGAGACGGGCGACTGCGGTGGGCAGACTGTCGACGGTGAGGGTCGGTGGTGGCCCGGAGGCGCTCAGTCCCGCTTCTCCTTGATCCGGGTGGACTTGCCGACCCGGTCACGGAGGTAGTAGAGCTTGGCGCGACGGACGTCTCCACGTCGGACGACTTCGATGTGGTCGATGATCGGGGCATGGACGGGGAAGATCCGCTCCACACCGACGCCGAAGCTGATCTTGCGCACGGTGAAGGTCTCGCGGATGCCGCCGCCCTTGCGAGCGATCACGGTTCCCTCGAACGCCTGGGTCCGCTCCCTGCCGCCCTCGAGCACCCGGACGTGGACGCGCACGGTGTCCCCTGGACCGAAGTCGGGGATGTCGTCGCGCAGCTGCGCGGCCTCGAGCTCATCGAGCGTGTTCACGGGGTCCTCCACGAGGGGTGAAGCGGAGGGGATGGTAGTAGCGCGATCTCCGTAAGGCGTCTCCCAACTCTGTGGGCCGGCAGGGGTACATATGACACTCACGGCCCAGGGCCGGCAGGGGTACATATGACACTCACGGCCCTGGGCTGCGCGGGTTACTCCAGCAGATCCGGCCTCCGCTCCCGGGTGCGCCGCTGCCGCTGCTCGCGGCGCCACTCCTCGATCTTGCCGTGGTCCCCCGACAGCAGGACCTCGGGGACCGCCCACCCGCGGAACTCCGCCGGCCGGGTGTACTGGGGCTCCTCCAGGAGCCCGTTGCGGAAGCTCTCGGCGTGGACGGACTCGGGGTTCCCCACCACCCCCGGCAGCAGCCGGGTCACGCCGTCGATGATCGCCAGGGCGCCCACCTCGCCCCCGAGGAGGACGTAGTCCCCCAGCGAGACCTCCTCGTCGATCAGGTGCTCGGCGACCCGTTCGTCGACCCCCTCGTATCGGCCGCAGACGAGGGTGAGCTCCTCGAGGGCCGCCCACCGGTCCAGGGTCTCTTGGTCGAGGGGTGATCCCGCCGGCGTCAGCAACACCCGGTGCGAGTCCTCGAGCGGCTCCAACGCCTCGGCGAGGGGCTCGATCATCATCACCATCCCCGCGCCCCCGCCGAAGGGCGCATCGTCGACCTGGCGGTGCACCCCCTTCCCGTGCTCACGGAGATCGTGGAGCACCACCTCGAGAAGGCCGTCGGCGATCGCCTTGCCGACCAGGCTCGTCTCGAGCGGCGACGCGAAGAACTCAGGAAAGATCGTGACGACGTTGACGCGCATCGGTCCTAGCGTCGCAGACCGTTGACCAGGAAGGAAGCGGTGGCCTCGGCGACGCCGTGCACGTGCTGCTTGGGGTCCTCGAACCGCATGACGACCCGGCCGCCGGTCATCATCGTCTCCTGCATCAACCGCCCCACCAGTTGCGGCTCGAGCCCGGCGAAGACACCGGCGGTCACCCCATCGCGGTAGATCGAGGTGAACTCGGCGGTGAGCCCGCGGTGGGTGGCGGCGATGGCGGCCTGCGCGTCGAGCGACAGGCGCGGCACCTCGGTGTGGAGGATGATCCCGAGGTCGTCGGTGCCGACGAACTCGACGAAGCGGACCGTCAGCTCCCTCAGGCGCACGTCCGGGGGAAGGTCGGCGTCGACCGAGGCGACGATCTCCTCGATCAGCGCAGGGAGATCGCGCTCGACCAGCTGGACCAGCAGGTCCTCCTTCGAGGCGAAGTGCTCGTAGAAGGTAGTGCGGCCGATGAGGGCCTCCGCGGCGATGTCGGCGTGCGAGGTCCTGGCATACCCGATCTCGCCGAAGATCTTCTTGGCGGCGTCGAGGAGGGCGTTCCTCGTCTGCAGGGACCGGTCGACGGAGGCCATGGATGGAATGCTAGAGCTCTGCCCGGGCGTCGACCGGCTCATAGGTGGTCGAGCGCTGCTGGGGCACTCGCCCGATCGAACGAATCGCGGCCTCGAAGTCCTCCGGCGTGACCAGCGTGCCGTGCGACGCGCCGGCGGCTGCCGAGATCAGCTCGTCCATCAGCGTCCCGCCCATGTCGTTGCAGCCGGCCTCCAGCAGCTTGGTGCCGCCGTCGAGGCCCAGCTTCACCCACGACGCCTGGATGTTGTCGATGAGCCCGTCGGTGGCGATCCGCGACACGGCGTGGATGAGCACGACCTCGTCCCAGGTCGGGCCGGGCCGGGACCGGCCCCGCAGGTAGATCGGAGCGCCCATGTGCACGAACGGCAGCGGCACGACCTCGGTGAACCCGCCGGTCCGTTCCTGGATCCGGCGCAGCACCTCGAGGTGGTTGGCCCAGGACGCCGGGTCGTCGATGTGCCCGAACATGATCGTCGAGGTCGACCGCAGCCCCAGCTGGTGGGCGGTCAGCATGACCTCGGCCCATTGCGCCGTGCGGATCTTGTCGGGGCAGAGGTGCCGCCTGACCCGGTCGTCGAGGATCTCGGCTGCGGTTCCCGGGAGCGTTCCCAGGCCGGCGTCGCGCAGCATGACGAGGAAGTCGCGTACCGGCATCCCCAGGGTCTCGGCACCCTGCCACACCTCCAGCGGGGTGAACCCGTGGACGTGCATCTCCGGCACCGCCTCCTTGATGGCCTCCACCACCGTCACGTAGAACTCGCCGGTGAACTCGGGATGGATACCGCCCTGCAGACACACCTCGGTGGCGCCGCGGGCCCAGGCCTCGACCGAGCGCTCGACGACCTGGGGGATCGTCAGCAGGTAGGGCTCCTCCCTAAGGTTGAGCGACCGCGGGCCCTTGGAGAAGGCACAGAACCCGCACTTGAAGTAGCACTGGTTGGTGTAATTGATGTTGCGGTTGACGACGTAGGTGACGGTGTCGCCGTTGGCACGCCGGCGCAGGGTGTCGGCGACGGCGGCGATGGCGTCGACCTCGGCGCCGCGGGCGCGGAACAGGCGCTCGACCTCGTCCCGGCTCGGCCGCGTCCCCTCCACCGACCGCTCGAGGATCGCCCGGAGCTCGCCGGTCGCTCCTTCGATGCCCGGGCTCGGCGCCCCACGCCAGCCGTCGTCGGGCCATTGCGTCGTGAACCGGTGCGGCGGGTGGGGACTCGGGAGGTCCTTGCCCGGTGCCCACTCGGTGCGGGGCCGGGCGGTGCCGGAACCGTCGATCTGGTCCAGCCAGGCCTTGAACAGATCCGCATCGAGCCGGTCCCGAGCCTCGTCGATGCCGACCCATGGCGGCAGCGCGGTGCGCTCCACCAGGGCGCGCCCGGCGAGGGTACGGCGGAGCTCGGCGAGGAGGCCGCTGTCCCAGCCGCGGAGGAGGAGGTCGGTGGCGCCGGCGGCGACGGCGGACTGCGCATCCTCGATGCTGTCGACGAACACCGAGACGCTGGTGTCGATCCCCGGAAGCGAGGCCAGATGGACCGCGTCCTCGATCCGGCTCCTCCCCACCCGCAGGTAGGCGGCGCCGGTGCGGGCCAGCGCGTCGAGGGTGAGGTCGCGGTCCTCGGTCGCGGTCACCGTGATCTGCCACCCTGGTACGCCGTCCAGGTCGAGGGCCACAGCGGGATCGACCACGGAGGCGACGGCGGCAACGTCGGCGGTGCCCAGCGCAACAGGCAGGAGCCCGCCGGCGAGCGCCGCACTGCGATCGTCGTCGCTCAGATCCACCACCTCGACCGCGGTCGACCCCTCGCGATACCTGGCGGCGGCCCACTTCTCGGTGACGCCGTCGCCCGGTCGAAGTCTGAGGAAGGTGATGGTTGTCATGCGCTCGCCGGCTCCGGCGCGGAAGCGTACCCGTCCCTATCGATGCTGGAACGGATCCGGTCGAGGAGCTTGGGGTCGATCCACTCCTCGGTGATGAACTCGGGGTAGACCGGCAACCGCTGGCGCAGCTCGAACCCGGCCCGATTGGTCACCGCCTCGAGTCGGTCGAGGTGCGGCCAGGGCGCCTCGGGGTTCACCCAGTCGATGGTGAGCGGCGACACCCCGCCCCAGTCGTTGATGCCGGCGTCGAGGTAGATCCCGAAGTCCTCGGTGAGGTTGGGAGGGACCTGGAGGTTCATCCCGGCCCCGAAGATCCAGCGGGCAACTGCCACGACCGTGGCGAAGTAGCCGACGGCGGGCGGCTCGTGCCTGCGCATCAGCGTGTCCGCCTTCGGCTGGAAGTTCTGGACGATGATCTCCTGGATGTTGCCCAGCCTGTCGGCGAGCTCGGCGAGCACGAAGAGGCTGTCGACGACCTCGGCGTTGGTCTCGCCGATCCCGACCAGGATCCCGGTGGTGAACGGGACCTTGGCCCTGCCCGCCGCCTCGATGGTGGCGATCCGGGCCGCCGGGTCCTTGTCCGGGCAGTCGTGGTGGGGCATGCCGGGCTCCATCAGCCGCGGCGAGGCGTTCTCCAGCATCAACCCCATCGACGGGTTCGACGGCCGCAGCACCCGCTGGGTCGCCTCGTCCATGAGGCCGGGGTTGGCGTGGGGGAACACCGCGGTCTCGGCGACGACTCGTTCGGTCATCGACCGGACGTATTCGAGGGTCGTCGAGTGTCCCTGCTCGGCGAGGAAGTCCCGCGCCGCCGCCCACCGCAGCTCGGGTTGGTCGCCGAGCGTGAACAGCGCCTCGGTGCATCCGTGGGACTCCCCTGCCCGAACGATCGCCATCACGTCGTCGGGGGTCAGGTACTCGCCGCCGGCGCCGGGCGGCTTGGCAAAGGTGCAGTACGTGCAGGTGTCCCGGCACAGGGTGGTCAGCGGGACGAACACCTTCTTGGAGAAGGTGACGGTCTTGCCCATGCCCTCGTCGCGCAGCCTGCCGGCCTCGGCGAACAACGGCTCGACGGGCAGGTCACCGTCGAGATACCGCAGCGCCAGGTCGGGATCGGGTGCCGGGAAGGGCATCGAGCGAAGGTATCACACCACCGGTTGCTGGGTGACGTCCGGCTCGAGATCGATCACGAGGTCGGGCTCGTCGGCCTTCTCCTCGAGTTCGATCGCCACGTCGGGAATGTCGCGCTCCACATGGCGCAGCGGCGCGTACAGCCAGGCGAGGATGGAGATTCCGATGATCACGATCCCGATCACGCTGAACAACAAGGCGTAGCCGCGACCGGGTCCGGTGCCGATGAGGTCCCCGAGCGTGCCGGCGAGGCCGCCGTTGTCCGCCATCAGCGGCTCGAAGACGCGGTCGGCGAGGGGCCCGACCAGCAAGTACGCGATCGGCTGCATCGACTGGGCGACGGTGGCCCGGACCGCGGCGACCCTTCCCTGCAGATCGGGCTCCACCTTGGACAGCCAGAGGGCCTGGCTGGAGGCGCTCATGATCGGAACCATGCTCACCCCGACCCATACCACCGCGGTCACCCAGAGGATCGAGGCCCGGCCTCCGACCAGCACCATGGAGGCGCCGAGCACGATGCCGGTGCCGATGATGCCGGCGACCCTGTGTTCGAACCCCTTCCAGGCGCTGGCGACCAGGCCGCCCGCCAGCATGCCGGTCATCGCCACGGCAAAGGCCGTGCCGAGTTCGGCGGCGCCGGTGATGCTCAGGCCGAGCGGGATGAAGAGCGGCATGATGAACCCGAAGGCGAGGTTGACCAGGGCGAAGTAGATCATGAGGGCGAAGAGCCCGTGGCGGTGCCAGAGGTAGGTGAAGCCGTACTTGGTCTCTTCCCAGAGCGTGCCTGCTCCCGCGGCACCGGCCGCCGACTCCGCCGGTCGCGGGAAGCGGACGACGAGGAGCGTCCCCACCGCAAACAGGAACGTGGCGAGATCGACGACGAAGATGCCTCCGATGCCGACGGCGACGATGAGCGCACCGGCGACGATCGGGCCGCCGATCATCCCGAGCGCCTCGGCGAGCTGGACCAGCCCGGAAGCCCGGCTGAACTGTTCCTTCGGCACCAGGACCTGCATCGCCGCCTGGTAGGCGGGCCACTGGAATGCCTGGAACACGCCGCTCACCGCGATCACCAGCAGGATGTTCCACAGGTCGAGGCTGTCGGTGAAGTACAACACGACCAGCACCATCGTGCCGACGCCGGCACCGAGGTCGGAGAGCATCATCGCCATCCGCCTGTCCCAACGGTCGACCAGGGCGCCGGCAAACGGCCCCACGACCAGCCGTGGGAGCATCCCGGCGAGCATGACGAGGGCGAGCTGGGTGACCGAGCCCGACTCCTGGAAGATGAAGATGCTGAACCCAAACCACGTGACGCTGCTGCCGACCAACGAAACGAGCTGACCGAACCAGACGATGAAGAAAGTCCGCGTCCCGCTCCGCTCAGCCACCGTGGTGGTCATGGTCCGCCGTATTGTCGGCAAATCTCGACCATTTGTCAATGGGACCTCGGTGAAACCGCGAAAACCCTTGCAGCGGTAGGCTCGCCGACCATGAAGCGGCTCGTGGCGTCGGTGGTGATCGCGGTGACGGCGACGGCGTGTGTCAACACCGACCCGGACCCGGGCCCGACCACCACCCGGACGATTCCCCCGACGACGTCGACCACGACGACGACCGTCGCCGCCGGCCCCGACTGCCTCGCCGGCAACCTCCCCTTCGCCGAGCAGGGCATCGTCGCCGCCCTGGATAGTCCCCAGGCCGATGCCACCGCGGTCGGCGGGATCCGCTGGATCGACGAGGAGGAATGCGAGCGGGTATTGATCGAGTTCCTCGCCGAGGGCGGTTCGCCGGCCACCCGGCTCGGGGCGGTGGGGGTCACGATCGCCCGCGACTCCGGGATCGTCCGGATCTCGCTGCCCGAGGCCGTTTCGGCCTCGGCGATCGGCGACACCCTCATCTCGGGCGCGCTCGTCGACCGCGTCTACGTGGTCGAGGGCATCACCGAGGGCCTGGTGATCGATGTCCACCTGGCGGCCCACGCCGCGGTACGGGCCTTCACCACGAACTCGCCGTCCCGCCTCATCCTCGACGTGCGCCCGAGCTCGGATACGCCATTGGGCAGCGCCCCGGACACTTCAGGGCGGGTGGTGGTGTCGAGTCCACTGTCCGGACCGGGGCTCTACCCCCTCCAGGTGGCCGGCTACGCCGCCCCCGGTGTCGACGCGGTGCAGATGACGCTGAGCACCGACGGCACCACGGCGTTGGAACGGACCGTCTCCACGATCGCGGCGCAGCATGTCTGGCGTGCCTTTGCGTTGACGATCTCGGACGGACCGCCGGGTGCGGTCGAGTTGCGGGTCTCGGCCCAGAACGGATCCGACGAGGGCGTGGTCGTCGAGCTGGACCTCCCGTAATCGCCGGGGGGTAACGTCCGGCGCCATGCGATTCCCCGACGGCTTCGTCGACGGCGCCAGGGCGGTGTCGCCGCTCCTGATCGGGGTGGTTCCGTTTGGCCTGGTGCTCGGGGTGGTCGCCGCCGACTCGGTGATCGGCCCCTTCCTGGGCTATGCGACCTCGATCGTGATCTTCGCCGGCGCCGCCCAGCTCGCCACCATCCAGCTCCTCGACGACGGTGTCGTCGGAGCGGTGGTCATCGCCACCGCCCTGGTCATCAACTCCCGCCACCTCATGTACAGCGCGGCCCTGGCGCCGCACTTCGGCGAGTTCCCCCGCTGGTCCCGTTACCTCCTCCCCTACATCCTCACGGATCAGGCCTTTGCCGTGTCGATCGTCCGTTACCGCGACGTCACCGATCCCGTCTACAAGCGGTGGTACTTCACCGGAGCCGGGCTCACCCTGTGGGGCTCGTGGCAGGTGGCAACGATGATCGGCGTCGTCCTCGGCGCCCAGCTGCCCGAATCGCTCTCGCTCGAGTTCGCCATTCCGCTCGTCTTCGTCGCCCTGCTGGTGCTGACGGTCCGGAGCCGTCCCGAGCTCGTCGCCGCCATCGTCGGGGGCGTCGTCGCCGTCCTCGCCGCTTCGGCCCCCTACGGTCTCGGATTGATCATCGGGGCGCTCAGCGGGGTTGTCGCCGGGGTCGCCGCGTCGAGGATGCTCCGATGAGTGCGGCGGTCGTCATCCTCCTCATCGGCCTCGGCACCTACCTGGAGCGGCTGTCGTTCATCGGCATCATCGGCGATCGTCAGATCCCGGACTGGGCCCTGGTGCCGTTGCGCTTCGTTGCGCCCGCGGTCTTCGCTGCCCTGGTCGCCCCCGCCGTCCTCGTCGACGAAGGCTCGCTCGAGCTGTCACCACGGATGAACCCGGCCGCCGTGGCGACCCTGCTGGCGCTGCTCGTGGCCTGGCGCACGAAGAGCGTCGCCGCCACGATCGTGGTCGGTATGAGCGCCATCTGGCTACTCCAGGCCGCCTTCTGAGAAGGGATCCGGTGCCGGCACCATCGGCGGCAGCTCGAGGTCCCAGAGGTCGGCGGCGAGCTGGATCGCCCGGAGCGCTCTCGGTGCCACCCGCGGTCCGATCGGATTCCTTTCGGCGTCGAGCCTGATGATGATCACCGAGCCGAAGGCAGCGGGTCCGATCTCCATCGTGGCATCCACCTCCCCCTCGGGATCGACCGGCTCCGCTCCGCTCTCGGTGAACACGACGCCGGTCTTCGCCCGCGGGTATTCGGCTTTCAGCGGGAAGAGCGAGCCCCCGCCCCGCACGGCCTCGGCGACGCCGACCAGGGTCTCCTCGAGATCGGCGGCATCGACCTCGAGGTCGCCGGCGAGCATCACCCGCTCGATGGTGCCGAGCGGCACGTCGGCAGCCCGGGCGTAGAGGCCGTGACCGATGCTCATCCGCGGGTTGAGCTCGGTGGGACGGAACCCCTCGGCCGTGGCCACCCCGTCGATCCCGAAGGCCCCCAGGTAGCCAACTCGATCTCGCAGCACATCGCCCATCGACCGCGCCGCCCGGCGCATCTCGTCTCGAATCGCTTCGGGAGGGTTCCAGAAGCTCGCCGCCTGGGCGTAGAGGAACTCGGGTCTCTCGGCATGGCGGAAGATGATCATCTCGACCGGGAGGAAGACCGCCGTCCCATCCGGGGTGTTGAATCCGTGAATCGAACTCGGCACGCCCTCGAGAAAGGGCATCACCCGGACCCGTGTGGCGTGCTCGGAGAACCACCCGACGGCAGGCTCGACGTCCTCGGGACCACGGACCCAGCGGACGTACTCCCCTCCCCCATGCCAGCCCTCGGTGTTGTCCGCCACCCACACCGTGCCCTGCTCGCCCGCCAGACGTTCGGCTGCGGCCGGCGCCTCGGCGACGATGGCGATCTCGGATGGCGCCCTGGTAATGCCGGCCGTGTCGCAGAGCTCGTCGATCAGCATCTTGTCCTCGAGGGCACCCCACTCGGGCGGCCGAACGCTGTAGATCGGGCGTCCGACCAGCGTGTCCCTGCGGCTGAACCCGCCGAAGAGATTCATCGCCTCGCCCTCGGGGTCGAAGGCGTCGACGGCGGCCATCGTCTCCGGAGACGGGTCCTCGATCGACTGGAGGAAGGCCCTGATCCCCTCCATCACCGTCTCGCCGCTTGCTCGCGTGTAGTGGATGCGGTCGACGGTGGGGATCTCACCGACGCCCTCGATGGCGGCCACGATCATCAGCGGGCCCGGATCCCACGCACGAAGCTGCTCGACGAGCGGAGCCGCACCGGCCGCGGCGTCCGGGGTGAGGATCCACTTGCGCCCGCGATGGACCTCGGCGATCCGTTCGTTGATCGCATCGAGATCCATGGAATCGGGAGGTTACGCGTGTTGGCCCGGGAGGAACTACCGACAGGCCCTACCAACGCTCACGACCCACGGCATACGATCGAGTCGGAGGCGACGAGATGCGTACCAGCGGCACGCTGGTCGCCGCAGTAGCCGGCATCGACGGATGCGGTAAGACTTCGACGTTCCGTGACGCGCTCGACGAATTGGCGACGTCGTTCACGGTCGCGGGCGTCGGCGACGTCATTCTCCGCGGTGGACCCGGCGAGCCCGTACGAGAGCGCTCGGACATCCCGCTGTCCCGGTCCGCGCGTCTGGTCGGAAGGCTGGCGAAGACCCAGGCTTGGCCGGCGTTGTACAAGCACCTCAAGTTCCTCGAGTTCATCGAGCGAACCCGCATCCGCGACCACATCGTTGCCCACGAGCGGCCCGTCGTCCTGGTCACCGACGGTGATCCGTTGGTCAATATCGCGTCCTGGGCGGCCGCACGCTTCTATCGGGAGGAGCTGGCAGAGCGGGACGATGAGTTGCTCGACGTGCTGCACTACATGGCAGGCGACCGTCGCATCCCCCTCGGCGAGCTCCCCTACTACGTGCGCCGGGCGTGGCAGCTCGTCGCGCTGAACGAGTTCAGACTTGCCCGTTTCAGATTCCCTGATCACGTCTTCCTGTTGCAGATCAGTCCCGGGTCGGCCATGGATCGCATCCGCGCTCGCGGCAGAGAGCTGCAGTCCCACGAGAACGAGGAGTTCCTCGCCGAGCTGGGCGCCGCCTATGAACGGGTTTGTTCGATCCTCGAACGCCGGTGCGACGTCGCCATCACCCGCATTCCGGTCGATCGGCTGGACCACGACGAGACCGTTGGAATCGTCGTCGACAGCCTGCGTGAGGAGGAGGAGCGTTGGCATGGAACCGCTCCCGCCGCGTACGCCCCCGACTCGATCGAGGTCATCGCCACCACGATGTCGGGGTCGCTCCAGGACCAGCGAAAGGTCGGATCGATCGAGACCGAGTTCCGGTCACGAACGCTGCATCCCGCAACGGTCCATCTGGCACGCAGCCATGGAGAGGCCGCGACGATCGCCCACGACATCGTGACGCGAGGCGAGAGGACGCTGGTGTCGGCGGGGGGCGCGGGGACGTTCAATGCCGTGCTCGAGGGAAGCCACACCAACGGCGATGTCCCGCAAGACCTGCGCCTCGCCTTCCTCCGCAAAGGGTCGGCCGACCTCATCGGCAAGACGCTCCACATCCCGGACGACCTCTCCCGAGGCATCGCGGCCATCGTCGACGGCATCGAGGAGAATCGGTGTGTCGATGCCGACATCCTCACCGCCGAAGCCACCGAGCCCGATGGGAGTACCCAGCAACGGCATCTGGTCGGATTCGGTGGTCTCGGTGCATTCGGCGACGTCCCGCGCTTCACCGAGACCCGCCTGATCAAGCTCTACAAGGGAATACTCGGCTCGCTGTTCGGAGACCTCGGGCCCTTCTACGTCGGGCTGGTTCTCGCCGTCGTCTGGTGGTGGTTGCAGAACTTGTTGGGACGCGTCCCTCCGCTGGTGCTCATCCTCGATGGTGCGCCGCTCCCGCCCGAGCGGTGGGGTGCGGTCATGCTGCTCAACGGTGATCTCGGCAAGGACTTCCCGCTCGGACGCGGCCTCAGCCTGTCGAGCGGGAGCTTTCGCGTCGTGGCGTTGCGGTACCGGGGACTCCGGATGGTTGGCCGGCAGTTCGCAGCCTGCCGCAACGCCGAGATCCTGGATGACCCCGACGCGTACGCAACCGTCGTCGCCGACATCCACGAGCTGGCGGCTCGTCCCACCCGATCGTGTCCGCCGTTCATGGTCAACGTCGACGGCCTACGGATGATGACGAGCGGCGAGGTGCGGGTTTCGATCTCGGGGCGAGTCCGGCTCGTCGAGGGATCGCCCGT
>CAZCBO010000042.1:0-14882 GCA_964496825.1 uncultured Acidimicrobiaceae bacterium
CCGACGAGCTGCTCGCCCCGCGACTCCAGGCCGGGTTGCAGCGGTTCGCCAAACCCTGGTGGCAACGCCAGGTGTTGCGGGTGTTCCGCGACGAAGGATCGTTGTCGGCGAATCCGCACCTGTGGGGCTCGATCACCGAGGCCATGGCCGACTCGGGTTGGTTCGTGCTGCTGTTGTCCCCGGATGCCGCTCAATCCGAATGGGTGAACCGCGAGGTCGAGTGGTGGTTGGAGCACAAGGACCCGGAACGGATCATCCCGGTGCTCACCGACGGCGTCTTCACCTGGGACGCTGGTGACGTCACCGGCGACGCCGTCCCAGATGCGTTGCGCGGCGCCTTCGCCGACGAACCGCGATGGGTGGATCTGCGCTTCGCCCGTACCGAGGAGCAGTTGGACCTGCGTAACGCCCGATTCCGCGACGCCGTCGCCGACATCGCCTCGGCGGTGCGAGAAGTGCCGAAGGATCAGCTGGAGTCCGAGGAGATCCGGCAGCACCGACGCACCCTCCGCACCGCATGGGTCGCCGGGATCGTTGTGTTGCTCTTCGCCCTGTTCTCCGCTGCCGCCGCCCTCTACGCCCTCGACCAACGCAACGACGCCCGAGCCGCCGCCGAAGCCGAAGCCGAACAACGGTTCGAGGCTGAAGCGCAACGGGCGGAAGCGCAACGCCAGGCCGAGATCGCGCGATCGCGCGAGCTTGCCGCATCGGCGATCAACGTCCTCGACGAGGACCCGGAGTTGAGCGTGCTCCTGGCGTTGCAGGCCGCCGAAGGTGCAGACCCGGCCTTCGAGTCGGTCTCCGCCCTCCACGAGGCGCTACAGACCCTGCACGAGGCGCTGCGAGAGCATCGAACCATTCGGCTCATCGACTGGCCTGGGGAGTGGCCCACCAACGGACCGGCGATCGTCGGCTCGATCAGCCCGGACGGACGGCACGTGGCGGTATCGGGGGCGACGCACCAGATGGCGGTGTGGGAGGTAGAGAGCGAATCCGATGAGCCGCTCTGGACGTTCGAGGTGCCGTATCCCGAGCACGCAGTGATCGTCCCCTACTTCACGACCCAGGGTCATGTGGTGGCGACAGTGGCCTGGTTCAGCTTCTCCGAGCCCGCCGACTCGTGGCCGGAGCCACCGCCCGAGATCGGCGTGTACGTGCTCGACACCGAGACCGGAGAGGTGCTCCGCCACCTGCAAGCACCCGACTGCCCGATCTTCAGCATGTTCCAGACGGGCCGCTTCTTCGACGAAACCCGGCCCGTTGGTCTCTCCGTCCGGCCCTCCGACGATTGCACGTATGCCGGCGAGGCCCAGCTCGGTGAGGTCTGGCTGATGGACCTGACGACAGGGGACATGACCCCGATCCGTGGCGAGCCTGTGGGGTGGCTCATCCAGGCCTATCCGCGGGGGTCACTCAGCGCGGACGGCCGCTACCTGTCATTCCTCGATGGCGAGACGGCCCAGGTCGTCGACCTCGAGACGAGCGAGGTCGTCTTCGAGACGAGGCCTTCCGACGGCCTGGCCCGACTGAGCCGGGATGGCAACCGCCTACTGACCTATCTGACCGGGATCAGCCTCTGGGACGTCGAGTCGGGAGTCGAGCTCTGGGACGCCGACCTCATGACCCCTCTGACGGATGTCTGGTTCAGCGAAGACGAGAGCCTGGTGTACGCCGGTGGGGAGGACGGTTCCGTCCGGATCCTGGACACAACCACAGGGGAGCTGCTGCATGAGCTCGCAGGACACCATGGCTGGAACTGGCCGAACTCGATGAGTAGCGACGGCACCCGGCTGGCGAGCTTCTCCGCCGATCACACGGTGCGGATCGGGGACTTCGCGGCGAGCGCCGAGGGCGAAATCGCCGGGTACGCCCTCCCCGGGTCCCCGGTGGTCCAGTCCGGCAAGGTCGCAGGCGATCGGGCGGCGATGCTGCTCTACCCGGATCTGGAGACAGCCTTCGATGCACCGGGCGTGGCGCTCGTCTTCGATCCCTTCACCGGCGAGACGCTGCACCGCCTCGAGGGCTACGGCAGCCAGATGGTGCGCCTGTCACCCGACGGGACCGTTCTCGCCGGCCAGCCGTTTGTCGCTCCAGGCGTGCTGGGACCGGTTCACATCCGGGACGTAGTCAGCGGCGATGTGCTGGTCGAGCTGGAGTACCTGTGTGGCTGGGACCGAAGAGACGGAGTGCCGGGACCCGACTGCGGAGACGACCCGGAGGCACGCGGAGACGCCGTCGAGTGGCTTGCCTTCTCACCCGATGGGTCGATGCTTGCCGTCAGCGGCTACAACTCCGGCATCTCGGGGGTGTGGGATGTCGCGTCGGGACGGCGACTCGTGTCGTTCGGGCTCGAACCAGAGGAGTATCTCAACTTCGCGTTCAGTCCAGGCTCTGATCTTCTCGTCGGTGGGGGCGAGCCGGTGAGGGTGTTCGAGACCGAAGGATGGACCGAAGTCGTGACCTTGGAGGAAGGGTGGATCGAACCCGTCTTCGCGCCGGATGGCCGACTCCTCCATCTCGGCACCCCGCGAGGAATCGTCACGGTCGACACCTCGACGTGGGAAGCCATACGAGGTCCGCTCTCCCACGGAGCAGAGCTCCGGGACCTGGCGGTGAACGGCGATGGGTCGCTCATTGCCTCGGCCGGTGCCGACGGATTCGTCCGCGTCTGGGGAGACGACTCGGGTGACTTGATCCAGGCCATTCCCTTCGGCAGCCCCGTCCTCCTCGTCGAATTCCTCACCGACGACCACCTGCTGGTCATCCCCTCGGAGCACCCCGTGGTCGTCACAATCGCTGTGCCCGAGCTCATCGACATCGCCCGCTCGGCGGCGACCCGAGGCTTCACCGAGGGCGAGTGCACCACCTACCACCTCGACCCCTGCCCTACCCTGGAGGAGATCAAAGAGGGCTAGCCGCCCAACGACTCCGGGCCGAACGACTTCGGCAATAGCTCTTCGAATGGATACACGCCTTCGTCGGTGACGACGCGTTTCACGCCGAACTCGCGCATCAGTTGCAGGCAGTTGCCACATGGGTTGCAGTCCTTGCCGTCGAGACAGACGACGGCAACGGTATCGATCTTGCGAGCACCGTTACCGACGGCGGTGACCACGGCGTTGGCCTCGGCACAAATCGATGAGCCGTAGGCGGCGTTCTCCACGTTGGCGCCGGAGACGACGTCCCCGTCGGCGGTGACGACGACCGCCCCCACCCGGAAATTGCTGTACGGCGCGTACGCGTTCCTCGCCGCCCGGCGCGCCTGTCTGAGCAGCTCGCGATCGTCGGTCATGGCTCCAGCAATGCCTCGACGAACTCGCCGGGATCGAAGGGAATCAGGTCGTCGAGACCCTCCCCCACCCCGATCAGCTTCACCGGGATCCCGAGATCCTGTTCCACCGCCACCGCGATCCCGCCCCGCGCCGTGCCGTCGAGCTTGGTCATGACGATCCCCGTGACCCCGACGGCGTCGGTGAAGCTCTTCGCCTGGGCGATGGCGTTCTGCCCGGTGGTTCCATCGAGGACCAACAGTACTTCACCGATCCCACCCGACTCCCGCTCCAGAACCCTGGCCACCTTGCCAAGCTCCTCCATGAGGTTGGTCTTCGAGTGGAGCCGGCCGGCCGTGTCGACGATGACCACGTCGTATCCCTCGGCGCGCGCCCGCTGGTAGGCGTCGAATCCCACCGCTGCCGGATCGCTGCCGGTCGCCCCGGTGACGACCTCGACGCCCACTCGATCCGCCCACTCGCTCAGCTGCTCCGCCGCCGCGGCGCGGAAGGTGTCGGCGGCGGCGAGGATCACCCGGTGACCGTCGTCGCGCAGGTGCGCCGCCAGCTTGGCGATCGACGTCGTCTTGCCGGTGCCGTTGACACCGACGACGAGGACCACCGCCGGCTCCCCGCTGAGGCGCACCTCGCGATCGGCTCCGGCCAGCACGCCGAGCAGGGCATCCTCGACCATCCGGCGTGCGGCGGCGCCGTCGGCAGGCCGGCGGTGCTTCGCCTCCTCGGTGATCGCCGTCGCCGTGGCGACTCCGAGGTCGGCGCCGATCAGCGTCTCCTCGAGCTCGGTCCAGGCGGCCTCGTCGAGCCCGCCACCTCCGAAGATCGAGGTCAGTGTGCCCCCGAGAGCGCTCCGCGTCCTGGCCAGCTTGCCCCGGAGATCCCCGGGCGCTTCAACCGTCGGCTCGCCACGGCGCACCAGCACCACGACCCCTGCGATCAGGGCGAGCACACCCGCCACCAGCAGGACGATGACGAACGGCTCCACGGTTGACCTCAGCCGACGGAGGCCGACATGCGCTTGGCCAGCACCTTGGACGACTCGCCGGGCTCCATCGTGATGCCGTACAGCATGTCCGCGGCCTGCATGGTCTGCTGCTGGTGCGTGATGATCACCAGCTGGGCCGACTCCCGGAGCTGATCGACCAGCCTGAGGAACCGGTGCAAGTTCGAGTCGTCGAGCGCCGCCTCCACCTCGTCCAGCACATAGAACGGGCTGGGGCGGGCCCGGAAGACGGCGAACAGGAACGCCAGGGCTGCCAGTGATCGCTCACCTCCGGACAGCAGGGTCAGCCGGCCCACCTTCTTCCCGTGGGGCTGGGCCTCGACCTCGACACCCGACGTCAGCGGATGATCGGGGTCGAGGAGCCTGAGCCTCCCCCGGCCGCCGGGGAACACGAGCCCGAAGTTCTCCTCGTAGAGGGCCGAGATCTCCTCGAAGGCGCCGAGGAACAGCTCTGCCATCTCCTCGTCGAGAACCTTGATCACCTTCACCAGCTCGCGACGGGATTCGTTGAGGTCCTCGAGCTGCTCTTCGAGGAGGGCGACCTCGGCGGCGAGCGTCTCGTACTCGGCGGCGGCGAGCGGGTTGATCAGGCCCATGCGCCGCAGGTCGGCCTCGAGGGTCGTGAGGCGCTCCTCCGGCGTGACCCCTTCGTCGAGCTCCGGTCGCGGAGCGTCGAGCGCCTCCTGCTCGGTGGCGTCGGCGTCCCTCCTGATGCGTTCGCCGGCCGCCTCTCTCCGGACGCGTAACTCGGTGAGCTCGACGGCGAGGGTGGCCAGCCGTTCCTTGTGCTCGGTAATGCTCGACTCGAGCGTTTCCCGTTGCTCCTCCGCGGTCCGCAGTGCCTCGTCGACGTCGCCGACCTCCCCCCGGATCCGGCGCTGCCGGGCACGCAGCGTCTCGATGTGGCGGCGGACCAGGCCGACGAGCCGTTCCGATGCCTCCTCGACGTCGCGCAGGTTGCCGATCCTCGGATCGTCGACCGGAAGAACGGCCAGGTCCGCAAGCTCGGATCGGATCTGTTCGATTCTTCGCTCCAACAGCTCGCGACGCTCGGCCGATCGAGCGAGCGCCGCAGCCGCCTCTTCGCGACTTCGTCGGGCGGTCTCGCGTCGCGCACTCACCTCGTCGCGGCGGGCGCTCAGCGCCTCCCACGCCTCCTGGCGCGCCGCTTCCTCCCCCTCGAACTCGTCGAGCCGCTCCCGAAGCTCGGTGATCCTCGCCGTCCGGGCCATCTCGGCGGCTTCGATGGCGCCGAGCCGGTCGTCGAGACGGGCCAGCTCGGCCTCGCCCTCGGTCCTCGCCCTGGCGATGAGCGCGAGGGCCTCGGTGTGCCCGGCGATCCGGGCCTCGATCTCCTCCAACGCTTCGAGGGCAGTGCGCTCCACCGCCATCGCCTCGTCGAAGCCGGCGCGATTCGACGCCCACCGTGTCTCGATCCTGGCTTGCTCGGTCTCGGCGACCTCGTGTGCGACCCTGGCCGCCTCGAGGGCGGCCGCACCGACACCGTCGGCCTGAGCCACGTGCATTCCTCCCGCAGCAACCAGGTCCCCTTCCGGCGTGACCGCCCGGACATCGGGATGCGTTGCCGCGACCTGCCACCCGAGCTCCCAGCCGGCGACGAGCACCACGTCGCCGAGGAGCTGTTCGGCTAGGGCACGATCCGCACCGTCGCCGAGAAGGTCGACGAGGGCATCGCCGCCGAAGGCCTTGGCCACCTCGCCGGCCGGACCCTCACCGTCTTGGCGTCGCGTCACCAGTGAGACTCCGCCGAGACCCTGCTGTTTGAGTGCCCTGGCAACCTGCCGCACCACCTCCGGCTCCTCGGAGACGTAGGCCCCGCTCCATCGCCCCAGCGCGGCATCGACCGCGGGGGCGAGCTCCTCGGGAACGTCGAGCAGCGCCGCCACAGCGCCGGCGACGCCCTGCGCCTCCTCGACCACCGAGCGCGCCTCAGGATCGCCGAGCCCGGCGAGCGCCGTCTCCAGCGCCTCGATACGCGCTTCGGTACCGGCCAACGCCAGACGGACGTCGGCGAGCTCCCGCTCGTCGCCCTCGAAGGCTCGCTGCGCTTCCTCTCGCTTGTCCTTGGCGTCCTCGTAGGCACGCTGGGCGCCGGTGCCGAGACCGTCCGCCTCCTGGATCCACCGGTTCAGGGACACCGCCTCGGCGGTCTCCTCCTCGAGTCGGGCCAGCACGACGTCGCGACGCGATGCGATGGCGGCACGCTCCCGCCCGTCGCGGGCTGCAGCGGACTCGAGGGCGCGTAGATCCCCCCTCAGGTTGGCGGCGACTCCCTCGATCGGGAGCTGAAGCTGTTCACCGAGGGCCCGTTCCTCGTCCTCGAGCGCCTGGAGCCCCACGGCGAGTCGCTCCGCATCTGCCTGTGCCCGCCCCGCGGTCTCGCTCACGCGACGGAGCTCCTCGTCGAGCTCGGTGGCCTCTGCCTCGAGGTCGGCGCGCCGTTCTCCGGCTCCCTCGAGCCGTCCTTCGATCGCCGCCCGTCGCTCCCGAGCGACGATTCCGTAGCGCCGCAGCCTTTCGGTGACCGTCTCCAGCCTGGCGGCGGCCGCCGTGTCGCGGTCGAGCGCCGCACCGGCTTCTCCCGCGGATGCTCTGAGCCCCTTGAGAGCGGTGGTGGCGGTCTCCAGTTCGACGGTCTCGCGCTCGAGCGTCTCCGTGCGTGCCGCCTGCTCGGTGCTTGCCGACTGCTCCCGGCTACCCAGGTCCCGCAGTTCCTCGCCACCGAGCCAGAGGCGCAGCGCAAGGGCCTCCGCCTTCACCTCGCCGTGGCGTGCCGCCGCGTTCGCCTGACGCTTGAGGGGCCGCAGGGCGCGCTGCTTCTCGTGCAGGATGTCGTTGAGCCGCTCGACGTCGATCTCGGTGGCTTCGAGGCGACGAACGGCCCGGTCCCTCCTGGCCCGGTGTTTGGTGATGCCTGCTGCCTCCTCGATGACCGCACGATGCTCGTCGGGTCGTGCAATCAGGATCTCCCCGATCTGGCCCTGGGACACCAACACGTGCTGGTGGCGCCCGACGCCGCCGTCCGAGAGCAGCTCCTGGATGTCGAGCAGCCGGCACGGCGTCCGGTTGAGCTCGTACTCGGAGGTGCCGTCGCGGTGCAGGCGCCGCGTGATCGTGATCTCGGAGATGTCGACGGGAAGGAACCCGTCGCTGTTGTCGAAGGTCAGCGACACCTCGGCACGGGAGACCGCGGGACGGGTGGCGGTGCCCGCAAAGACGACGTCCTCCATCTTCTCGGTGCGGAGTGATCGCGTGGCCTGGGTTCCCATGACCCAGGCGATGGCGTCGAGGAGGTTGGACTTTCCCGATCCGTTGGGTCCCACCACGATGTTCACCCCGGCGTCGAATTCGAGCCGGGTGCGGTCGGCAAAGGACTTGAAGCCGACGAGCGTGAGCTTCTTCAGCAGCACGGTCGAGCGAGCTTACCAGCGCTAATTACATGCATGTGAGTATCTTTCAGGAGCCTCGAGCGGCCGCCAGCTTCTGCAAGGCAATCCGCGCCGCCGCTTGTTCGGCCCGCTTCTTCGAGCTGCCGCTCCCGGTGGCGAGATCCTCGCCCCCCGACCGCACCGTCGCGGTGAACAACTTGGCATGCTGGGGACCGCTGTCGGTGATCGCGTACTCGACGTCGCGGCCGTCGGCTACCAGCACCTCCTGGAGTCGCGTCTTGTAGTCGCGATGGCCCGGCGCTTCTGATCGCTCGTCGATCAGTTCCCCCCAGTGGGCTCTGACGATCTCTTCTGCTCGGTCGTACCCGGACTCGAGATACACCACACCCAGGAGTGCTTCGACGGCATTCGAGATGATCGAGTCCTTCTCCCTGCCCCCGCTCAGCTCCTCACCGCGTCCGAGCCGGATCGCGGCGGGCACCCTCCAGTCCCTGCCGATCGCCGCCAGCGCCGGCTCGGCGACGACCGCAGCACGTACCAGCGTCATCTCCCCTTCCGTCGCGTCGGGCATCGCCTCGTAGAGATATCGGGTCACCGCCAGCTGAAGGACCGCATCGCCGAGGAACTCCAGCCGGTCGTAGTTGGTCGACTCGTCGTTCTCGGCAGAGAACGACGGGTGGGTCAGCGCTTCGTCACGCAGCGCGACGTTCTCGAACCGGTAGCCGATCGCGTGTTCGAGCTCCGCCTCAGACCCTCGTCCAGCGGTCACGGGCCGGCGCCGTCCAGTCCCTCGGCGATTCGCTCCACCAGGCCCCGGTCCACGCCCTCGGCCGCCATCTTGATGGCGTTCTCCATCGCGCGGTGTGAGCTTGCACCGTGGGCGATGACCACCGCCGCTTCGGTGCCGACGAGGTGCGCACCGCCGGTGGTCTCCGGGTCGATCCGCTGCCGCAGTTCCATGAAGGCCGGTGCCAGCTCGGCAAGGGGCTCCTGGTACTCATCGGCCTCGAGGGCCTCGAGCAGCAGGCGCAGCGTGGCCCGCGCCGATCCCTCGCCCGTCTTCAGCAGCACGTTCCCGGTGTAGCCGTCGGTGACGAAGACGTCGGCCTCGTCCCGGCCCAGGTCGCTGCCCTCGACGTTGCCGACGAAGTTGATGCTGTCTTCGCCTTCGAGCAGCTCGTGGGCGACTCGCTCGAGCGGTCGTCCCTTCCCCGGCTCCTCCCCGATGTTCAGCAGCCCGACCCGCGGGTCCCGCAGATCGTTGTAGACCTCCGCCACCGCCTTGCCCATGATGGCGAACTGAAGGAGATGCTCCGGACGGACGTCGATGTTGGCCCCGATGTCGATGACGACCTCCCTGGTGGGGAAGATCGAGGCAATGGCAGGCCGTGACACCCCGGGGAGGCGTCCGATGATGAACGCAGCCGCCGCCATCGTCGCCCCGGTCGACCCGGCAGACACGAGGCCGACGGCCTCGCCGTCGTTGACGAGGCGGGCGGCGACGAGGATCGAGGCGTCCCGCTTCTCCCGCAGCGCCCGTGAGGGATCCTGGTGCATCTCGATGACGTCCGGTGCATGGACGACCGGCACCTCTTCGGCGTCGAACCGGGCCAGGATGGGCTTGATCAGCACCTCGTCGCCGACCAGCACGACGTCGATGCCATCGTGGTGAGCATCCGCTGCGCCGCGGACGATCTCGAGTGGGGCGTGATCCCCACCCATCGCGTCGACGGCGATCCTGGGCATGGCCCTACGTCGGCTCGGGTTCGGTGACGAGGCGGCCGTTGTAGGTGCCGCAGTTCGAGCACACCCGGTGCGGGACGTGCTTGGCACCGCAGCGCTGGCACGTCGCCAGGGTGGGTGCGGAGACCTTCCAGTTGGCCTTGCGGCGCCGCGTCCTGGACCGCGACATCTTCTTCTTCGGTACGGCCATCATGAACCTCGCCGAACGGCGAAACACTGCGTTTCGTCAGGAGCCGGGGAGGTTAGTCACCCCAAGGTCCAAGCGGTCGGTCTCCCCTGCCGCCGTGACCGGGGCGGCGGGCCGGCTACGGCGTATCGTCGTCCTCGACCACCGCCATCAGCCGCCGGCGCACCTCCTCGGCCTGGGCACTGTCCTCGAGTCGCCATTCGCCGGCGTCGGCCTCCTCGGAATCCGGCGATGCCGGCGCCGCCGCGCACCCTTCGGGGCACTCCGGCAGCATCGGGAAAGCCAGCAGCACCTCGTCCCTGAGGAAGGGCTCGAGGTCGATCTCGCTTCCCTCGATGGGGTAGGACTCCTCGTCGGGATCGTCCTCGAAGAGCCCGACGACCTGCTGGCTCACCTCGTCGACGTAGGGGGAGAGACACCGCCGGCAGCTGTGCTCGGCGACGAAGCGCAGCGTCCCCTTGGCCAGGATCCCGCCGGGCAGCGGGGTGAGCGTGATATCGGCGGCCAGCGGCGGGTCGGGTCGGATCTCGCTGAGCTCGAGGCCCCAGTCCACAGAAGCCTCGAGGTGCTCGTGGCGTGGTGGGGTGTCGCGGCCGAGCAGGTCCGCAACATTGACGGTGAAGGGAGAGGAAGTCATCGCGCGCCTCTGCCAACGATTCTATCGACGGGGCGCTATTGGCTGATCGGCGGCTCCGGGGCCGGCGGCAGGGACTGGTGCAGCTCGGCCCTGGCCTCACGCACGTAGCGAAGCAGCTCGCCGAGCACCTGCTCGGCCTCGGCGAGGTGGCGCTCGGCGAAGTCCTCCGACTCCAGGCGGATGCGGCGGGCCTCGCTCTCGGCATTGCGCACGAGGGTGTTTGCCTCCTCGACCGCTTCCTGGACGATGTAGGACTCGGACACCAGCTCGTCGGAGCGCTGTTTGGCGGCGGCGATCACCTCGCGAGCCGTCTCGTTCGTCCTGGCGATGTACGCCTCACGCTCGCGGACCATCCACCGAGCGGCCCGCAGCTCCTCCGGGAGCTCCTTCTGGATCCTGGCCAGGGTGTCGAGGACGTCCTCCTGGCTCACCATGACGTTGTTCGAGAGCGGCACCTGTCGGGCATTCTCGATGTCGATCATGAGCTGCTCGATCATGTCGAGCACGTGACCAGGCAGCGGCGGCAGCGGCTGATCGTGTTGGGGTTCTTCGACGGTCATGCGAACCGCTCTTTCAGCGCCTTCGCCACGCCGACGGGCACCAGCTCGTCGACCGATCCGCCGTATTGGGAGACCTCCTTGACGAGGGATGACGACAGGTATCCGTACTCGGGGCTGGTCGCGACGAAGAAGGTGTCGATGCCCGACAGGGCCCGGTTCATCTGAGACATCTGCAGCTCGTAGTCGAAGTCGGTGACGGCCCGCAGCCCCTTGACGATCACGTCGGCGCCGACCTCCTTGGCGTAGTCCACGAGCAGCCCGTCGAACGCACCGATGGTGATGTTGTCCCACCGGCTGGTCGCCTCGGCGAGCATCTGCTCCCGCTCGGGCTCGGTGAACAGCGCCTTCTTCGAAGGGTTGCGGATGATGGCGACGATGATCTCGTCGAAGAGACCCTCACAGCGCTCGATCACGTCGATGTGCCCATTGGTTGGAGGATCGAAACTTCCCGGGATCAGCGCCGTGGTCACGCTCCCTCCTTTTCGTAGAGCCAGAGCTCGCTGTCACCGTACCGTCGCCGGTCGACCAGCCGTAGATTATCCGACGCGGGCCCGATGCCCCCCGTCCGACGATGCACGATCACGGTCCCGCCGCCGGAGAGGAGTGCACCGACCAGACCGAGCACCGCATCGACGGTGCCGCGGTCGAGGGCATAGGGGGGGTCGACGAACACGAGATCGAACCTCCCGTCGCCGCGCCCCAAATAGGCGGCCACGTCGTCGGCCACGAGCCGGCCGCCGAGACCGACGGCGTCGATGTTGTCTCGCAGGGCGGCGATCGCCAGGCGATCGCGTTCGACGAACACGGCGTCGGCGGCCCCGCGGCTGAGGGCCTCCAACCCGAAGGATCCCGTGCCCGCATACAGATCGAGGACCCGCGCCCCCTCGACACGGTCGGCGAGGATGGAGAACAGCGCCTCCCGGGCCCTGCCGGTGAGCGGCCGGGTCCCCCCGTCTGGTGTGGCGAGACGCCGGCCCTTTGCCGAGCCGGCAATGATGCGCATCAGGATCGCTCCAGCCACTCGGCGTCCTCGCCGAGCAGCAGCCGCACCTCCTCGGCGAGCTCGGCGTGCCCGGCCAGCTCGGGATCGTTCTGTACCAGTCCGAAGGCCTCCCGGCGGGCGGTGACCAGCGTGTCGTAGTCGCGCAGGATGTCGGCCAGCCTCAGGTCGGTCATGCCGTGCTGGCGGGCACCGAACACCGTCCCCTGCCCGCGAATGCGGAGATCTTCCTCCGCCAGCCGGAAGCCATCGTTGGTGGAGATCATCGCCGAGATGCGCTGCTCCCCCTCGGGCGTCGTCGGATCGGCGACCAACACGCAGTACGCAGGGAAGGCGCCTCCCCTGCGGGGCCTGCCCACCCGGCCACGGAGCTGATGGAGCTGGCTCAGGCCGAACCGATCGGCGTCCTCGATCACCATCACGGTGGCGTTGGGCACGTCGATCCCCACCTCGATGACGGTGGTGGCCACCAGGACGTCGAGCTCGTGGTCACGCCAGGCACGCATCACCTCGCCATTGTCCCCTGGGCGCATCTGGCCGTGGAGCAGGCCGAGGCGCAGCTCGGGGTAGATCTCGCTGAGCCTCTCGTACTCGGCCGTGGCCGACTTGGCCTCGAGCTTGTCCGAGTCCTCCACCAGCGGGCACACGATGAACGCTTGGTGCCCGGCGAGGACCTCGGACCGGACGAGATCCTCGACCGCCGGGTCCCCCGGCAGCACGTGGCGGGTCGGCACCTGCTTGTGACCGGGCGGCATCTCGTCGAGGACGGAGACGTCCAGGTCGCCGTACAGCGTCATCGCCAGCGTCCGCGGGATCGGGGTGGCGGTCATGATCAGCAGGTCGGGGTCGTAGTCCTCGGCCTTCTCCCGCAGCCGCACCCGCTGGTGGACCCCGAACCGGTGCTGCTCGTCGACGACGGCCACGGCGAGGCGGTCGAAGTGCACGCCCTCCTGGATCAATGCGTGGGTGCCGACAACGATGTCGACGTCACCGGAGGCGATGAGATCGAGGAGCGCGGCCCGGCCGATGTCGGAGGCGAAGTTTCCGATCGCCCGGCTGGACGTCAGCAGGGCGACGCGCACTCCGGGCGCATCGCCCTCAGCGAACAGGTTGGCGGTGCCGGCCGCACCTTCGACACCTGCAGGCGTCAGCCCTGCGGCGTCGAGCGCGGTGATCGTCGACAGGTAGTGCTGATCGGCGAGCACCTCGGTCGGTGCCATGATCGCCGCCTGTTGCCCGGCCTCGACGGCGTCGAGCAGTGCGGCCAGCGCCACCACGGTCTTGCCCGAGCCGACCTCACCCTGGAGGAGCCGATGCATGGGGTGCTCGGAGGCCAGGTCGGTTCTGATCTCGCCGATCGCTCTGCGCTGGGCACCGGTGAGTTCGAAGGCGAGCGAGTCGAAGAATGTGGTCGCCAGGGCGCCGTCGACGTCGAGCACCACGCCGCGGGACTCGTCGATCTGGCGCCGCTTGCGCAGGGCGAGGGCCACCTGGAGGCGGAACAGCTCGTCGAAGACGAGCCGCGCCCTGGCCTTCTCGACGTCTGTCCGCTCCTCGGGGAAGTGGATCGTCTGGATGGCCTGGTCGCGAGACATCAGACCGAGCCGCTCCAACATCTCCTCAGGGAGCACCTCGGTGATCGGTCGGGAACGGCGCAGGGCATTGTCGATGGCGTCCCGCATCTTGTAGACGCCGAACTTCTTCACGACGGTGTGGACCGGCACGATGCGGCCGGTCAGCCAGCTGTCGCCTTCGAGCTGGTCCAGCTTGTCCAGATCGGGTCCCTTCATCTGGAGCCGGCCGCGGAACAGCTCGACCCTGCCGGAAAGGGCCACCTCTTCGCCCTCGGCGATCTTGATGTAGGGGTTGAACCAGACCGCGTGCAGGTAGCTGGTGCCGTCGGAGATGTCGGCCTCGACCATCGTCCGGCCCCGCGAAATGCGGCGGGTCTTGGACTTCACCACCGTGCCGGCCACCGTGATCTCCTCGTCGAGGGGAACGTTGGAGAGGTCGTACATCTGGGAGCGATCGAGGTAGCGGCGAGGCACGTGGAGCAGCAGGTCGGCGACCGAGTCGATCCCGACCTCGGACATGTCCTTCGCGGTCTTGGGGCCGATGCCCTTGACCTCGACGACGGGGATCGCCGCCAGGTAGGCGAGGGAGCGCCCTTGTTCGATCGCGGTCACGGCTCCCATGATGGCCGATCGGGCGCAGTCGGTTGGCCCACCCCCGCTGCTACCCTCCCCGGCGCCGCGTCCCGCCCCTGATCGACGGCGGGAGCGGAGGAGGATTCGATGTCATACCGGTGTGAGGTCTGTGGCAAGGAGCCGTGGGTGTGGAAGCAGGTCAGCTTCTCCCACAAGCGCTCCAGCCGACGCTGGCTGCCCAACATCCAGAAGGTACGGGTCAAGCACGGCAACAACTCGCGCCGGATGCGCGTCTGCACGTCCTGCATCAAGGCCGGAAAGATCGAGAAGGTCTGAGCGGTGCAGGGCGTCGTCAAGGTCTACGACCCCGTCACCGGCACCGGCACGATCCTGCTCGAAGACCGCAGCGAAGTGCTCCTCCGGCCCGGGTCCCTCGAGGGCTCGATGTTCCGCATGCTGCGCCAGGGCCAGCGCATCCTCTTCGACGTCGACGAGGAGGACGGGGAGCGCTACGCCAAGAACCTGCGCTTCGGC
Source organism: uncultured Acidimicrobiaceae bacterium (assembly GCA_964496825.1). Lineage (GTDB taxonomy): Bacteria > Actinomycetota > Acidimicrobiia > Spongiisociales > UBA5794 > JACZST01. The sequence goes on from CAZCBO010000042.1 coordinate 14,509, forward strand.
TCCGACGGTTACTAGTCACCAGCCAGCCCGCGGCAGGGAACCGTTCGGTACACTCCGCCGCAGGCCCACGAGGAGGAGCACTTGGTACGGGCGTACGTCCTGATCCAGACCGACAGCGGCAAGGCTGCCGACGTCGCCAACGACATCCGCGGCATAGCCGGTGTGATCTCCACCGAGGCGGTGACCGGACCCTACGACGTGATCGTCTTTGTCGAGTCCGAGGACGTCGACGCCCTCGGACAGCTCGTCGTCAGCTCCATCCAGCCGGTGGACGGCATCGTCCGCACCCTGACCTGCCCGGTGATCCGGATCTAGCCATCGTTCTTGCGTAACGTGGGCCCGTATACGGGCCCACGTTACGCAAGAACGGTCAG
>CAZCBO010000043.1:0-11595 GCA_964496825.1 uncultured Acidimicrobiaceae bacterium
ACCGGAGACGTGCTCGTTGTCGCCTGGGGTGGGGGCTGCGTCGTGGACGTCGTCGTCGTGGACGTCGAAGTGGTCGTCGATGTCGTCGTGGTCGTCGTCGGCTCCGGCTGCGAACAGCTGAGGGTGATGCTGACCGCACCACTCGACACCCGGTGCGGGCCGAGTCTCAGCTGGACGGTGATCGAGTCACCGAGCACGAGCGACATCGTCGTGCTCACGGCAGCTCCGGCTTCCCGCTCCCAGTCCGGGATCAGTGTGGTCGAGGAGCCGCTGATCAGGATGAAGTCGTTGTCGGGATGCTCCGAAGCGTTGTTTCCCGTCCGGGCCGTCCCGGTGCAGATCGCCCCGACCATCGCCGGATCGACCGTACGTTCTTCGAGTGTCGTGACCGAGTTCTCCGGGCCCCTCGTGACCTCGTCGATCTCGATCACGATCGTGTCCGTCTGCGCTATTGCCGGCGGCGCAATCAGCATGACACCCAGGATCACCAGTCCGAAGGCAGCACGCATGATGCCTTCCCCCTCTCGCTCTGGAGGCCGGCCGGGCGTTGCCCAACCCGCCACACCGGCCCCTCCTGCACCACATACTGTAGTCGCTCGACCACAATCTGTTGGTATTTCCCAGGACTAGTTATCCCGCGCTCGAAGTGGCTACTCAGCTGCTCTGCGTGCTGATCGACCCAGGATCTTCCGGCCGGTCAGGCCGCCGGGCGGCACACCTTGCACGCCCGGTACCCGGCCCGCTCCGCCTCCTCACCCGAGCGGAACTCCACCTGGTATCGGTCCTGGGATCGCTTGGCGTGGCGGCACGTCGGGTAGCAATAGATGTGGGTCGTCTCGGTACCGACCACCCTGGCACCGCGGCGGGCCGTGGCCTCGATGTCGTCGGGGTCGAGACCTTCGTGCTCCAACAGGTCGCGCTTCATCTGGGTGCCCCAGGCGTAGTTACCGATGGTGCCGTCGGTGCGTACAACCCGGTGGCAGGGAATCAGCACCGGCACCGGGTTGCGGCCGAGGGCCGTTCCGACGGCGCGGACTGCTCCCGGTTTGCCGATCTCCCTGGCGATCCACCCATACGGTCGGATCTCGCCGGGTGGGATCTCGGCGCACTTCTCGAGGACCTTCCGCTGGAACTCACCGATGGCGCTCAGATCGACCGGCAGCGTGCCCAGCCTTCCCGTTTCGATGGCCCGCTCGAGGTGGCCGGCGAGCCGTTTCGGTGGCGTGTCCACGAGGACCGCCGGCCGAGGATGCCGGGCGACGAACTCCTCGGGCGAGCCGACGATCGCCTCGGGGACGAAGGCGGTGACGCCGGCGCGACTCCACGACACGTAAGCGGGTCCGGTCGGCCCGTCGATGAGCGCGAATTCGTCGGGGAGCAGCCCGACCTCGCCGAGAACTGCGGCGAGCGTGTCCTCGGGCGCCGTTGTCGCCAGACCGGCTAGGGCGTGCTCGATGGGTTCGTGCATCATGGTTCCTCCTCGACGATGGCACGGAGGGCCGCCAGGCCCCGTCGGAGATCGGACCGAGTGGTGCTCTCGTTTCGACCGGTGATGGAGGCAACCTCGCCGTGGGGCAACCCGACGACGTGGTGGAGCACGACGGCCGTGCGCTGTGGATGCGACAGACGAGCCAGTCGCCTGCGCCAGACGTCGAGGTCGGCGGCGACGGCGTGCTCCTCCGGGTTCGCGTCCTCGGCCGGCCGATCAACGACGCCGCCGACCTCGGGGCGTCTGGCCTTCGATCGGGCGCGGTTGCGGCACAGGTTGAGAGTGATCGTCCACATCCAGGGCCGGAGCTCGAGTCCGCGGATGCGGTCCGGGTCGTAGCGCCGCAGGGCCCGGTACGCCCGCACGAACGTCTCCTGGGTCACGTCCTGGGCGTCGTGGGCGTTGCGGGTGAGCTGGATCGCCCCCGAGTAGATCCCGTCCTGGAATGTGCGAACGAGGTCGGGAAAGGCTGAATCGACGTCCTCGGCCAGCTGATCGTTGAGGTCCTGCACGGTGATGGCGGTCATCTCACTGATACAAACCCCGCGCCGCGCCGTCGCGTTGCACCGGGCCGGTACGCTCCCGGAGCCCGAGCGTAGCGAGGCATCGAGACCGCCGAATGAGTGTCGAGCGCAGCACGAGAACCGGAGTCCTCCTCGCCCTGTCGGCGGCGTTCATGTGGGGCATCAGCGGCGCGGTGGCAGCCGATGCCTTCAGCGAGGTCTCCCCGGCTCGAGTCGCCGAGGTCAGGGCACTGGTGACCACGGTCGTGCTGGTACCGGTGGCGTGGCGGCGCGGCTTGCTCGATCCGCGGGGCGGCCTGCGGTGGTTCCTCGTGCTCGGCGTCAACCTCGCCCTGGTCAACGTCACGTTCTACTGGGCCCTGGAGCGCCTCGGCGTCGGCCCGGGTGCGACGATCCAGTTTCTCGGGCCGATCTTCGTGCTGGTCTGGATGGTGGCTGCGCAGGGCCGCACCGTCCGTGCTGCGGCATGGGCGGCGGCCCTTACCGCCCTCCTCGGCGTGGTCCTCGTCACCGAGGCGTGGCAGCTCGAGGGTGCCGACTGGATCGGTGTCGTCGCCGGGCTGGCCGCGGCGGTGACCTTTGCCTCCTACCTCGTGCTGGGCGAGCGCCTGACCCACCGGTATCCCGTGATCGCCGTGATGACGTGGGGGTTCGTCTGCGCGTCCGTGGTCTGGGCCGCCGTTCAGCCGTTGTGGTCGTTCCCGACCGACCTTCCCGGCACCATCTGGGTCGAACTGCTGTGGGTCGGCCTGATCGGCACGGCGCTGCCGTTCTTCGCCTCGTTCGGTGCACTCCAGCGGGTCGCTTCGGGGATCGTGGGCGTGATCGCCACCACCGAGCCGGTCTTTGCGGCGGCGGCGGCGTGGCTGCTGCTCGATCAACAGCTCAGCCCGGTCCAGATCGTCGGAGGCCTGCTGGTGCTCGGTGCCGTGGCCTCGATCCAACGGTGGGGGATCCCCGAGGTCGAGACGCCGCTGGAGGCGGCACGATAGGGCCCGGCTCGTCAGGGGATCCGTCCTGCCCCCGAGTAGACGTTGAACGACCCGTCCCGGACGAACCCGACGACGGTCATGCCGAGCTCGTCGGCCAGGTCGATCGCCAGGGAGGAGGCAGCTGAGATCCCAGCCACGATCGGGATCCCGGCCACCGCGGCCTTCTGCACGATCTCGAACGAAACACGACCGGAGACGACGAGCACATGGTTCTTCATCGGCCAGCGGGTGTCCGCGGCGGCGCCGATGGCCTTGTCGACTGCGTTGTGGCGGCCGATGTCCTCTCGCAATGTGACGAGCGCATGGTCCGGGCCGAACAGACCGGCGGCGTGAAGGCCGCCGGTGGCCTCGAACCCCTCCTGGGCGGCCCGCATCGCTGCGGCGTGGGAGGAGATGATGGCGCCCTCCACCCTGGGCCCGGGACCCGCGTCGGCGGCCGCGACACGGACCGCATCGATCGATGCCTTGCCGCAGACGCCGCATGAAGACGTGGCATAGAGGTTCCGCTTGAATCGTTCCGGGTCGACCTCGACCCCCTCGGCGAACTCCAGCAGGTAGCGGGCATCCTCGGAATCGTCGCCGACCCTGGTCACTCCGCGCAGCTCGTGGGGGTGGACCGCGATGCCTTCGGTGAGGGCGAACCCCTTGGCGAGGTCGACGTCGTCACCCGGGGTGCGCATGAGCACGGCGATCGGCGTCGAGCCGATCCGAATCTCCATCGGCGCTTCACGGGCCACGCGGTCCTCGATCGTGGTGGCATCTCCCGCGCCGCGACGATCGACCCTCCGGGTGGTGTAGGCGTCGGTCATGAGGCCTCCGCCTCCAGCGAGGTCTCGACGGTCCTGGCGAACGCCACCACCTCCTCGGAGCGATTCCCGTGTTCGAGCACGGCGGCGAGGGTCTCGGTCGAGCCCTTCCGATCGCCGAGTCGGGCGAGGGCCAGGGCCCGGTAGGCGAGGGTCAAGCCGGCGACGTCGTCGACGCTGACGACGCCCTCGGTGAGGTCGACGGCGTCGGCGAACCGACCGGCGGCGCAGAGCAAGTCGGTCAGCGACAGGATGACGTGGGTGGTCCGTTCCACCGGTTCGAGGACCGCGATGGCCCGCGCATACTCGGATGCCGCCTGGTGCAGTTCGGCTGCGGCCAGCGCCACGGCGGTGCGCATCAGCGGCAGCGGTACCACGACGCCCGGGGCAATCGGCACCACGATCCCGGCACCGGGTAGGTAGGTGCGGATGAAGGGGTCGTCCTTCGGCTCGTAGCCGGACGCAACGGCACGGTCGAGCAGATCTCCCGCCCACGAGCGACGGGTGTTCAGCGACAGCAGCCCGGCGAGGGTGTCCGCCGTCGACCGGTACTCGGAATGCTGCCCGGCGGCGAGATCGATGGCGTAGGCATCCCCGGAGACCAGCGCTTCGTACATGGCCTTCTCTCCGGCCCTGGCGGTCCATCCCGGCCGCTGCTCGGCCGCCAGCGCCGGATACTCGTCGGGTCCGGGGAACGCCCACGTCGTGTCTCCCCACTCCTCGGCGGTTTCATCGGGGCCGAGGCGATAGCCGATGCTGTTGTCGGCCTCGTCGAACCACCAGTTGCCGCCGAGGAACACCGGCCGGAAGGCGCTCCACTCGCTCTCGAGGCTCCACGGCACGTTGCTCTCCTCGACCGCCGGAGCGAACCCTATCGCGACGCATCGCGGTACCCTCGCGACATGGCGGTCGACCTCGCCGGAACCGTGACCTACCTCAAGGACCACGCCGTGGAGCACGGCTTCCACGTGCACGACGAGCGACACTTCGTCGAGACCTACACGCTGCGCCAGGCCTGGGAGGTCGACGTGCACCCCGCCGAGGCCTGCGAAGGTCCCCTCGACCTCCACGTCGCCATCGACCTCGACCCGCGGGTCGTCCTCGATCTCGAGGACGCCCTGCTCGACACCACCGACGTCCCGGACGACCCCACCGGGAAGTTCATCGTCCCGTTCCTGTTCAACTGGTCGCTGCCCCCGCTGGGCGACCGCCCCGACCTCATCGTGCTGGCCGCCGAGCTCGCCGGCAAGGGTGGCCTGGAGCTGCCGATCGAGGTGTCGGCCGTCGACACCTTCGGGGCGCTCTCCGCCGGTGAGGAGCGTCAGCTCTCGCTGGTCGCCAAGGTCGATGTCTCCTTGCTCGACCTCATGTACCGCCAGGACACGCTGTGCGAGGTGCTGGACCGTGTCCACGACGTGAGCATGTACCTCATCGACGAGTCCCGTTCATGGAGCCCGGAGGGCTGAGCTACTCGTAGGCGATCGCGTCCAGCAGGTCGACGCTGGTGGCCTTCCATGCCGGGTAGATGGCGGCGATGATCCCGGCGAACCCGGCGGTGATGACCAGCGAGCCGATCTGGCTCCATGGGATCGCGAAGGTCCCGAGCCCGACGTCGCCGAGGGCCTGCACCACCGCCCACCCGAGGAAGATGCCGATGCCGACGCCCAGGATGGCGCCGAACAGCGCCACCATCACCGCCTCGAAGACCACCATCCAGCCGGTCTGAGCCTGGGTCATGCCGACTGCCCGCAACAGCCCGATCTCCCGGGTACGTTCGATGATCGACAGCGCCAGGGTGTTGGTGATGCCGAGGACGGCGATGATGATGGCGAGGAAGAGCAGGGCGGAGAACAGGACCAGCAGCTGGTCGATCTGCATCTCGGCGTCTGCGACCACCTCGTCCTTGTTCTGGATCTGGACGTTGGCGTACGGCTCGGCGATCGCCTCGGCCGCGGCCCTGGCATCCTCGATGGTGACCCCCGGAGCCACCGTGGCCAGGACGAGGAAGTCGAACGGATTGTCGTACATGGTGTCGTAGAGCCGGCGGTCGACTACGAAGGTGCCGAAGTCGCTCTTGGCGAAGGTCCCGACGATCTCGACCTCGGTCTCTGCAGCCTTGGGGAAGCCCATCGTGATGGTCTGTCCCATCGTCCAGTCCTCGTCCTCCAGGATCTCGTCGAAGACCAGCACGTCTTCGGTCCCCGCCAACGCCTCGTAGGCCCCGGGCGAGGGCTCCAGGTTCACCACCTCGGGGGCGAGCACCGGGTCGAGGGCGATCAGCGGGACGCTGCCATCGTCGACCGTTGCCGAATCGAAGACGAGAGGGCTGACGGTCTCGAACTCGTCCAGCGTCGCCATCTCGGCGGTGAACGCCGGGCTCACGCCGACCGTGAAGTTGGTCGACGAGGCGGAGAGGTCGGCGGGAAAGGCGTCGAAGATCGAGTCCTCGACCGTCGACTTGATCGAGGCGGCGAGGATCGCAACGAAGACGACGAGGGCGACGCCGATCATCAGCGCCGATGCCGTCGACGCGGTCCGCCTTGGCTGTCGTGCCGTGTTCTCCTTGGCGAGCTGGCCGGTCGTGTTGAACAGCCTGGGCAGCGGCCACCCGATCGTGTTCGCCACGGGGCGGGCGGCGAGGGGAGCCAGGATCGAGACACCGAGGAAGAAGACGACGGCCCCGACCCCGACGAGGATCACCGGGTTCTCGATTGGTGAGAACAGGCCGAGGAGCAGTGCGACCAGGCCCAGGCCGGAGACGATGGCCCCGACCACGGCCCGGTAGGTGAGCGACTTGCGCGGCGGTCTGGCCAGCTCCTCGTGCATCGCGGCGACCGGCGGCACCGATGCGGCCCTACGGGCGGGCAGCAGCGCCGCGATGACGGTGACGATGATCCCGACGGCCATCGCCACGATGACGGTGCGCGGCGCCAGCGTCAGCGGACCCTCCGGAAGACCGAACCCGAAGGCCCGCATCGCAGCTGCCAGCAGCTGGGCGAGCCCGATCCCCACCAGCACCCCGAGCAGCGACGCCAGGACGGCGACGACGAGCGCCTCGACGACGACGAGCCGGGTCACCTGCCCCCCGGTGGCGCCGACGGCCCGCAGCAGCGCCAGCTCCCTGGTCCGTTGCGAGACGATGATCCGGAAGGTGTTGGCGATGATGAACCCGCCGACGAAGATGGCCACGCCGGCGAAGGCGAGCAGCGCGTAGGTGAGGAAGCTCAGCGCGCTGCTGATCTCCTCGAGATCCTCCTGGTTGGAGGCCTCCGCGGTCTGCACGACGAGGCCTTCCCCGAGGGCGGCCTCGATGTCGGAGGCCAGCGTCTCGGCATCGACTCCCTCCTCGGAGGCCACGGCGATCTCCGAGAGCCTTCCCTCGAGATCGAGCAGCCGTTGTGCCTCGGAGAGCACGAAGGCGGCGGTGGTGGCGCCGGCGAGGTTGTCCTCCTCACCGAAGTTGGCCAGGCCGACGAGCACGAACTGCTCGGGCGGCCCGAGGGTGAGGATCGTCACCGTGTCACCCACCGCGAAACCCGCCAGCTCGGCGGTGGCCACGTCGGCCACCACCTCACCGGGCGCCGTGGGTGCGCGGCCGTTCTCCGGCTTGATGCTCATCGGGTTGAGTTCGGCGATCTCTCCCCAGGAGAAGCCGAACGTCGGCGGTCCCTGGCCGCCCACGGGGTCGCCCTCCTTGTCGACGAACTGGGCGTATCCGCCCACGCCACCCTCGGCGACGCGTGCGCCTGGCACCGCCAGCACGTCGTCGAGAACCTCCTCAGGGATCGATCCCAGCTCGAGGAACTCGTTGCCGGCCTCCGGTGTCTCCGGCCGCACGTAGACGTCCACACCGGCGGAGACGTCGGTGAGCAGCGCGTCGAAGCGGGCGTTGATCGTGTCGGTGAAGATGAAGCTGGCGGCGACGAAGGCAACACCGAGAACGATGGCGATCCCGGTCAGGATCAGCCGGAGCTTGTTCGCCGAGACGCCCTTGATGGCGGCTCGGATCACGACGCCTCCCCTAGGCGCTTCATCCTCTCGAGGATCGTCTCGACCGTCGGATCGAACATCTCGTCGACGATGTCACCGTCGTCGAGGAACACGATGCGATCCGAGTAACTGGCGGCGATCGGGTCGTGGGTGACCATGACGATCGTCTGCTGGAGCTCGTCGACGGCCCGTCGCATGAAGGAGAGGAGTTCGGCCTCCGACTTGGAGTCGAGGTTTCCACTGGGCTCGTCGGCGAAGACGATGGCCGGCTTGGTGATCAGCGCCCTGGCGGCAGCGACCCGCTGCTGCTGACCTCCCGACAGCTCGGCGGGTCGGTGGGTGAGCCGGTCCTCCAGATCGAGGGCGGTCACCACCTGGTTGAACCACTCCTCGTCGGGCTCCTCACCGGCGATCGACAGCGGCAGGTTGATGTTCTCCTCGGCGTTCAACGTCGGGATCAGATTGAAGGCCTGGAAGATGAATCCGACCTGCTCGCGCCGCAGGATCGTGAGCTTCTTGTCCGTCAGCATCCCCAGGTCGGTGTCGCCGATGTGGACGGTGCCCGAGGTGAGGCTGTCGAGGCCGGCGAGGGTGTGGAGCAGGGTCGACTTCCCTGAGCCCGACGGCCCCATGATCGCGGTGAACCGACCCTTGCCGAAGTCGGCGTCGATGCCGTCGAGGGCCCGCACCTGGGCGTCGCCCTCGCCGTAGATCTTGACGCCGTCGCGCATGCTCGCCGCAACGCCGTTTGGTGTGGCATCCAACATGGAGGTCCTCTCGAGGTCGCTGTGCCGGGAACGGTAGACATCCCCGCGAGGACCCAAGTCCCCCCGGGCGCGCCGGAGCCCCGGGGATGGCGCACCCGGGGCTCCTCGCAGCCGATACGGCTATGCAGCCGTTCGGAGGCTCTGGGGGGCGTGTCCGCACTGATCGAGGATCACCACCCTGCCGATCACCGCCGGCTCCTCGCCGTGGAGCCTGGCTCCGGTGAGGACGAGGCGGCGGGCCAGCACCTGCCGCAGTCGCAGAACGGGCGAGCCGCGGTTGTGCTGGCGCCGGTTGTGCCGGGCGGCGCTCTCGAGGTACTCGGACATCCGGGCGTTTCCAAGGTCGATCCGATCCAGCATCATTGGTCTCCCCTACTCGATCCGTTTCCGATGTACGCCTGCAGCACGGCGGCCGTCTCCGGCACCACGTCTTCGCGCAGCGCGTACTCCTTCTCGTTGCCGATCAACACCTTCACCAGGCCGGCGGTACGCAGCAGCATCATGTGGTGGTGCAGCGTCGACTTGGAGACATCGAGTTCCTCGGCGAGTTCGTGCAGCGAGGCGGGTCCCCGTGACAGTCGGCGCAGGATCCGCAGCCGGCGCTCGTCGCCGAGCGCCTTGTAGGTCTTGATGAGCCAGTTGGGCGGCGCATCCGGATCGGCGTCCATGTATTCGTCGGCGACCGGATAAGCCATGATCATCTGCTCCGGGGTCTCGGTGAAGATCACCCAGGGTCGGCCGGTCACCGTCGGGATCAGCAGGATCGGCTTGGTGTAGCCGCCGCGCTCGATCGAGATCCCGTTCGTGGTCAGCTCGACGAGGCGCTCCGCCGAGAGCTCCTTGGCCATCAGTCGGTGGGCCTTGATGTCGCGCTCGAGGATCTTGCGAAAGTCGGCCTCGTGCTCGGCGAAGGCGTCCTTCTGCACCATCCGCATCGCGGTCACGATGCGCTCGGTGGTTTCCTCGGGCGAGACCTCGAGGAGGCGCTCGATCGTGTTGCGCCACCGGTCGTGGCCCTCGAACATCGGGAGGGCGAGGAGTCGTTCGCGTGCTTCGGCGTCGCCCTCGGCTGCCCGCGTGAGGAGCGCGGCGTCGGTCCTCGTAGAGCTCTTCAGCTCGACGAGGCGGCTCCGGAGATCGACCGGGTCCAGCGCCTGGACGTGGTCGATGAACTCGTCGACGGTGCTGCCGTCGGGCAGCTCGGCGAGGATCCCCATCACCGAGATCCACACATCTCCCGCGCCGACCGCAGTCACGGCGGCCTGTGCCTCCTCGGAGAGCTGGGCGGTGAGGTTGTCGAACCAATCGGGGCCGAGGCCGTACTCGTCGTAGTTCTGGAGCGCCTCGTTGCATCCCTCGAGGAGCCACAGGACGACCAGCAGGTCGGTGGCCGAGTGCAGGGTCAGGTCGACGACCGGCTCGCTGCTCTGCTGGGCGGTGAAGTCTCGCACTCTGGGTTCCATCGTTCTATCCGTTTCTCGTGCCGTCCCGTTTCTCCCCTCATTCGAAATTTATCGAACGATGAGGGTTCTGTCAAGTCATATGAGATGAATTGTCAAGAATCGGACGGTACAACGAGATTCGCCCCCCTGCGGAGGGGGGCGAATCGTGCGAAGGGGGTGGCAGCGGGAGGGACTACCTGGCCCCCAGTTGCAGCGTGACCGGGTCGGTGTCGGCGAAATCGAGCGTGACGTGGTCACCGGCGCCGTAGTGGCGGAGCACGGTGATCAACTCGTCCATCGTCCGTACGGCGATGCCGCCGGCGGCGGTGATCACCCGGCCCTGGACGATGCCGGCATCGGCGGCCGCCGAACCGGCGACCACGTCCTCCACGTTGACGCCGATGGGGGCAACTCCGTCGTCGCCGATCGACTCATAGGCGGTGCTGCCGGTGATGCCGAGCAAGGCGTGGGAGGCCTCACCGGTGGCGATGATGTCCTCGGCGACGCGCTGGACGATCTCGATGGGCGTGGCGAAGCCGATGCCCTCGATACCGAGCTGACTGGCGCCGACGGCGGTCGTGATCCCGATCAGCGCGCCATCCCGATCGACGAGGGCACCGCCACTGGAGCCGTTGGTGATCGGGGCGTCGGTCTGGATCATCCCGTAGAGGATCACCTCGGGGGTGGTTTGCACCTCTCGGGCGAGGGCAGAGATCACGCCGACCGAGAGCGAAGGACCACCGTCGAGCCCGAGCGGGCTCCCCACGGCGATCGCCGGAACGCCGATCGTCAGCGATTCGGTCGATCCGAGGGTGATGGGCTGGAGATCGGGTGCAGCGACCGACACCACGGCGACGTCGGTGATCGGATCACTGCCGACGACCTCTGCCTGGTACACCCTGCCGTCGAAGAGCACGACCTGGACGGCTTCGGCACCGTCCACGACGTGGTCGTTGGTGATGATGTGTTGTTCGTCGAGCACGACCCCCGAGCCCGAGCCGAATTGGACGAACTCTTCTCCTTCGGGGGATCCCACCTCGACGGTGACGACGCTGGGGATGACGGCGGCACCGATGGCGGCGGAGTCGAGCGTCTCTGCGGCCGCGCTCGGTACCTCGACGGTCGGGACCGCCTGTTGCTCGACGCCGTCGGGTTTGCTGATGACGACCGGAGCCGGAGCGTCGTCGTTCAGGATGCCGATGCCGGCACCGAACAGCGCGCCGGCGAAGAGGGCGCCGGCGACGAGTGCCGCCACCCCGGCTCCGCGGAGGCGGGGAGGCTTTGGTGCGGGCGGCGGCGATGTGCTGCCGCCGGCTGGATGAGTCATGGTGGGTGGGGTATCGGTCATGGGTGTCCTCATGCGCGGATTACACAGGGACAACGTTGGAGGGAAGTGAACCGATCCTGAGAAGCCCCTAAGAACCGGGAAGCAGGGCGAGTTGGCGGGATTGGGCGATGAGCCGTCCGGTGGAATCCCACAACTCGCCGTCCTCTTCGAGGAAACCGGCGGTGATGAACCGAGTGGCGAAGATGCAGGCGAGCCAGTCGTTCGCCGAGCGCGCAACGGCTTCGGGCTCGGCATCAC
>CAZCBO010000043.1:11605-14718 GCA_964496825.1 uncultured Acidimicrobiaceae bacterium
GGCGCCGCCCGCACGTGGGTGGTGAGCTCGATGGTTGGGGTCCATGCCGGGGGCGAATCGGCATTGAACACTGCGGGGGGAAACCCGTCGACGGCGACGAGCAGGGCGAAGGTGTCGATGGGCTCCCCGTCGCGAAGCCTGAACCAGCCGCGGATCCTCGGCTCCACCGTGCGATCGGTGAAAGGAACGTCATCGGGGTGGAGACGGACGTCGACCTTGCCGCTGAAAGGGGGAGGGAGGGGGTCGGCCGGCTCCAGGGGGATGCAGTCCTCGGGAGGAGGGAGGATCGGTGGTCCTTCGTCGAACCGCTCGAGCGCGCTCGACGGTTCGAGGTTGGCGAACGTGCCCTGGACGGCGGCCAGCGGCCGCTCGGGGCTGTTGAGGCGGGCCTGCACGGTGGCGAAGCGCTTTCCGGTCTTGACGACGTCGGTGTCGATCGTTACCGGGCCGGGTCCGGCCGGGTTCAGGAAGTGAGCGGTGATCGTGACCGGATGTGGCTTGTCGGCGACCGCGGCCATTGCCCGGGCGGCGATCGCCATCAGATAGCCCCCGCTGGCGTTTCCGAAGATATCCCATCCGGGCTCGACCGCCGATTGGTACACGTCCCCCATGACGTGGCTGACGGCGGTGGCGGCGGCGAAGGACACTCAGACCCGCTCGCCGTCATCGGCGAGCGCTGCACCCGTGAACTCGGCCAGCGCCGGTTCGAGCATCTCGTAGGGGGCATAGCCGCGACTCACGAGGAAGATCTCGTCCCCGACCCTGAGGAACAGGGTGGGGAACCCATCGGCGCCGAGGGCTCTCGCCCGTGCGAAGTCGCCGTACGTCCTCTGTTGCATCTCCTCGGAGGCCAGGGCTTCGAGGAAGCGGTCGGGGTCGACATCGAAGCCCTCGAGGAGCTCCGGGTAGAGGGCGGAATCGGTGACGTCCATCGCCTCGGCGTAGAAGGCACGCTGGAGCCGGGCGAAGAAGCGCAGCGCCTCGTCGGGTCTGATCTGGCGCATCGTCACCGCGGCGGTGTCAGGGAGGAGCGTGTCGTAGATCCATTCCTGGCGGTCGAGCCCGCCGAGATCGAAGGGCTGGCCGGTGCGTTCGCCGATCTCGACCCAGTGGTGTTCGAGGAATCGACGCATCCGGTCGTCGAGCACCTCGGACGCCGGGCCGGGCCGGAGCCCGCCGACGATCAGCAGGGTGGGAAAGCCAAAGCGCTCGGCGAGCCGCTCCATGACGGGGCTGAACCCCCAGCACCAGGAGCACATCGGGTCCCCGACGTAGATGAACTCGAAATCGGTCACTTCCCCATCGTACGTGTCTCACCCTCTCGAAAGGCAACGATGGAAGGAGAAAGGGGAGCCCTCCCCCGAGGAGCTCCCCTCACTAGCTGCGGCTATTGCCTTCCCACCATTAGCTGCAGCCGGTTGTCTCTCCACAGGTCAGGCACACATAGCACGACCCGTTGCGCACGGTCATGTGACCGCACGACTGGCAGGCGGGAGCATCCCCCATCAATTCCCCCAGCGATGCTTCCGCCGCCACCGTTGCCACCGTTTTCTCGGCGGTGGCCTCTCCGTTGAGCGACGCGGCCAGCGCCGCTCCAGGCCCATCCGACGCCTGCGGCGTCGACGCCCGAGCCGTTTCGGACGAACCGGAATCGACGAGCTCCGTGTCGACGAACCGGGCTGCCGCCAGCTGGGCGTCGATGTCCGATTCCATGGCGGCATCGGTGAGATCGAGCTGCATGCCCGCCTCCACCGCCAGGCCCCGCGGCGGCTCGGGGAGGTCTCCCGACCGATCCGGCGGCACCTGGGCCAGCTCGTCTCGTTCCAGGTACTCGACGCCCAGGGCCCGGAACACGTAGTCGATGATCGAGTTCGCCATCTTGATGTTGGGGTGACCCTCGACCATGCCCCTCGGCTCGAAGGTCTGGAAGGTGAACGTGTCGACGAACTCTTCCAGCGGCACCCCGTACTGCAGCCCCTTCGAGACGGCGATGGCGAAACAGGACAGGATGCCCCGCAGGGTGGCACCCTCCTTCGCCAGATCGACGAACACCTCGCCCAGCGTCCCGTCGTCGTATTCGCCGGTGCGGAGGAACACTTTGTGTCCCCCGACCCTGGCTTCCTGGGTGAACCCCTTGCGCCTCGCCGAGAGCATGAAGCGCGGCCGCGGCAGATCGTGATAGGCCTGCGTCGGGGAGGTCCCCGCGGCGAACATCCCGGCGTGGACCCGCACCTCCCGATCGACGGCGTCGGCGAGCTCGACGTCCATCTCGCCGACCGCGGCGTCGTCGGTCGTCGCCGACAGCGGCTGTGACGCCTTCGACCCGTCCCGGTAGAGGGCCATAGCCTTCAGGCCGAGGTCCGCCGACATCCGGTAGGACTCCTCGATGTCCTCGACCGTGGCCTCGTTGGGCATGTTGATCGTCTTCGAGATCGCGCCGGAGATGAACGGCTGGGCCGCGGCCATCATCTTGATGTGACCATGGTGGTGGATGAACCGCTCTCCGTACTTTCCGTTGCGGTTGGCGGTGTCGAAGACGGCCAGGTGCTCGTCCTTCAACCCCGGCGCGCCTTCGATCGTCCCTCTCCCGCACACCACGTCGTTGGCCTCGCGAATGTCCTCGGCGCTGAACCCCAGCTCGCGGAGCATCGAGAAGCCCGGTCCGTTGTACTGGTCGGGAGTGAACCCGAGCCGTTGCATCGTTTCTTCGCCCACCGTCCACTGGTTGAAGGCGAAGCCGAGCTCGAACACCGCGGGCAGGGTCTCCTCGATCTTGCCGATGTCCTCGGCGGTGAACCCCTTGGCCATCAGTGTCGCCGCATTGATGTGCGGCGAGCGTTGCAGGTCGAGGGTGCCCACGACGTACTCGATGATCGCTCGAATCTGATCCGGGTTGTACCCGAGGCGCTGCAGCGCCGGAGCGATCGATCGGTTGGCGATCTTGAAGTAGCCGCCTCCTGCCAGCTTCTTGAACTTCACCAGGGCGAAGTCGGGCTCGACCCCGGTGGTGTCACAGTCCATCAGCAACCCGATGGTACCTGTAGGAGCGAGAACACTGGCCTGGGCGTTGCGGTAACCGTTTGCGTCGCCGAGCTGCACCGCCCGGTCCCACG
>CAZCBO010000044.1:0-14496 GCA_964496825.1 uncultured Acidimicrobiaceae bacterium
GAAGTTCCTCGATCCGTTGGCCGACCGGATCGCCGTCGCGGTTGCGGTCGTCGCCGGGCTGATCTGGGACGTCCTCCCCGCATGGCTGGGATGGGGCATCGTCGTTCGGGAGGTGTTGGTGCTGGGAGGCGTGATCTACGGCTGGACCCTCGGGGTGCTGCAGCTCCCGGTGCGCATGATGGGCAAATGGGCGACGTTCCTGCTCTATGTCGCCATCACCCTGCTCTACGTCGCCGGGGGCTTCGATATCGACTGGCTCTGGGGACCGGCAAAGCTCGTCGGTGCCGTCGGCCTCGCGCTCTACTACATGGTGGCCGTCGCCTACTTCGGTGACCTCCGCCAGCTCGCGGGGGAGCACCACGCCGAGGGCCAGGAGCGAGCGCAGTAGGCTCCCCCGCCGAGGAGGTCACCAGTGGAGTTTCCTGAGGAACTGCGATATGCCACGAGCCATGAGTGGATCAGGGTCGAGGACGACGGTGAGGTCGTGATGGGCATCTCCGACTTCGCCCAGGATGCCCTCGGGGACGTCGTCTACGTCGACCTACCCGAGGTCGGGCGCACCGTCGAGGCGGGGGAGAGCTTCGCCGAGATCGAATCGACGAAGTCGGTGAACGACGTCTACGCCCCCCTCGCCGGCACCGTCGTGGCGATCAACGAGCTGCTCGTCGACCATCCCGAGATCGTGAACACCGATCCGTACGGGGAAGGCTGGTTCGTTCGCATCGCGCCCGCCGACCCTGCGGTCGATCTCGCGGAGTTCCTCGAGGCCGTCGCCTATCGGAAGCTGACCGAAGCGCAGGACTGAAACCCTCAACCAATGGTCGAGGGTTGGGGTACCATGGCTGCATGGCCGACGACTCACCCGAACACGTCGAGAACGAACCGACGATCGTCTACCGGCCCCGCGCCACGAGCGCATCGGGTGCATCCGGGAGCAGTGTCGCCGGGGCCTTTGGCTGGGCACTGACCGTCGAGACCGGCCCCCAAGCCGGATTGACCTATGTGCTCGGCCCGGGCGAGACCCTGGTCGGGCGGGGGAGCGACTGCGACATCTTCTTCGGAGACGTCACGGTGTCGCGCCACCACGCCATGCTCAACGCCGACAAGCGGGGCCTGCGCATCGAGGATCTCGGCTCGACAAACGGAACCTACGTCAACGGAGACCGCGCCGACGCCGCCGACCTCAAGGACGGCGACGAGCTGATCATCGGCAAGTTCCATCTGATCGTGGCCCAGGGAGACACGTGATGTCGAGCCGACCGCTCCGGGCCGCCAAGACCCGCAGCATCGGCGAGGTGATCAATCTCCTCAAACCCGACTTCCCGGATCTCACCGTCTCCAAGCTGCGGTTTCTCGAGAGCCAGGGCCTCGTCCAGCCGACGCGGTCGGCGAGCGGGTACCGGATGTTCACCGAGGAAGACGTGCGCCGCGTGGAGTACATCCTCCAGGAGCAGCGCGACCATTACCTCCCATTGAAGGTCATCAAGTCGAAGCTGGCCGCCTGGGAGGTTGGCGACGAGTCGCCGGTGCCGCCGGAGTCCGGGCCCCCTCCCGACACGTACTTCGCCTCGTCCGGCGTGTCGTTGACGGCGTCGGAACTGATGCGCTCGTCGGGGCTCTCCGCAAGCCAGGTGGCTGAGCTGGTCGCGATGGACATCCTCGAACCGATGGAGCTGCCCGACGGCACGGAGGTGTTCCGGGATTCCGATCTCGCCATCGCCAGAGCGGCGCACCGTCTGCTGGTGAACGGTCTCGAGCCTCGCCATTTGCGCGGGATCCGGCTTGCCGCGGATCGCCAGACCGAGCTGCTCGGACAGCTGGTGGCACCGATGCTCCGCCACCGAAACCCCGAGAATCAGCGTCGTTCGGCGGAGGTTCTCGCCGATTGTTCCCAGGCCGCATCGCAACTTCAAGAAAGCATGATGCGGGGTAGGCTTCGGCGCCTCCTGGAACGATGATCCCCGTAGCTCTCGCCTCCATCGGCCTTGTTGCCGCGTCGCTGGTACCCCCGGTGCACATCACCGTGCCGATCAACGATCCCGGTGGTCCTCCCATGATCGAGTCGGTGTCCTGGGCGGTCTACGACGAGACCGCAGACGTCAGGCTCGCCTCCTGGAATGCGAACCGCGAACGTGCCATCGCCTCGGTCACCAAGGTGCTCACGGCCATGGTCGTCCTCGATGAGGCCGACCTGGACGATGTGGTGAGGATCCCCGCGCTGGCGACCAACGGCTGGGGATCATCGGCCGGCCTGGAGGCGGGGGAGGAGTGGACGGTCTATGAACTGCTGGTGGCGATGATGGTTCGATCGGGCAACGACGCCGCTACCGCCCTGGCCTGGCACGTCGGCGACCACAGCGTCGAAGCCTTCGTCGACCAGATGAACCGTCGCGCCGCCGAGCTCGGCATGGCCGACAGCCACTTCGTGAACGCCAACGGTTTGGATGAGCCGGATCACTATTCGACCGCCAGCGACATGCTGACGCTCGGACTGGCCTCGCTCGAGTACGACGTCCTCTACGACATCGTCGGCCTCCGCATGGTCCAGCTCCCCGACGACCCGACCGGCAAGAGCCGGTTCGTCAAGAACACCAACCTGCTGCTCGGTGACTACCCGGGCATCGTCGGGTTGAAGACCGGGGACACACCGGCCGCCGACCGGGTCCTGCTCTCGGTCGCGGAGCGAGGTGACCGACGGCTGGTGGGCATCGTGCTGGGTACCGAAGATCACTTTCGCGATACCAGCGAGATGTTGGAGTGGGCGTTCAGCACCTACGGGCTGCGGGACCGATGGCTGCGCCCCTTCTTCACCGAACAGGGTGGCGGCGGCGCCGTCGTGGCCGATCTCGACCTGTCCGACGGCGAACAGCGCCGTCTCTCGGTGATGCCGGCCCTCGACGACGGGCGGTGGAACCGGTCGGCACTCAAGGACCTGCCGAAGGGTGCATTCCTCGGCGATTGGCTGGAGGGGACGGTCCCGGCGGTACCGACGGACCCCGACTCGTGAGCGATCCCTTCGTCGAGGTGATCAACGAGGAGACGCTCGCCGAACGCGTCACCCAGCTGGGAGAGGAGATCAGCGCCGGCCTCGATGACGACGAGCCGGTCGTCATCGGGATCCTCAAGGGTTCGGTCCCTTTTCTTCGCGATCTCGCTCCCCATCTCCCGGTCGGGTCTGAGATCGAGTTCCTCGCCTTGACCCGCTTCGGGGAGGAGGGAAAGGTGTCGATCGCGATGGACACCTCGATCCCGCTCGACGGCCGCTCGATCGTGCTGGTCGAGGACATCGTCGACACCGGACTCACGCTGTCCACGCTGCGGCGGATGCTCGAGGCGCAGGGCGCGAGGGACGTGAAGACGGTTGCGCTGGTCGACAAGGTCCACCGGCGAATCGTGGACGTTCCGGTCGATCATGCCGGGTTCGAGGTCGGCGACGAGTACCTGCTCGGCTATGGAATGGACTGGGAGGGCCGCTATCGCAATGTCCGCTCGATCTGGGCCGCCCTCGATCTCAGCGTGCTTCAAGAGGATCCGCTGGCCTTCGCCAAACGCATGTTCCCCGAGCGGGCGGTACCGCGGAGCCGAGCCGCGGCCCGGTGATAGGCTGAAGTCATGGACGACCCCGTCGCCATGGAGATCATCGGCGTTCGTGTCGAGCTGCCGACAAACACCCCGATCCTGCTGCTGCGAGAGCGCGACGGCAACCGGTATCTCCCGATCTGGATCGGAACCCCTGAAGCGACGGCGATCGCCCTCGCCCTCGAAGGCGTCGAGACCGCCCGACCCCTCACCCACGACTTGCTGCGGACGGTGGTCGAAGTGCTGGGTGCCGATGTCGAACAGGTCAACGTCACCGGCCTCGAGGGCGGCACGTTCTTCGCCGACCTGATCCTCGGCGCCGACGGCGACGAGGTGACGATCTCGAGCAGGCCATCAGACGCCATCGCCCTGGCGACGCGCACCGGCTCGCCGGTCTATGCCTCCCGGGCGCTCCTCGATGAAGCGGGTGTCGAGATCCACGACGAGGACGAGGAAGCCCAGATCCAGCAGTTCAAGGAGTTCCTCGACGAGATCAACCCCGAGGACTTCGAGAGCCCGACGGCGTCCTGACCGGTCGCGAGCCGGTCCGAGTCGACTTATCCACAAGGGTTGTTGACAACGCGGGGGACGTCGCTCTAGTTTCACCGGCGTAGTTCGCCGATGGGAATTACGTTGATGTAAGCTGGGTGCAGGAGGCGACCAAATGACCGACGGGCAGACTCCGATCGACGGCTATCGCGCACCACAGGTGTGCAACCTCGTTGGCATCTCCTATCGCCAACTCGACTACTGGGCCCGCACCGGTCTCATCACCCCTTCGGTGCAGCAGGCCACCGGATCGGGGAGCCAGCGGCTCTACAGCTTCTCCGACGTCGTCCAGTTGAAGGTCGTGAAGCGGCTACTCGACGCCGGCATGTCCCTCAAGAAGATTCGCAAGGCGATGGACATCCTGAGCGCCGAGCTGGCATCGGAGAGCCCGCTCACCGACGTCACCCTGCTCTCCGACGGCAACACGATCTACGCCGCCCACAGCGCCTCCGAGGTCGTCGACGTCTTCAAGGGCGGTCAGGGCGTCTTCGGAATCGCCGTTGGTCCGGTCGAGGACGAGCTGGTCGGCGAGATCCACCGTCTGTATCCAGAAGCCGCCACCGAGGTGGGAAGATCGAGCGCAGCGGCCCACTGAACAGCGAATTCGATCCTGGCCCCGCAGATCGCACCGACTTCGCGCACGAGAGCGAGCGTGAGTTCGCCCGGTTGCTCGATTTCTACGACGTTCCCTGGGCGTACGAGCCGCGAGCCTTTGCGATCGAGTGGGACGACGCCGGTGAGCCGGTCAAGTTCTTCCGACCGGACTTCTATCTCCCCGACGATGATCTCTTCATCGAGATCACGACGATGAACCAGAAGCTGGTCACGAAGAAGAACCAGAAGATCAGACGCCTGCGCAGCCTCTACCCGGAGATCCGCTGCAAGATCTTCTACCAGCGCGACTACCTGCACCTCCTCGTCAAGTACGGGCTGGCCGAGCCCCACGACGTCGACATGCCCCCGGCCCCGACCCGCATCCCCGGCCCGGTCGAGGTCACCAACCTCGCCGACCGTGAGGAGGATGCGGGCTGACGTGCCCCGGTCGCCACTCCACGAGCTCCATCTCAGGCTGAACGCCCGGTTCACCGACTTCGGCGGATGGGAGATGCCCGTTCAGTACGACGGCGTCCTCGCCGAACACGCCGCGGTGCGCGAGAACGTCGGTGTGTTCGACGTCTCGCATCTCGGCCGATTCGACGTCACCGGTCCCGGTGCAACCGAACTCGTCCGCGCCCAGCTGTGCAACGACATCACCGACATCGAAGCCGGACGCGCCCAGTACACGATGGCGCTCGACGACAGGGGTGGCGTGGTCGACGACATCATCGTGTGGCGGTACGCCGACGACGGGCACTGGGTGATGCCGAACGGCACGAACTTCGATGAGATCCTCGGGCGATTCGCTGCTGCGAACACCGCCACCGTCACCCCGATCCGCGCCGACACCGTGCTCGCCGCCGTGCAGGGTCCCGAGTCATCCGGCGTCGTCGAGGCGGTCGTCGGCGAGATGCCGGGCCGGTTCCGGGTGATCGCGGGCGAGTTCGCCGGGTCCTGGTTCCGGGCGGGTGGGACCGGGTACACGGGAGAGCGCGGGGCCGAGATCGCCGTCCCGAAGGAGTCGGGGGAGGCGCTGTTCGGCGCCATCCTGGAGGCGGGTGCCGTTCCGTGCGGCCTGGGTGCCCGGGACACCCTCCGCCTCGAGATGGGTTATCCGCTCTGGGGCCAGGACATCGACGAAACGACCACCCCGCTCGAGGCGGGGCTGGGATGGGTCGTCGAGTGGGATCATGCCTTCGTCGGCAAGGAAGCACTGCGAAGGCAGCAGGCCGATGGCCTGGACAAGGCGCTCGTCGGCTTCTCCACGGAGGGACGCCTCATTCCGCGTCACGGCCACCACTTGCGCGCCGGCGAAGCCGTCGGGACCGTCACCAGCGGCAACTTCAGCCCCACTCTCGGCCACGGGATCGGCATGGGGTACCTCTCCCCACCGCCGCCGGCGGAGACGCCGATCGAGGTCGAGATTCGGGGCGACTGGGTCTCGGCGGCGCGAGTCGACCCGCCGTTCATCGGCCGGTGATCTCCGCTCGGATCGTGGACATCGTCCTGGAGCAGCAGCCCGATCGCGTCCTGGTGGCCAGAGCCCTCGAACCAGAGCTACGCGATGAGCTGGCGTGGGCAATCAGCGGTGAGGAGCTCCCGTTCGTTCGGGGTCGCACGGTTGTGCCCGATGACCTGGGCGATGAGGACATCGTCGTCGCCGGACACCCCAACCATCTCGGAGTGTTCGACTTGCCGGCAACACCTCGTTGGATCGCGGTGGGCGGCACAGGGTCGACCCTCCGCGAGGCCGAGGGAGCAATGGCGACCGTCGACCTTCAGGCGCCTGTCCCGGTCACCGTCGCGATACAGCGCCATCGCGATGCCGTCGAACTCGCCAAGCGTCTCGACCAGCTTCCCGGGGTCACCGTGGCCTTTCCACCCCAGAGCCCGGTTGTCGTCGCGCTCACGCCCGCGGACCCGAGAGCCCTCGTCTCGGATCTCGGGATGTCCGGGATCTCCGCCTTGACCGACTACGAGGAGCTGCCTGGTGCGATCCGCATCGAGCCGACCTCCGAGTTCGATGCGGCGCAATATGCTGCGGCCCTCGAGCGCACCCTGTGAGCGGGCGCGAAAGGCCCGGAGGGCTGATGCAGGAGACAACCGGGAACGTGAGCGTGTCCGACGGGACACAGCTGTTCACCAGGACGTGGACGCCCGACACCCCCAAGGCCGATCTGCTGATCGTCCACGGCCTCGGTGAGCACTCGGGGCGGTGGGATCACGTGGCCGGCTATCTCGCCGACCGGGGATACGCGGTCACGGCGTTCGATATCCGCGGTCATGGAAACTCCACCGGGCCGCGCTGCCACGTCGACACCTTCGATCAGATGGTCGAGGATCTCGCCGCAGTCGCCGGACCGCTCGGAAGCGCGCGGCCCTGGGTCCTCTACGGGCATTCGCTGGGCGGGCTGATCAGCACGCTCTACCTCACCTCGGATCACCGACAGCCGGACGCGGCGATCCTGTCGGCGCCGGCGCTCGAGGACGATCTGCCGGCATACCTCAGGCTCACGGCGAAGGTCCTCGGTCGGGTCCGGCCGGAGATGAGCGTTGCCAACTCGATCAAGGGCGAGCACCTGTCGAGAGATCCTGCGGTGGGTGAGGCGTACTTCAGTGATCCGCTGGTGCAGACCAGCGCCACCTGCGGCTTCGGGCTGGAGGGGTTCGGGGCCCAGGACAGGGCGCGCGCCTCACTCGACCACATCACCGTTCCCACACTGGTCGTCCACGGCGCCGAGGACCGGCTCGTTCCACCCCGTGCCTCGGCACCCTTCGCCGGTGTCGAGGGAATCGAGCGCAAGCTCTACCCCGGCCTGCGCCACGAGATCCACAACGAGCCCGAGGGGGATCAGGTGCTCTCCGACGTGGCCGACTGGCTCGACGCGACGCTGGCGTAGGCGGGGAGCACGACCTCGTCGATCAAGCGTCGTCGAGTCGGATGGTCCCCGAACCCGGCCTCGATGGCGTTGGACGTGATCCGTGCCAGATCCTCGGCCTCGAGCTCGAACATCTTCGCCGCCAGCTCGTATTCGGCGCTCGACGAGGTTGCGCTCATCAGTCGGTTATCGGTGTTGATCGAGACGTTGAACCCGGCTCGATAGAGCGCACCAAAGGGATGCGTGACCTCAGGGGGGAAGGCCTCGGTGTGGAGGTTCGAGGTGATGTTCACCTCGAGGGGGACGCGATGGTCCCTGACCCTGCGGGCCAGGGAGCCGAGCTCGACCACCGCCCCGTCGACGATGGTCGTGTCGTCGGCAATCCGGACACCGTGCCCGAGCCGCTGTGCGCCGCAGTGAGCCAGGGCTCGCCAGATCGACTCCGGACCATCGGACTCGCCGGCGTGGATGGTCAGGCCGAGCCCGTGTTCCGAGGCGAGCCGGAACGCCGGCTCATGGGCGTCGGCGGGGTACCCGGCCTCCGGCCCTGCCAGGTCGAAGGCAACGAGACCACGACCGACGAAGGAGACGGCGGCGTTGGCCACGGCCTCCGAGTCGGTGTCGTGGCGAAGCGCGGTGGCGATGCCGTAGAGGACGATGCCGGTTTCGCGGGCGGCGGCATCGAGCCCGTCGAGCATGGCTTCGATCGCCTCCTCGCGGCGCAGACCGCGGGCGGTGCAGAGGCTGGGGCCGAAGCGGAGCTCGGCATAGACCACGCCGTCGGCAGCCAGGTCGCGACCGGCCTCGTAGGCCACCCGCTTGATGGCGTCCTGGGTCTGCATCACACCGAAGGTGTGCCTGAAGGCGTCGAGGTATCGCTCGAGCGAACCGGATTGACCCTGGAAGAACCATTCGCGCAGCTCGGCGACATCCGTAGAGGGGAGCCCGGTGTAGCCGATCTCCTCGGCGAGCTCGATCACGGTCTCGACACGGACGCTGCCGTCGAGGTGGTCGTGGAGCAGCGCCTTGGGAAGGGATTGGTAGTCCATGGCCGGCGGAGCCTACCCCCGGGCCGATTCTTCGGGACCAAGCCACCACCAGCGTCGGTACACCTCGTGACCGGCGAACTCGATGGCCTCGACGTCCCCGGGTGAGAATCCGGCCGACTCGTGGAAACGCTCGTGGGGGAGGTACCCGAGGACGCACTCGGAGGCGATGGCTCCGCTCCAACCCTGGGCCCGGATCGCCTCGAGCAGGGCCAGCCCGCTCACGTCTCGCGCAGGATGCTGGGGTGCGAGGGCGGTCCTCAGCTCGATGTGATCGCCGAGATCGTCGAGCACGCAGACGACCTCGATCCGTCCAGCATCGTCGACGCCGACGAGCAGCTGCCTGGAGAGGATGTGCTCACACAGCGAGGCGGTGGGATAGCGGCGCCGGGCCTCGGCCGCCACGATGTCGTTCGGCACCAGCTCACCGATCGCCTCGGCACAGGCTTGAAGCGCCACAGCCTGGATCGCATCGAGGTCGTCCCGGGTCCCGGCGCGCACATCCACACGACCAACCTACCCGGCTCGACGACGCCGAAAACCGAATCAGCCGAGGTCGGGGTTCAGGGCGTAGGTGCCGGTGATCGTGGCAGAATCGAGCACGTGACCCTCGATGGCCTCGCGCACGTCGCGGCCGGTGAAGACGTCCCCGACATCGAGGGTTTCGACATCGAGCGCCCACACCGTGAACGTGTAGTGATGGAGGAGGCTGTCGTTCCAGGGCGGACACGGCCCGTCGTACCCGGTATACAAGCCCTCCATCGCCTCGTCGCCCTCGAACCATCCCGTGTAGTCGTTGGCTCCCTGCCTCGTTCCCAGCGGGGAAACGCTCGTGTCGCGGCCTCGCTCGACCACACCCTCGCCGAACGATCCCTCGGCGAACTCGCTCACCGAAGGCGGGATGTCGGCCACCACCCAGTGGAAGAAGTCAGTCCGGGGCAGGTCCTCGGGAACCACGCGTCCCTCCCGGTTGACGTCGTCGGGCTTGGAGGGCACGTCCCGATCGTGGCAGATCAGGGCGAAGGACTTCGTCCCCTCCGGTGCCTCGCTCCACGCCAGGTGCGGATTGCGGTTCGGGCCGAACGTGATGTGCGTGTCCGGATCGGGCACTCCGAACGCTTGGTCTGCCGGGATCGGACCTCCATCTTCGAAGTTCGTGCTCCACAGGTGCATCGCCCACCTCCTTCTGCCGCCGACCATACCGCGCCATCCTCGGACCGGCCCGGGGCTAAGGACTCTGCACAGAGCCCTTCAACGTCGAATACCATCTCATCTGGAAGGAGGTCCAATGCACCTGCGGAAAGGCAACCACGTCAAGACCCTCACCAAGACCGTGGGGATCCCGCCGCGGCGTGGTGTGGTCGAGCGCGTCGACGGCGACACCGTCGAGGTACGGTGGGAGGACGGCCATACCTCGATCCTCTCTGGTGGTGCCCTGATTCCAGACGAGAAGCCAAAGAAGCCGTAGACCCCGTCCATGGAACGCCACGCGGGTCGCCTGCTGGTGGCTTCTCCGACGCTGTTCGACCCCAACTTCTACCGCTCCGTCGTCTTCGTGATGGCGCACAACGACGACGGTGCCGTCGGGGTCGTGCTCGATCGACCGCTCGACCTGGCCGCTGCCGACTACGTCGAGGAGTGGCAGCCGATGCTGACCCCGCCAAGCCGAGTCTATGAAGGCGGGCCGGTGCAGCGCGAGACTGCCATCGGGGTGGCGCGTCGAATCGGATTCGGACCCTCCGACACCTGGGAGCCGGTCCTCGGATCGCTGGGTTTCATCGACCTCGGCCTGGCCCCGACCGACATCCCCGGCGTCGAGGATTTGCGCGTGTTCTCCGGCTACGCCGGTTGGGGTCCGGATCAGCTCGATCTCGAGATCGCCCTTGGTTCCTGGTTCCCGGTCTCGGCCTCGGTCGACGACGTCTTCGATCCGGTCCCACACACGCTGTGGCAACGCGTTCTCAAGCGCCAGGGGAGCGGCCTGGCGCTCTACGCCAACTACCCGATCGATCCTCGGCTCAACTAGCTGCCTCGGTAACCTGCAGGGCGTGACCGTCCCCAAGCTGAGGAGCGCCATCAAGGCCAAGGCACCCGGGCTCAGCGTGGAACGCGCCCGGTGGGCCGACGGTCACGAGTTCGTGGTGGGCGTCGACGAGGTCGGAAGGGGATCATGGGCGGGCCCCATCTCGGTCGGTGCCGCGGTCGTCCCGCGGGATCGGAGGGTCTACAAGATTCGCGACTCCAAGATGCTCACCGAGGAAGAGCGCGAGGCCCTGTTCGACCGTATCGTCGAATGGCTCGCCGACTGGAGCGTCGGCCACGCCACCCATGACGAGTGCGACCGGCTGGGGATGTCGGCGGCACAGCGACTCGCAGCCCGGCGCGCCCTCGAAGGGCTGAGTGCGCACCCCGACCATGTCCTCATCGACGGGAACTGGGACTTCGTCGGCCATCCGAGTACGACGCGCATCATCCGGGGCGACGCCACGTCGCTGACGATCGCGTCGGCCTCGATAGTCGCCAAGGTCACGCGAGATCGCATGATGCGTGCCGTGGCCGATCAGTTTCCCTGGTACAACTTCGAGAACAACAAGGGGTATCCGGGCCCTCACCATCGCGCCGCCCTCGCCGCCCACGGCCCGACCACGATCCACCGCCGCTCCTGGGTCTTCGTCGACCACCTGGTCTGGACGGGCATCGAGCGCGTCGAGCCCCACGGCCAGACCACGCTCTTCGCCAGGGAGCCCGTGGCCTCGTGAGGCGGGGCCAAACCATCGACCCAACCGACCTCGTCTCGAGTGCGGACGAACTCACCGTCTGGGACTTCGTGTGGGCCATCGCCATCGTCGCCGGCAGCTTTCTCGTCGCTGCGCTCGCCCGTCGCTTCAAGCGCAACATCCTGAGGCGGTTCGAGGGGATTCCCGAGAGCTACGTGCTCCTGATCGCCAGGGCCGTCGGCTGGTTCGTCGTCATCGTCGGCGTCATCTATGCCCTCGGTGTGCTCGGAGCCGATCTCGGGCCGGCGATGATCGCGCTCCTGATCGTTGCCGCTGTTGCATTCTTCGCCGGGAGAGGACTGCTGGAGAACTTCGGCGCCGGTCTCGTCCTCCAGGGCACACCGATGTTCGACGTCGGCGATCAGATCGAGACCCAGTCCGGCACCGGCACGGTCCACGAGGTGACGGGCAGAACCGTCGTCCTCCACACCGTCAACGGTGAGGAGATCAACGTTCCCAACACGGTGGTGGTCAACGAGGCGGTCACCAACCTGACGAAGCTGGGCCGGCGCCGCTCGACGGTCAGCATCGGCGTGGCCTACGGATCCGACCTCGAGGAGGCCCGCCGGGTGATCCTCGAAGCGGCGCGGTCGAGTCCTTTGACCCGCCGGGATCCGGCACCGGACATGATCGTCACCGAATTCGGCGACGATGCGATCACCATCGACGTCCGGTTCTGGCACGACCCGACGATCATCGGCGAACGGCGGGCGATCGACGAAGTGGCACGTCGCGTAGCGATCGACCTCGCCGAGGCGGACATCGTGATCGCCTTGCCCCAGCGCACCCTGTGGTGGGGAGAGGGGCAGGCACCCGGGGTAACCTGAGCCCATGAGCACCCCCATCAAACCCGGGGCCGAGTACCGCGGCGACTTCCTCCAGATCGATGCCCTCCTCGACGACGAGGAGCGGCTGATCCGCGACACGGTCCGCTCCTTCGTCACCGACCGCATCCTCCCCGACGTCGCCGAGTGGTTCGAACAGGGCACGATCCCCATCGAGCTGGCCAAGGAGATGGGAGCCCTCGGCCTGCTGGGCATGCACCTCGACGGCTACGGGACTGCCGGCACCAACGCGGTGAGCTACGGGTTGGCGTGTCTCGAGCTCGAGGCGGGGGATTCCGGCGTGCGGAGCTTCGTCTCGGTCCAGGGGTCACTGGCGATGTTCCCGATCTGGGCCTTCGGCTCGGAGGAGCAAAAGCAACAGTGGCTCCCGCCGATGGCCGCAGGAGAGCTGATCGGCTGCTTCGGCCTGACGGAGGCCGATGCCGGCTCGGATCCCGGCTCGATGAAGACCACGGCGCGCCGTGACGGGTCCGACTGGGTCCTCAACGGCTCGAAGATGTGGATCACCAACGGCGGGATCGCCGACGTCTCCGTCGTGTGGGCCCAGACGGACGACGGGATCCGCGGGTTCATCGTCCCCACCGACGCCAAGGGGTTCACCGCCAACGACATCCACCACAAACTGTCGCTGCGGGCGTCGGTGACCTCCGAGCTCGTGCTCGACGACGTCAGGGTTCCCGCAGACGCCGTGCTCCCCGAAGTGGTGGGTCTGAAGGGTCCGCTCTCGTGCCTCAACGAGGCCAGGTTCGGGATCATGTTCGGCGCCACCGGAGCGGCCAGAGCCTGCTTCGAGACGGCGCTCGGCTATGCCAAGGAGCGGATCCAGTTCGACCGGCCGATCGCCTCGTTCCAGCTCACCCAACGCAAGCTGGTCGACATGCTGGTCAAGGTGAACCAGGGGATGCTGCTCGCTCTCCATCTGGGGCGGCTGCGCGACGCGGGAACGCTGACCGCCGAGCAGGTGAGCTTCGGCAAGATGACCAACGTCGCCGCCGCCCTCGAGGTGGCTCGCGAGGCCAGAAACGTGCTCGGCGCCAACGGGATCACGCTCGAGTACCCGGTGATCAGTCACATGAACAACCTGGAGTCGGTGTACACCTACGAGGGCACCAACGAGGTGCACACGCTGATCCTCGGCGAGGCCATCACCGGCATCTCGGCCTTCGAATAGCCGTTCTTGCGTAACCAGGGCCCGTATACGGGCCCTGGTTACGCAAGAACGGTCAGATCCCCAGCCCCCGCCCGATGATCTCCTTCATGATCTCGGTGGTGCCCCCGTAGATCCGGTGTGCTCGGGCGTCGGTATAGGCCCGGGAGATCGGGTATTCGGACATGTAGCCGTACCCGCCGTGGAGCTGGACGCCGGCGTCGACGACCCGCTGGAGCAGCTCGCTGGTCCACCACTTGGCCTCGGCCGCCTGTTCGACGGTGAGGCGTCCGGCGACGTGTTCGCCGAGCAGCCGGTCGACGAACACCCGTCCCAGGTCGATCTCGGTCTTCAACTCGGCCAGCAGGAACCGGTTGTGCTGGAAGGCGCCGATGGGGCGCCCGAAGGCGGTGCGCTCCCTGGCGTACTCCAGGGCCAGGTCGAAGGCCGCCTCGGCGGCGGCCACCGCGCTCACCGCCATGCTGAATCGCTCCTGGGGGAGATTGGCCACGAGCTGATAGAAGCCGCTGCCTTCGTCGCCCAGCCGGTTCTGGATCGGGACGCGAACATCGTTGAAGAAGAGCTCGGCGGTGTCCTGGGCGTGCAGCCCCATCTTCTCCAGGTTGCGTCCCCGCTCGAACCCCTCCATCCCGTCCTCGACCACGAGCAGCGTCAGGCCGCCATGGGGGTCCTCACCCGTCCGGGTCACGGTGACGATCACGTCGGCGTTGATCCCGTTGGTGATGAAGGTCTTCGAGCCGTTGACCACATACCAGTCCCCGTCCCGCACCGCGGTGGTGCTGATCCCGGCGAGATCGGAGCCGGTGCCCGGCTCGGTCATGGCGACCGCCGACATCAGCTCCCCGCCGGCCAGGCCGGGGAACCAGCGCTTGCGCTGTTCGTCGTCGCAGTACCGGAGGAAGTACGGCAGCACGATGTCGTTGTGGAGCGTGATGCACGTTCCCGAGGCAACGACCCGACCGGCGGTGATGACCTCGTTGATCACCGCGTTGTAGCGGAAGTCGTCGACGCCACCACCGCCATGCTCCTCGGGGATCGCCATGCCCAGCAGGCCGG
>CAZCBO010000045.1:0-14397 GCA_964496825.1 uncultured Acidimicrobiaceae bacterium
TTGTCGAGCAGCCAGACGATGGCATCGGTGGCGGTCTTGCCAGAGCCCACGATCACGAACTGACCGGGTATCTCAGGCAGCCTGACCAGGTCGTTGACCGGGATGGAGTGGACGCCGTCTGCAACGCCGAAGGGGGCGGGGGTTTGAGCCGGAATGTCCGGTGCCAGGTAGTGGGCGTTGACGACGCGGCAGGTATCCGGCACAGCGAAGTGCTGTCCCGACAGCCGAGAAGTCCAGCGCCGCCCTCCGAGGTACTCACTGTTGGGGTGGAAGGTGACCTGGCCGCGGGCGACCATGCTCTCTAGTACGTGCGCGTAGTAGGCCACGATTTCTGGCGCGGGAGCCCGCTGGTGCATGCCCGCCTCGGGGCCGCCGGTCTGCAACTCGCCATTGCCCAGCGGGGTCGAGACCACGCCGTAGAACTCGGATGCCTGGTGCAGCCGGACGAACGGATAGGCGTCGAGCCAGTGACCTCCGGCGCTGTGGCGGCGGTCGACTATGGCCACGTGGACGTCGGCGTTGTGGATGAGGGAATCCACGAAGGCCATGCCTGCAGCACCGGCGCCGACGACCAGGTAGTCAGCCTCAACCATGACAGGCCGGTCCTGAGGGATGGCGCCCTTGGCCATGATTCCATGCTTCAGACTTGCCATCTCGCGATTCTCCTCGCGCCACGTCGGCGTCGGCGATGACGCACCATATCCCAAGCTGATCCGGCTCCCGCCTATACGCTCATAGAAACTCGCGGTCTTGCCCAAGGTGGGACCGATGCACCGGTGACGTCACGCGCCGTCCAGCCGAAGTCGCCGTCGGTAGGGACCGGGATGATCCGCTCCGCATCCCCGTGCGCCAACCAATACTCGATCTACATAGGCCGCTCGAAGACTGGTTCGATGTGTGAATGACGTGGTGAACGTGGACGAGCTGACCGTCAAGCATCTCGAAGTCGCTCAGTGGGCGCTGGATGGCTATCCCACCCCGGGCATCGCGCAGACGATGGGCATACCCGAGGCACGCGTCGCCAAGTTGTTGGGCGAGGTCTACGCCAAGCTCGGTGTCAAGAACCGCAAGGAGCTCCGAGCCAAATACGACCAAGCGAGGTGGGAAGACGCGCTGGGCGGCGCATCACCCGCTTCATCGAGCGCAACGGCCACTCCAGGGTCCCTCCCGATTACTACTCAGCAGAGGACGGCCACCTCGGAGGACTGATACACAGCATCCGATGGCACGCAGCCGGCATGGCGGGAGTCAGCCCCGGACCCTTCCCAAGCATTGATTACGCCTCCGCCGCGAACGGCACCTCGGCGTGCGGTGCAGGAGGCGAAGAGCGCGAAAACACTGCTTAGCTTGTCGTTGCTATTTTTCCATACTTGGTGGTATGATCGAACGTATGTTCGATACTGATTTCGGTGCCCGATACGACTCGATCCCCTCAAACCTCGGGGATCTGCAGCCCGGCCCTGAGCTCGGCGGGGTGCTCGCTTGCATCGAGGTCGACCGGGTCTCTCCCCACGACAAGGTGATCGTGCTCGAGGCGCACGATCGACAGCAGTCGTATCACGCCGCGGAGAAGTACCGGGCGATGACCGCGATCGCAGACGACATGGGGACACCCGACAGTCGCTCGGCCGCCGAGTTCGCCTCCGTGGAGATCGGCAGCTCCCTGCACCTCACCCGGCGCGCCACCGAGATCGAGCTCTCCTTTGCCCTCGACCTCCGCCGGCTCCCCCGAGTGTGGCTCGCCCTCGCCGAGGGACGGATCGATGTGCGGCGGGCCAGGGTCATCGTCGACCGAACGCTCCACCTCTCGATCGGTGCCGCTCGAGCCATCGTGGACCGGATCATCGAGCACGCCCCATACCTCACCACGGGTCAGCTTCGGGACCGGATCGATCGGCTCGCCCTGGAAGCCGACGCACACCACGCCAGAGAACGCTACGAAACCGCTGTCCAGGACCGCCGGGTCACCGCCGAGGCGAACTCCGATGGCACGGGCAATCTCGTCGCATCGAACATCGCACCGCACCGGCTCCAGGCCGCCCTGCAACGGGTCAATCGGATCGCGCGGTCGCTCAAGAAGAAGGGCGAGAGGCGCACGATGGACCAGCTTCGCGCCGATGTCGTGGTCGACCTCCTTCGCGGGACGATCGACGGGGGTGCCGAAGGCGTCATGAACATGCACTCCGACCTCGACACTCTCGTGGCGCTCTCAGAGCACCCGGGTGAGCTCGAAGGGTTCGCCCCGGTCGTCGCCGACATCGCCCGCCAGGTCGCCGGGGAACTCGAGGGCGGCGAATGGCGGTACCACATCACCGATACCGCCACCGGCGAAACGATCGCCACCGGCGTCACCAAGCGGCGTCCGTCCCGACATCAGCGCCGCGAGGTCGAGACCCGCCATCGCACCTGTGTCTTCCCGGGGTGCCGGATGCCGTCCCTCAACTGCGACATCGACCACCGCATCCCGTGGATCGACGGGGGCCGGACGATCAGCTGCAACCTCGCCCCGGTATGTCGCTTCCACCACCGGATCAAGCACGAGGCCGGATGGCAGTACCGTCCGATCGGCCTCCACGAGTTCCTCTGGACCAGCCGCCTCGGCCACATCTACACCACCAGCGGCCGACCTCCCTAACAAACGCGGCCGTCCTACTCGACCGTGTACAACCCGCGATCCGACCGATTGAGCCGCTCCACGCCGTCCGCGGTGACAGCCACGATGTCCTCGATCCGCATCCCCCACCGCCCGGGGTTGTAGATCCCCGGTTCGACCGAGAACGTCATGCCGGGGCCCAGCTCCTGCGTGTTCCCCTCCACCAGGTAGGGGTGCTCGTGGGTGTCGAGCCCGATGCCGTGCCCGGTGCGATGGATGAACAGGTCGCCGTACCCGGCTTCGGCGATCACCGATCGGGCCGCGGCGTCGATCGACTCCGCCGTTACGCCCGGCCGCACCGCCTCCACGGCGGTTCGTTGCGCCTCCGATAGCACCGCGAAGGCGTCGGCGAAACCCTCGGGTGGGTCACCGACCACGAAGGTCCGGGTGGTGTCGGATCCGTAGTCGTGCATCCAGCCGCCGAAGTCGACGACCACCGCATCGCCGGGCTCGATCGTCCGGTCGCCCGGCTCGTGGTGAGGCGAGGCCCCGTTCGGGCCCGATGCCACGATGGTGAACCCGGTCCGCTCGTGACCCGATTCGAGGGTGAGGTCGGCGATGAGGCGGGCCAGCTCGCGCTCGGTGCGTCCGGAGAACCTGGTCCCGGCGAGCCGGGCCACGACGCCGTCGGTCGCGGTACCGGCGGCGCGCAGGGCGGCGATCTCATCGTCATCCTTCACCATGCGGAGCGCGATCATGATCGGCTCGGCCGGCTCGAAACGGGATGCGGGAAGCCGCTCCTGCAGCCCGAGCAGGAACGTCGCCCAGGTCTGGTTGCCGATGGCCACGGTCGCGGCGTCACCGACCAACCCGGCGACGATTGCGAGCGGATCCTCGGTCTCCTCCCAGGCCCGGACCGCGACGGACGACTGCACCCGTGGCGCCTCGAGGATCGGAACGATCAGCACCGGATCCCCGGCGGCCGGCAGCACCAGCGCCGTGATGCGCTCGTTCTCCATTGCCCGATACCCGATGAGGTACGGGAGGTCCGAGCCGACGGTGACGACCATCGCCTCGACACCCCGCCCGGCCATCTCGGCCTGCGCCGAGGCGATCCGCTGCTCGTTCACCGCGTCTGCGCCAACGAATCGCGGGCGTGGTACGAGGACCGCACCAACGGACCCGACTCGACGTGGCCGATGCCGAGGGCCTCGCCGTACTCCCGGTAGCGGGCGAACTCGTCGGGGTGGACGTAGCGGTGGATCGGGCGATGGCGCGGCGTCGGCCGCAGGTACTGGCCGATCGTTACCAGGTCCACCCCCACGGCACGGAGATCGGCGAGGGCCCCGAGCACCTCCTCCTCGGTCTCGCCCATGCCGACGATCAAGCCCGACTTCACCGTACCCGCCGGGTTGAGCCACTTCGCCCTCGCCAGCAGCGCCAGTGAACGGGCGTAGTTGGCGGCGGTGCGGATCTCCCGCTGCAGCCGCAGGACGGTCTCGGTGTTGTGGTTGAGCACCTCGGGCTTCTCCCCCACCACGGTCTCGAGGGCGTTGCGGTCCCCCTTGAAATCGGGGATGAGCAGCTCGACGTCGCAGCCCGGCACGAGGTCGCGGATGCGGCGCACCGTCTCGGCGAAGATGGCGGCGCCGCCGTCGGGCAGGTCGTCGCGATTGACCGAGGTGAGCACGGCGTGGCTGAGGCCCATCCGCTGCACCGCCTCGGCGGCGCGGGCCGGCTCCTCGAGATCGACCTCCCCTGGCTTGCCGGTGAGCACGTCGCAGAACGAGCAGGCGCGGGTGCAGGTGTCGCCGAGGAGCATCAAGGTGGCGGTCCCCGCTTCCCAGCACTCGTAGATGTTGGGACACCCTGCCTCCTCGCACACGGTGTTCAGCTCCAGCCCGCGCATCAGCCCCTTGAGGTCGCGGTATCCGTCGGAGGCGAGGTTCGCCCGCACCTTCATCCACTCAGGACGCTGGGGCTCTCCCGGCAGCACCCCGCCGATGGCGATCGGGGTCTCACCGCGTTGTGAGGCGGAGAAGACGCCTGCGGCTACCAGCGCGTCGACCTCGTAGCCACCGGAACGCTCCTTGGGGCGGAAGGCGCCGAGCTGCACCTCGGCCGATGCTGCCCCGAAGGCCGCCCCGGCGTGGGGAAGGAGGGCATTGACGACGTCCTCCATCGGGACCGTCTCGCCGAGCAGCTCGGCCAGCGACGTGACCGGCCGGTCGGCGATCCCGCAGGGGATGATGTGCGAGAAGTAGCCGAGGTCGGGGTCGACGTTCAGGGCGAAGCCGTGGGTCGACACCCCCCTGGCGACCCGCACCCCGATGGCGGCGACCTTGCCAAGCCTCGTCCAGACGCCGGTGAGACCGGCCTCGGCCCAGGCGTCGACGCCGAGATCGGCGAGGGCGTCGATCAGCATCGCCTCGATGCGGCGCACGTGGCCGACCATGTCGAAGCCGCCGGACAGCTTGGGGACGGCAACGATCGGGTAGCCGACGAGCTGGCCGGGTCCGTGGTAGGTGATGTCGCCGCCCCGGTCGACGTGGCGCAGCTCGGCGTCGGGCACCGCCGAGATCAGGTTCGATCCGTCGCCGTTGCGCCCCACCGTGTAGGTGTGGGGATGCTCGAGCAGGAGCAGGTAGTCGTCGACGCTGCGCCCCTCGGTACGGCCCTCCCAGAAGGCGCGCTGGAGATCCCACGCCTCGTCGTACTCGACCCGGCCCAGCCAGCGAACCCGCAGGCGCGAGCTCACCGCAGTTCCTGCTCCCAATCCCAGGTCTCCAGGTTCTCCTTGATGCGGCGCAGGAACAGCACCGCCGTGGAGCCGTCGAACGCCCGATGGTCCCAGGTCAGCCCGAGGTATCCGATGTGTCGGATGGCGATCGTGTCCGATCCGTCGGGCAGGGTCACCACGCTTGGACGCTTCACCACGGTCTCGGTGGAGAGGATCGCCACGTTCGGCTGGTTGATGATCGGTGCGCTCATGAACGACCCGAAGGGCCCGGGGTTGGTGATGGTGAAGGTGCTCGTCGACAGGTCGGAGGGGTGGAGATGGCCGTCTCGCGCCCGCTCGGCGATCCCGCGGATGTCCCTGGCCAGCCCGGTGAGGCTCGCCGAGTCCGCATCCGGAATGGTCAGGACGATCAACCCCTCCTGGTTGAGATCGACGGCAATGCCGAGATCCACCCCACGGTGGTAGGTCGCGGTCCCTTCCTCCATGTCGAAGGAGCTGTTCACGACGGGGAAGGCGGCGAGAGCGTCGATCGTGGCGCTGGAGATGAACGGCATGTAGGTCAGCGAGAACCCCTCGCCGGCCTTGAAGCGATCCTTGTGCCGCGCCCTGACCTGTTCGACCGCCTCGAAATCCACCTCGACCGACGTCCACACATGCGCCGACGTCCGCTTCGACTCGACCATCCGTTCGGCTGTCGTGCTCCTGATCTTCGACAGCTCCACGACGCTCTCGTCCTCGATGACGGGCGCTTCGGCGGGTTCGGGCTCGGGCTCGACGGCCACGGCGACCATCGGCTCAGGCGGTGCCGGCTCCGGCGCCGCCGGCTCTTCGACCTCCTCGACGATGACCATGGTGGCCTCCGCCGCGGCAACATCCTCGAGCACAACGGGGACGGCCGGTTCGACCTCGGGCACGGGGGCGCCTCCGGTGACGAAGGCCTCGACATCCTTGCGGGTGATCCGCCCTCCGGCCCCGGAACCGGTCACCTGATCGAGGTCCACGCCGTGCTCGGCGGCAAGGCGCCGCACCACCGGGGAGAGCACGTTGCGTCGCGAGTCGTCGGTGGCGACGGCTACGGCAGCCGCGGCCGGTGCGGCAGCCGGTACGGCCGCAGCGGGAGCCACCGGCTCGGGAGCCGGTCGTTCGGTCCCGGTCGGGCCCTGCTGCGACCAGACCGCCGCGCCGCCGGTCGGGCCCTGCGTGACCACAGGTTCCGGCTCCGGTTCGGCAGCAGCCGGCGCCATCGGCTCGGCCGCGGGCTCCTCGCCCGGTTCGGCGATCACCGCGATCTCGGTCCCCACCTCGACCGTCTCCCCTTCGGCCACGAGGATCTTCTCGATCACCCCGGCCACCGGTGACGGCATCTCGGTGTCCACCTTGTCGGTCGATATCTCGACCAGCACCTCGTCGACGGCGACGCTGTCGCCAACCTGCTTTGCCCAAGAGAGGATGGTGCCCTCGGTGACCGTCTCACCGAGTTGGGGCATCGTCACCGTCACGGCCATCGTGCATCAACTCCTTTGCTCAGTGCAGCGGGCGTCCGGCCGAGGCCATCAGGGTCTCGCCGATCGCCTCGGAAACCGTGGGATGAGCGTGGACGAACGCTGCAGCCTCGGCCGGCATCGCCTCCCATCCCACAACGTACATCAGCTCGTGAATGATCTCCCCGGCCAGGGGATCCACCACGGTGGCGCCGAGAACCGGCCCGTTCTTCTCCGACACGACCTTGACCGTACCCCCCCGCTCGTCGTGGATGATCGAGCGGCCGAGGGCCCGCATCCCGTGGCTCGCCGTCTCCACCTCGTATCCCAGGGCCACCGCCTCCGCCTCGGTGAGCCCCACCGATGCGACCTCGGGGTGCGAGTACACCACCATCGGGACCGCCCGGTAATTGACCGGCTGGCTGGTTCCCGTGGCGATGTGGGTGATGGCGGCGATGCCCTCGGCAAAGCCGACGTGGGCCAGCTGCGGTGTATCGGCAACGATGTCGCCGATCGCATAGATCCGGGGATTCGCCGTCTGCATCGAGGCCGCGTCGACGGTGACGAAGCCGCCGTCGATCCTCACCCCGGCCTCCTCGAGGCCGACTCCCGTAGTCACCGGCTTGCGACCGACGGCGACCAGCACCACATCCACGGTGACCGACTCCTCGCCGAAGGGGACGCTGACTGCCGAACCACTGATCTGCGCCGGTCCCACCATCGTCGACGTGTAGATGGTCACACCCTTCTGTTTCAGCGCCCTGGTCAGCGCCTTGGCGGCCTCCGGCTCCATGCCGGGGAGGACCTGATCCTCCATCTCGAAGAGGTGGACCTCGGTGCCGACGTCACCGAGGAAGGAGGCGAATTCGACGCCGATGGCACCGGCCCCGATCACCGCCACCCGCCCGGGCTGGTCGACCCAGTCGAGGGCCTCGTCGCTGGTCACGATCCACTCGCCGTCGATGTCGTAGCCGGGGATCGTGCCGGGGACCGACCCGGTGGCCGCGATGATTCGGTCGGCCTCGAGGGTCGTCGACCCGCCGTCGGGTGTCGCAACCTCGACCTTGCCGTCCACGATCCGGCCGAAGCCATCGATCACCTCGACGCTGCGCGCCTTCAGCAGCCCGGAGAGGCCCCTGACGACGCCGTCGACGATGTCGTTCTTCCTCGCCAATGCTGCCTGCCAGTCGAGCTTCGGCTCGCTGGACTCGACACCGAACGTCTCGCTCCCGGCCACCGTCTGGTAGATGTCGGCGGTCTGGAGCCAGCTCTTGGCGGGAATGCAGCCGCGGACCAAACACGTTCCGCCGACCGTGTCCTTCTCGACCATGGCGACGGACAGGCCGAAGTTGTGCGCGTAGAGGGCAGCGGCATAGCCGCCGGGACCTCCGCCGATAATGGCGACGTCGTACAACTGGCCTCCAACCAACGAGCGGCTCTGAGACTAGTCCAGGCCGCCTTGCTGGTCCCCTGGCGATACGATGGCCCCGGTGCAGACCCGATACCTCATCCTCGCCTCACTGATCACCGGCCTGGCGATCCTCGCCGCCGCCGCCGTCTGGTTCTCGGGGATCTAATCGAGCCGCAGGAGGCGTGCCGCATTGTCGTGGAGCACCGTTCGAGCCAGCGCGTCATCGACGAGCTCCCAGCCCTTGAGCTGCTCGTCCAGGTCGGCGAGGGCCCAGTCGCTCCCGAACAGGCAGTGCCTGGGGTCGAGGGACTCGTCATCGAATGCCTGCGAGTACTCGGCTGCCGGCGCGCCGATCAAGGTGAGCCACACGTTCTGCTTGTGAGCAGCGACCGCCAATGCCTCCCCTCGCCACAACGACCCAGAGTGCGCGATGACGATCTGCATCTCCGGATAGACGGAGGCGACCACGTCGACCAACCTCGGGTCACCGTTGCCCAGGCGCAGCCCCGCCCCGCCCGCCGTGCCGCGGCCGAGGTCGGTGACGCCCGTGTGGAACAGCACGATCAGCCCATGATCCGACGCGTTGTCCCACAGATGACGCATCGAACGCTCCGAGGGATCGAAGTTCTGCACCACAGGATCGAAGGCGAGTCCGGCGAGGCCGAGCCGCGACGCCTCGTGGATCCCCGCAACGGCACGAGCGCCGCGGGCCGGGTCGACGGAGCCCATGCCGATGAAGACCTCGGGATCGGCGCCAACGAGCGCGGCGACATCCTGGCTCGAAAACGGACGCGTGCGCGTGGTCGACTCGGTGTCGAGGCCGAGGATCACCGCCCTGCCGTCGCGATCGCGGTAGTAGCCCGCCACCTCGGGAGCGTCGAGCACGGGGATCTCGACGCCGAAGACCGCCATCGGCCCTAGGAGAAACCCCTCGACGGGCGGGTGGACGTGGAAGTCGATGAACTGCGTCAAGGGACCTTGAAGCCTCGGTTCCTGGCCTCGGCAACGGTGTCCGGGCTGAAGGACTGGAGCCCGTTGGTCGCCACGAGGTCGCCATCCTCCACTCGGTCGACGAGCGCGGCGTACTGCTCGTCATCATCACAGTCGAACACCGTCATGTCGCTGCGGGTTGCGAGGAAGCGGTGATCCTGGAAGGCGGGCAGCCGGGGCACAACGGCGACGATAGCCCCGACCTCACCGATCCGTGCCGTCACCTTCGACCGGATCGCCGACGGCGCCGAGCGAAGCCAGATATGCCGCCTGGAGGTCGAGCACCTCGAAGATCACCTCGGACGCGTAGCCGAAGCCCTGGTCGATCGCCCGGTCCTGGGCGTATGCCGCAGCATCGAGGCCACCCACCACCGCCTCACCTTCGCGGTGATCCGGGCGCTGGAGGTAGTGCATCTCCCACTCCAGGATGCGACGGATGTCGTCCCGCCCCACCGTGCCCCTGGTCTGGTCGCTGAGGCCATCCCAGACGAAGTCGACCGCATCCTCGACGCTGTAGACGATGGCGACCTCGCGGGGACGGCGCTCCTGGAGCAAGAGGCCGATCCCGAAGACGACGAGCACCACGATCAGCGCCAGGATGAGGAGCACAGGACCCACGGTCGCAGCGTACCGATCGCCAGCGCGGCGGGAGTGCTACCTTGCCGTCGCCATGTCCCTCCAGACGATGAGCCTCTTCTTCGCCCTGCTCGCCCTGGCAGCGAACGCGTTGACGATCGGCATCGTCGCCATCGCCCTCGTCGGCCGTACCGAGGCCGGAGCCGGCGTGAGGGACCAGGTGTTCGGTGCCTTCAGGGGCCTCGAGCTCTGGGCGGCCTTCGTCGTCGCCACGACGGCCACCCTTGGCAGCCTGTACCTGTCCGAGATCGCCCACCTCATCCCCTGCACGCTGTGCTGGTACCAGCGCATCGCCATGTATCCCCTTTCGGTGATCTTCCTCATCGCCGCGTTTCGGCGGGACCACGGCATCAGGGTCTATACCGCCACGCTCGCCACGATCGGCGCCGTGATCGCTACGTATCACCGACTGATCCAGGCCGTTCCGGAGTGGGACCGCGCCAACGCCTGCTCTACCGTGGCGCCCTGCACCGCCGCCTACATCATGAAGTTCGACTTCATCACCATCCCCTACATGGCGCTCAGCGGATTCCTGCTCATCCTCGCCCTGCTCTGGCTCGATCGGTTCAATAGCCGGGAGAACGCGCCATCATTGGCCGACCCCGAGCTGGAGCACGCATGAGCGAGTCGACGACGTCGCGGACCACGATCATCGCCGTCATCGCCGGTGCCGGCGTCGTGGCCCTGCTCATCGCCGCCGTCCTCTTCGGCGGCAGCACCGAGGAGACCGGCTCGCCCGAGCTCACCGGAGCGGCACTGACGCCGATGCCCGCCAACGTGGCGGTGGACTCGTCGGCAACCGGCGAGACGGCGCCCGATGTCACCGGCACCGACTTCGACGGGAACGACGTGACGATGCAGAACGACGGACGAGCCAAGGCCATCGTCTTCCTCGCCCACTGGTGCCCCCATTGTCAGGCCGAGGTGCCCAAAGTGCAGGATTGGCTCGAGAGCACGGGCGGCGTCGACGGGGTCGACATGTACTCGGTCGCCACCGCGATGAACTCGACGCGGGACAACTACCCGCCGTCGGAGTGGCTCGAGCGCGAAGGCTGGACCGTCCCGGTCATCCGCGACGACGCCGACAGCTCGGTCTACGCCGCGTACGGGACCGGCGGATTCCCCTACTGGGTCTTCACCAACTCCGACGGCACGGTTGCCGTGCGAGTCGCCGGTGAAGTCCCGATCGCCGACCTGGAGCAGATCCTGCTGGGGCTGTCCTAGAAGGAGGCTCCCGCCGCATGGAACTCGCCCTGTTCACCGAGCCCCAGGTCGGTGGCTCGTATCAACGTCTCGTCGAGCTCGCCAGGTGGTCCGAGGCGCAGGGGCTCGATGCCTTCGCCCGCTCCGACCACTACTTGAACGGCTCCGAGTCCGCACCGACCACCGAGGCGCTCTCGACCATCGCCGGGCTGGCGAGGGAGACCGAGTCGATCGAGCTGGTCGTCCTAGTCTCTCCCCTCACGTTCCGGCATCCCGGCGTGCTGGCCAAGACCGCCGCCACGATCGACGAGATGTCGGGAGGGCGGTTCACGCTCGGCATCGGGACCGGGTGGATGGAGGCGGAACACGAGGCGTTCGGGATCGAGCTGTACTCGGTCAGGGAGCGCTTCTCCCGGCTCTTCGAGACGTTGAGCTACCTGCGCGCCGCCTTCACCGGAGAGGAGGGCTTCAGCGGGAGGCATTACGTCCTCGCCGACGGCTTCGAGGTGCTCCCTCGGCCCGCCAAGGTGCCGATCGTCATCGGCGGCATCGGGATGAAGCGGACACCCACCCTCGCCGGCCGGTTCGCCGACGAATACAACATGTTCGCTGCGGGCCCCGCCGTGATCGAGCGCAGGCTCGACGTGATGCGAAAGTCGGCCGCCGAGGTCGGCCGCGACCCCGACACCATCAAGATCAGCACCTCCGCCCCGGTGATCATGGCCGAGGACGAATCCTCCTACCGCGAGCTGTTGGCCGAACGCGGCGCCGGACGCGACATGAGCGTCGAGGAGTACGAGGCGTTCCTCGCCGAGCGCAACATCCCGCGCGGCACGATCGATACCATCGGCGAAGCGCTCGACACCTGGGCAGGCGCCGGTGTGTCCCGGTTCTACCTCCAGGAGTACAAGGCGCTCGACGACATCGACACCGGGGCGCTGGAGCCGATCTTCAATGCACTACGCCGATAGTGGAAAGCCTGGTCGCTACGGACTTCGAGACTTCTAACCTCAGCGTATGACCGAGTTGCTCGTCGTCGACGACCTCCACGGCTCCGTCGACGGAACTGAGATCCTCAAGGGCATCGACCTCACCGTCGCCCCTGGCGAGATCCACGCCATCATGGGCCCCAACGGCTCGGGGAAGTCGACGCTGGCCAACGTGCTGCTCGGCCACCCCGGGTACGTGGTGACCTCGGGCACCGTCACCTACAAGGGAGAGGACATCACTGCTCTCACCCCGGAGAAGCGCGGCCAGGCCGGCATGTTCCTCGGCTTCCAGTACCCCGAGGAGATCCCTGGGGTCTCGGTGGTGAACTTCCTCCGCACCGCACTGTCGAATCGCACCGGAACCGACCTCACCGTGCTCGAGCTGCGCCTCAAGGTCATGGACGCGCTGAAGGATCTCGAGATGGATCCGTCGTTCGCCGACCGCTACCTCAACGAGGGGTTCTCAGGCGGAGAGCGCAAGCGCAACGAGATCCTCCAGATGGCGGTCCTTGAACCCGATCTGGCGATCCTCGACGAGACCGATTCCGGGCTCGACATCGACGCCTTGAAGATCGTTGCCCAGGGCGTGGAGCGGCTCGCCAACGACGAGCGCGGCATCGTCATCATCACTCACTATCAGCGAATGCTCGACCACATCACCCCCGACGTCGTGCATGTGATGCTCGACGGGCGTATCGTCGAAAGCGGAGGGCCCGAGCTGGCGGACGAGATCGAAGAGACCGGCTACGACCGGTACCGAACCGGGGCAGCGGCGACTTGACCGACCTGACGTATCTCCGTGAGGACTTCCCGATCCTCCAGCGCGAGATGAACGGCCATCCCCTCGTCTATCTCGACTCGGCGGCCACGACCCAGAAACCGGTCCAGGTGATCGAGGCCGTCGACGACTTCTACCGCACCTCCAACGCCAACGTGCACCGCGGCGCCTACGAGCTGTCTGCCGAGGCCACCGAGGCCTACGAGTCGGCCAGGGCGGCCATCGCCTCGTTCATCAACGCCGCTTCCCCGAGCGAGGTCGTGTTCACTAGGGGAACGACGACGGGGCTCAACTTCATCGCCTACGGCTACGGGCTCAATGAGCTCGAACCGGGCGACAAGGTCGTCCTCACCATCATGGAGCACCACTCCAACGTGGTCCCCTGGCAGCTCGTCGCCCGCCACACCGGCATCGAGTTGATCTACCTGACGCTCGACGACGAATTCGAGGTCGATCTCACCACGCTCGATGAGGTGGTCGACGAACGGGTGAAGATCGTTGCCGTCTCCGGGATGTCGAACGTGACCGGCACCCTGGGGCCGGTCGCGCAGCTGGCAGAGGCGGCACGCAGCGTCGATGCCATCGTCGTGGTCGACGGCGCCCAGCTCGTCCCCCATCATCCGGTCGACGTCGGCACCCTCGGTGCCGACTTCCTCGTCTTCTCGGGGCACAAGATGCTGGGTCCCACCGGCGTCGGGGTGATGTGGGGCAAGCCGGAGCGCCTCGAGGAGCTCGAGCCGACCGAAGGTGGCGGCGAGATGATCTCCGACGTCCAGCTCTACGAGTCCCGCTGGGCACCGGTGCCGCACAAGTTCGAGGCCGGGACACCCCCGATCGCCCAGGCGGTCGGGCTCGGCGCTGCGGTCGAGTACCTCGGCAAGGTGGGGATGAACGCCGTCCGTGACCACGAGGTTTCGATCACCGGGTACGCCCTGGAGCGTCTGGCCGAGGTGCCGGACCTGACCGTGTACGGCCCGACCGATCCCACCAGGCGGGGTGGTGCCGTGAGCTTCGAGCTCGGTGACATAC
The DNA here is from genome assembly GCA_964496825.1 of uncultured Acidimicrobiaceae bacterium. Lineage (GTDB taxonomy): Bacteria > Actinomycetota > Acidimicrobiia > Spongiisociales > UBA5794 > JACZST01. The sequence goes on from CAZCBO010000045.1 coordinate 13,851, forward strand.
ATTCCAACGATCTGGCCACCATCCTCGACCAGTACGGCGTGGCGGTACGCGCCGGTCACCACTGCGCCAAGCCGCTGATGCGCCACCTCCAGGTCCCGGCGACGGCGCGGGCGTCGTTCTACCTCTACAACAACACCGAAGACGTGGACCGCCTCGTCGACGCGCTCTTCGAGGCGCGCACCGTCTTCGCGCTCGATTGACACGATGGCAGACCTCGAAGAGCTGTACCGCCAGGTCATCCTCGACCACTACCGCAACCCGAGGCATCGCGGGACGCTGTCGGGGCCGCACATCCACGCTGAGGGCCAGAACCCATCATGCGGGGACGAGTTCTACCTCGACCTGCGGATCGAGGATGGGGTCGTGACCGAGGCCGCGATCAACGGTCAAGGCTGCTCGATCTCCCAAGCATCGGGCTCGATGATGACCGACGTCATCGTGGGCAAGACCGTCGACGACGTACGCTCGGTGTCGCAGCAGTTCAAGGTGATGATGGGGATCGAGGAGGGTGTGGACCCGCTCGACCCCGAGCGCCCCGGAGCGGTGC
>CAZCBO010000046.1:0-14375 GCA_964496825.1 uncultured Acidimicrobiaceae bacterium
GCGGGTCCCGGTCTCGACGATCCGACCCAGATACATCACCGACACCGCGTCCGAGACCTGCCGGATGACCGCCAGGTCGTGGGAGATGAAGAGGTAGGTGACACCCAGCTCCCGCTGGAGGTCACGGAGCAGGTTGAGGATCTGGGCGCGTACCGAGACGTCGAGGGCCGAGACCGGCTCGTCGCAGATGATGAGGTCGGGGCCCGGGGCCAGGGCGCGGGCGATGCCGACACGCTGGCGCTGTCCCCCGGAGAACTGGTGCGGGTACCGCTTGGCGAAGGAAGGGTCGAGACCGACCCGCTCCAGCAGCTCACCCACCCGGGCGCGCCGCGACGATCTCGTCCCCGTCCCCGCCACATCCAGAGGCTCGGAAACGATCGTCCCCACCGTCATTCGGGGATCCAGGGATGAGACCGGATCCTGGAAGACGATCTGCATCCGGCGGCGCAGCTCACGCAGCTCGCTGCGACCCAACGTGCCGACGTCGATGCCGTCGAAGGCGACGGTGCCCGCTGTGGGCTCGATGAGCCGCAGGACGGTCCTGGCCACCGTGGATTTCCCACATCCGGACTCGCCGACCAGCCCGTGGGTCGTGCCGCCGGCGACATCCAGGTCGACGCCGGCGACGGCGCGCACGGGTTGAGTACCGCGTCCCGCAGAGAACTCCTTCTCCAGCCCGCGGACCTCCAACAGCGGCTCAGTCATGGATCTCTTCGGCGCGGTGGCACGCCACCAGTACGTCGTCGACGCGTCGCATCAGCGGCACCTCCGAGCGGCACCGGTCGATGGCATAAGGACAGCGTGGATGGAACCGGCACCCCGGGGGAAACGCCGTGACGGGAGGCGGGGCACCTGCGACCGGCTCCAGCGCGTCGATTTCCTGAGAGATCCTCGGCACCGAGGCGCGAAGGGCCTGCCCGTAGGGGTGGCGGGGATCGGAGAAGTAGTGGTCCGCCCCTGCGGCTTCGACGGTGCGCCCCGCGTACATGAGGACGACCTCGTCCGCCAGAGAAGCCACCACGCCCAGATCGTGGGTGATGAGCCAGATCGCCATGCCGCGCTTCCGACGCAGCTCATCGAGCAGCTCGAGGATCTGGGCCTGCACGGTCACGTCCAACGCGGTCGTCGGCTCATCCGCGATCAGTACCTGGGGCTCGAGGGAGATCGCCATGGCGATCATCACGCGCTGTCGCATTCCCCCCGACAGCTGATGTGGGTACTCACGAGCCCGTCGCTCCGGATCGGGAATCCCTACCGATCGCAACAGGGCAAGGGCGCGTTCGTTGGACTCTCCCCGCGACATGTGCCGGTGGACGCGGAACTGCTCGGCGATCTGCCAGCCAACCGAATAGACCGGGTTGAGGGCGCTCAGGGGATCTTGGAAGACCATCCCCATCGTCCCCGCACGCAGGCCGCGGCGATCCTTGTCGCTCAGGCCGGCGACCGCCCTTCCGTCGATCACCACCTCGCCACCAGCGATGCGGGCGGATTCGGGAAGGAGGCCCATCGTGGCCAGTGCCGTCATCGTCTTGCCTGATCCGGACTCGCCGATCAGGGCGACGACCGTGCCCTCCTCGACGGTCAGGGAGACATCCTCGACCGGTCGGACCATCTGTCCGCCGCTGCTCAGCTCGACGGTGAGCTCCCTCAGGTCCAGGACGGCGCTCATCGGTGGAGGCGCGGGTCGAAGGCGTCCCTGAGGGCGTCGCCCAGCAGGAGAAAGGCGAGCACCGTGGCCGTCACGAAGACCCCGGGGAACAGGAGCAGGTGCGGGCTCTCGTGCAAGTAGGTCTGCGCGGTGTTGATCATCAGTCCCCAGGAGATGGCGGGGAGCTGGAGCCCAACGCCGAGGAAGCTGAGCGTCGCCTCGACACCGATGATCGCCCCGATCGAGATCATGGAGAAGACGAACACAGGGGCGAAGCTGTTGGGGAGAACGTGACGGGTCAGGATCCTGGCATCGCCGGCGCCGACCGCTCTGGCCGCTTCGATGTACTCGTGCTGGGTGGTGCCGAGTACCGAGGAACGCACGATGCGCGAGGCCAGGGGCCAGGAGAGGACACCGATGACGAGCAGCACCTGGAGCGTGCTCCGCCCTTCCTCGCCGACGACGGTGAGCAGCAAGATGGCCCCCACCACGTAGGGCACGGCGAAGAACAGGTCCGTCACCCTGGAGATCACCGAATCGGGCCACCCCCGGTAGTAGCCGGCAACACCGCCAGAGATCAGCCCGATCAACAGCGCCACCAGGGTTGCGCCGATACCGACGACGATCGACGCCCGCGCCCCGTACATGACCCTGGCGTAGTAATCGCACCCCTGGACGTCGGTTCCGAACCAATGCTCGGCCGAGGGCGGGAGCCGGTCCTGGAACGAGCCGTCCGCTGCGCGGAGCGAACAATCGAAGGGATCGTGCGTCGCCGGCGAGATCGAGACGAACAGCTGTGGCCAGATGGCCATCAGGACGACCAGGACCACGACGGCTGCCGCAAACCAGAATCGCGGGCTCTTCCGCAGCACACGCCAGGCGTCGGCGGTGAGCGAACCCCGCTCTGCCTCCACAGCCGTGGCCTCGGTGGCGAGCTCCTCAGTCATGGCGGAGCCGCGGATCGAGCCAGGCGTGGATGAGATCGACCACCAGCGAAACCAGCATGAACACCACCACGGCGATCAGCGTGAAGCTGATGATGACCAGGTTGTCGCGCTGAGAGATGGCCCGAAACACCGTGTTGCCGACCCCGTTGATGTTGTAGATCCCTTCGACGACGATGGCGCCGGCGAGGAGGAAGCCGAAGTCGATGACGAGGAAGGTCAGCACCGGGAGGGCGGCGTTGCGCAGGGCGTGGCGCCCCACGACGCGACGTCGCGGCAGCCCCTTGGCCTCGGCCGTCCGGACGTAGTCCTCGCCGAGCGACTCGACCAGCCCGGTCCTGGTGAGTCGGGCGACGTAGGCGAGCGAGACCGAGGCGAGGACGAAGGCGGGGAGAATGAAGGACCGGAACCCGTCCCCGGTCCCTGCGACCGGCAAGATTCCCCATTCGACACCGACCAGCAGCTGCAGTGTGAAGCCGATGACGAAGACGGGGATGGCGATCGCCACCGTCGTCGAAACGAGCACCAGCATGTCGAGGAAGCCGCGTCTTCGCAGCGCCGCAAGGACTCCGGCAGCGATTCCGATGACGAGCTCGATGGCGACGGCGAAGGTCGCCAGCTTGAGGGTGTTGGGGAACGTCTCGGTGAAGATGTCACGAATCGGGCGCCGGCTCACGAACGACTCGCCGAGGTCGCCCTGGAGCAGGTCTCCCATGTAGGCGACGTACTGGACCACGAGGGGCTCGTCCAGTCGGTAGCGCTCCTTGATCGCCTCGACGGTGGCTTCCGGCATCACCCTGGCCCCGCCGAGCGCCTGGACCGGATCTCCCGGCAGGGCGAACACGATCAGGAACACCAGCAAAGAGGCGCCGAAGAAGACGGGAATCATCCCCGCCAACCGCTTGATCGTGAACCGTGTCACTGGAGCGAAGCGTACCGGCGCGCCCCCAGGGCGCGATGGAGACGATTCCGGCTGGTGCTCAGTTGTTCACCGTCACGTTCTCGAGGCGCATGATGCCGTCGGCACCCTCGAAGACGTTCCCGACTCGCTCGCCGTGAACCGAGATGTCGCTGGCGAAGTAGATGGGGATGAGCGGCAGCTCGTTGCCGGCGATCCGCTGCGCCTGTTCGAGGGCGGGGAGTCCGGCTTCTTCGTCCGCGGCGGCTCGCGCCTCGGCAAGGAGTCCGTCGAATTCCTCGTTGATCCACGGGGCCAGGTTGTCGAACGAGGTCGACTCCAGGAGCGGTGAGAGGAAGCTGTGGGAGGAGGGGTAGTCCCAGATCCAGCCGCCGTAGTAGATGCGGTCCCCGACCCCGGGTCCGTACAGCTGATCCAGATAGGGTGCGAACTCGTCGGCGGCGATGTCGACTTCCAACCCGAACGTCGTCCGCCAGGCGTTGGCGATCACCTCGATCTCGTCCTCCTGGCCGGCACCCGATGCGTAGTAGAGCAAGACGCTGCCCTCGGGAATGCCCCCCGCGGCGTCGTAGAGCTCCTTTGCCGCATCCGGATCGTACGTGCAGAACCCATCGCAGGCGTCGGCCACCGCACCGAGCGCCTGGGGTGGCACGAGGCCCCGGGCGGGGGTCACCGATCCCTGGTGAATCCGCTCGGCGATGGCCTCGCGATCGATGGCCATGGACAGCGCCCGGGCGATGTCGGGATTGTCGAAGGGCGGCGTGGCGACGGGGATGCCGAGGAAGTTGACGGCCCCGACGGGCACCTCGAGCAGGCGGTCACCGAACTCCTCTCTGGCGCTGGAGAGCAGCGCCGGGGTGACCGCCATGAACCCGATGTCGAGGTTGTTGGCCTGGACGTCGCGGTACATCGGATCAGCCCCCGAGTAGATCCGGAACTCGATCTCACTGGGGTTGCCTGGAGTCCCGTAGTAGCCGTCGTTCTTCGCCAGCGGGATGCCCACGTTGTGCTCCCACGGGCCGGCCATCAGGTAGGGGCCGTTGCCGATCGGCTGATCGGCGAACGCCGCGGCCTTCTCCTCGGTGTCGAGCTCCTCGGCAGGCACCGGAGAGAAGACCGGGTGCGACAGCACCTTGGGGAAGAAGGCGAAGGGCTCGAGGAGGGTGACCTCGAGCGTTTGATCGTCGATGGCGACAACGCCGCTGATCTCGGTGGCGGCGCCGTCCATGACGTCGCCCCACCCCTCGATGGGGAGCCCGTGATAGGCGACCTCGGAGGCGCTCTCGGGGTTGGCCACCCGGTTCCAGGCATAGACGAAGTCGCCTGCGGTCACCGTGCGTCCGTTCGAGAAGGTGACGTCGTCGCGCAGAGTGAAGGTCCAGACGACGTTGTCCGGGCTGTCCCACGACGTGGCCACTGCGGGGACGACCTCTTGATCGGGTGTCACATCGGTGAGCCCGTCGAAGAGGAGGCGGGTGACCTGGAAGGCCTGGTTGTCGGCGGTGTTGACCGGGTCGAGGGCGAAGGGCTCGACGATGCCGACCGATATGGCGCCTCCGGCGGCGCCGGCCGCGGTGGTTTCGGTCGTCCCGCCCGTGTCCGCGGTCGTCGTGGTGTCGTCTGCTCCTCCGTCGCAGGACGCGATGACCAGAGCCAATACCGCTACGAAAACGCTCGCGCGCTTCATGGACGCCTCCTCAGCCTCTCCGTCGTCCGTGCAACGACCCTAGCGGTCGGGGAGCGGCGTTGTCGCGACACGCGGGTTCGGAACCCAGTATCTGGTTGTCGTCTCTCTCGATGCCCAGTCAAGCGAGCGCCGCCAATGCGCCAACGACACGGTCGACTTCGTCGGGCGTGTTGTAGTGAACGAACCCGATGCGAACCAGCCCGTCGGAGAACCCGAGGCGGGTCATCACCTCGACCGCGTAGTAATCGCCCGACCACACGAAGATTCCCTGCTCGCCGAGGCGGGCCGCCACCTCGCCGGGGTCGATCCCGGCGACGTCGACGGCGAAGGTCGGCGTTCGTCCCTCGGGGACGGAGCGTCCGTACAACGTGATCCCGTCGAGCGCGGCGATTCCGTCGAGGAAGCGTGCCGACAGTGCCCGCTCGTGGACGCCGATCGCGGCCATGGTCGAGATGATGCGGCTCCGGCGATCGTCGCCCTCGCCAAGGGACGCCAGGTAGTCGACGGCGGCGGCGACCCCGGCCAGGCTTTCGAAGCTCTGGGTCCCGGTCTCCCACTTCCCCGGCGGGACGTCGGGTGCCGGGCGCAGTTTGTAGGCGTCGAGCTTATCGAGCACCTCGTAGCGGCCGTAGAGGCACCCGGTGTGGGGCCCGTAGAACTTGTAGGCCGAGGCGACGAGGAAGTCGGTGCCGGTGGCGGCGACGTCGACGAGCCCGTGGGGCGTGTAGTGGACGGCGTCGATGTAGGTGAGCGCCCCAACGTCGTGGGCGGCCTCGACCACCGGTCCGATGTCGACCACGGTGCCGACGGCATTGGAGGCGTGGGTGAATGCGACGAGGCGGGTGCGGTCGTCGAGCAGGTCGTCGAGCTGATCGACCCGCAGCCGGCAGCCGTCGTTGAGATCGAAGTCGAGCCATCGAACCTCGACGCCGGAGTCGTCGGCAGCCCGGACCCATGGCCAGACGTTGCCGTCGTGGTCGAGTCGCGTCATCACGACGTTGTCTCCCCTCTCCCAGGTGGCGGCGAGCGCCCGGCTCACCGCAAAGGTGAGCGAGGTCATGTTCTGCCCGAAAGCGATCTCCTCGGGTGCTGCGTTGAACAGGTCGGCGACGGCGCGACGGGCCGACTCGGCCACGGCGTCGGTCTCCCGGGAGGTGACGAAGGGTCCACCGAGGTTGCTGCCGCCGGCGCCGAGGAAGGCGGCCATGGCCTCGATGACCTGGTCGGGGACCTGGGTGCCGCCGGGCCCGTCGAGGTAGGCGGCCATACGCCCGTCGACGGTGCGTCGCAGGGCTGGGAATCGGGCCCTGACGGCCTCGACGTCGATCGACATGGCCGAGAAAGGTACTCGCTACCCTCTGGCGCATGTCACAACGGATGCCGAAGGACATGCGCCAGCTCATGGAGCAGGCGCAGAAGATGCAGCAGCAGCTCGCCACCGCCCAGGAGGAGCTCGCAGGCAAGACCTACGAGGGGACGGCGGGCGGCGGCGTGGTGACGGTGGTGGTCAATGGCGCCGGCCAGCTGGTCTCGGTGGACTTCGATCCGTCGGTACTCGACCCGGAGGATCCGGAGATGGCGGGCGACCTGGTCGTCGCCGCCGCCAACCAGGCCTTCGCCGCGGCCGCCGAGGACGCTGCGGCTTCGATGGGCGGCATGGGCCTCGACCTCGGCGGGTTGCTCGGCTGATGTTCGAGCCGCCGGTCCAGCATCTCATCGACGAACTGGCCCGGCTACCCGGGATCGGCCAGAAGTCGGCCCAGCGCCTCGCCTTCCACCTGCTCAACGTCGAGGAGGCCGACGCCGTCCGGCTCGCCGAAGCCGTCGTCGAGATGCGGCGCGACGTCCGGCTCTGCTCCCGCTGTTTCAACGTGACCGCCGACGAAGAGTGCTCGATCTGCCGCGACCTGCGTCGGGATCCGGCGGTCCTCTGCGTCGTCGAGCGGGCCCAGGACATCCCGGTGCTGGAGAAGACCCAGGAGTTCAACGGGCGCTACCACGTGCTCGGCGGAGCGATCTCCCCGATCGCCGGGGTCGGACCCGAACAGCTCCGGGTCGGCGAGCTCGTGGATCGCGTCGAGGCCGAAGGGGTCAAGGAGGTCATCGTTGCCACCAACCCGAACGTGGAGGGCGACACCACCGCCCTTTACCTGGCACGGTTGCTGAAGCCGCTCGGAGTGATGGTGACGCGGATCGCCTCCGGCCTTCCGGTCGGAGGCGATCTCGACTACGCCGATGAGATCACCCTGGGCCGGGCGCTCAGCGGTCGCAAGGAGCTCTGAGCGGCTCAGCCTCAGAGGTCGCTGTACCAGGTGTGTTCGAGGACCCTCAGCCCCTCGTCGGTCTCGAGCACGACGTACGCCGACACCCCGGGATACACGGTGTCATCCAAAGTCGCCTGTTCGGTGGCCACCACGTAGTACATCGGACCGTCGCCCGCCATCCGCAGGTTCCCGACCCGCTCGATCTGGAAGCCGGGCTCGACGGCGATGCCACCCTGGTAATTGCGGTCGACCGCGTAGTTGCCTGTCGACTCGAAGCGGTAGTTGTCGGTGGTCAGGGCCTTGAACGCCTCAACGTCTCCATCGACATATGCCGCCATATAGTCGTCCAACACCGCCTGGACCTCTTCGGTTGCCGCCGTCTCCGGCTCCGACGCCAGGTCGTAGAGGACCCAGGCGCCGAGTGCCGCCAGCAGCAGCGCCAGCACGATGACGGCGGCGACGAGCCAACGGTTGTTTCGCCTGGCCGTCTCCAGCCGCTCGGCCGGAGGTGTATCGATTGTCGTTGCCATCGCCGTCTCCTTTGTTCGATTCCTCACAACGAGGGCGGTAGTTGCCGCGACCGCTGTTGCGATCGTCGGAACGAGCAGCCACCCCACGGATGTGGCGGCAGCGGCCGCCTCGAGACCGTCGGGGATCCAGCTCGAAGCGGTGTCGAAGCCCGGCTGGTGCAGGAGGACACCGAGCACCAGCGAGCCGCCGAGCACGGCGACCGTGGCGACAAAGGCGATCGCTGCCGCCCAGGCGGGCCGCAGGGACCGACGCCGTGGCACGATGTGCTCGGAGGTCACACGCGTCGCCCGGTATCCGAGTGCCGCCTCGACCCGGGCGACCAGCGCGGAGCTGTCGAGGGTCTCGACGTCGGCGACCGGGTCGGCCGCGGCGAGGAGCTCGTAGACCACGTCGACCCTGTTCACGCTGCTCCTCCTCTCCGCGGGGCGGGATCGAGCGCCCGGATCGGGTGCTCCCGGCCGGCCAGCGATGCGTACCGGCGAGCCAAACGCCGTTTGGCGCGATGGACGCGCTGATCGACTGCATCGATCGAGCAGCCCAGGAGGCCGGCGATGGTGGCGTGCGGGAGCTCGTCCCATGCCGCCATCCGCAGGATCTCCTGGTCACGCTCGCCGAGCTGGTTCAGTGCCTCGAGCACCAAACCGATCTCCTCCCGCCGTACAACCACGCTCTCCGGGTCGTCGGTTGGCGGCCTCGTCATCGCTTTCGACCGCATCACCAGCCGGCGTCTCCTTCCCTGACCGCGCCATTGACGGGACAGGACGCGGCGAGCGACTCCGTAGAGCCACGGCAGGACCGACTCGCCGTCCGGCATGTCCTCCATCCGGCGCCACGCCGTCAGGAAGACCTCGGCGGCGGCGTCGACGGCGTCGTCGGGGTTCGTCCTCCGCAGGCAGTACGCGTGCACAGCCTTGTGGTGGTCTTCGAAGACCCGCCGAAACGCTGTCTGGGATCGGTCCATCGATCCTCCCGTCGGCCGCCCTCTACCCCCACCTGTCTCCGTCACCGGACAAACCTGACACCCCTTTCCGTACCGCCGTCGAGGGCCCTGCCGCTAGGGGAGAAGCGCCCGAATCTCGGCCTAGGGTTGCGTGCGTGCAGATCACCCTGGTCGAGCCCTACTACGGCGGCTCGCATCGCGCCTGGGCCGACGGCTATGCAGCGAACAGCGCCCACGAGGTAACGCTCGTCACCCACGATGCGCAGTTCTGGAAGTGGCGGATGCACGGAGCGCACCTCACCCTTGCCCAGGCGATCGCGGGGCGGCCCGACGTGGTGCTGGCCTCATCGATGATGAACGTCGCCGCCTTCCTGGGGTCGGCGCGGGACACGCTCGACGGAGCACGGGTCGCGGTCTACTTCCACGAGAGCCAGTTCACCTATCCGCTGTCCCCGCTCGACCGGCCCGACGACACCTACCCGATGATCAACTGGTCGAGCGCCGCGGTTGCCGACCTGGTGATCTTCAACTCGGAGTACCACCGGCAGACGTTCTTCGAGCAGGTCGAGCGCCTCCTCCGCCAGTTCCCCGACCGGCCGCACACAGACCGGATCGCCGAAGTCGAGAAGCGCAGCACGGTGCTGCCGGTGGGCATCGACGTCGGGCGGTTCGGCCCGCGGGGTGAGCCGGGCGGAATTCCGCTGCTCGTGTGGAACCAGCGGTGGGAGCACGACAAGGGGCCCGACGAGCTCGTCGACCTGCTCGCGGACCTGATCGCGACGGGAGCCGACTTCCTGGCCGCCGTCGTCGGGGAACGGTTCGTCTCGGCGCCCGAGGCCTTCGACCGGCTCCCCGGTCTCCTCGGCGATCGCCTGGTCGAGTTCGGCTACGTCCCCGACGACGCGTATGCCGACCTGCTGTCCAGGGCCGACGTCGTGTTGTCGACCGCCCACCAGGAGTTCTTCGGGGTCGGCGTCGTCGAGGGCATAGCGGCCGGTGCCTTCCCGGTGCTGCCGAACCGGTTGGTGTACCCCGAGCACATCCCTTCGGCGTATCGGGAACGTTGCCTCTACGACGGCGACGGCGCGGCGAAGGTGCGATGGGCGTTCGATCACCGTGGGGAGGCGGCGGCGATCGCCGCCAACCTGTCGTCTCAGATGGCGGAGTTCGACTGGAGCCTGGTGGCACCCCGCTACGACGCGGCGCTGGAGACGCTCTGATGGCTCATTCCGCGGGCCATGAGTGTCATATGTGCACCCAGCAGCCCTGGGCTCGTAGGGGGAATCAGTCCGGGAGCGGTTCCGGCTCGATCCACTCGGTGCGGTGGACGCCCTTGACGAAGCGGGTGGTGCCCGACTTCGACCGCATCACGACCGAGTGGGTCTCGACGGCATCGCCGTAGAAGTCGACGCCCTCGAGCAGGAAGCCGTCGGTGACGCCCGTCGCGGCGAAGAACGTGTTGTCCGAGTCGACGAGATCCTTCGTGGTCAGCACCTGGTCGAGGTCGAGGCCGTTGTCGACCGCGAACTGGCGCTCGGCGGCGTCCCTCGGCCAGAGCTTGCACTGCATCTCGCCGCGCAGCGCCAGCATGGCGCAGGCGGACGTCACCGCCTCTGGCGATCCGCCGATGCCGAGCAGGATGTCGATGCCGCTGTCCCGCTTCGCCGTCGAGATGGCCCCGGAGATGTCGCCGTCGCCGATGAGGCTGATCCTGGCGCCGGCCTCCCGCACCTGGCGGATGTAGTCCTCGTTGCGGGGCCGGTTGAGGATGACCGCGGTCACGTCGTCGACCCCCTTGCCCTTGGCCTTGGCGACCTGCCGGAGGTTGTGCTCGACCGGCGCCTCGAGGTCGATCATGCCTGCGGCGACCTCGCCGACGGCGATCTTGTCCATGTACACCAGGCTGCCCGGCGCATACATGGTGCCGCGCGGCGCCATCGCGATCACCGCCAGCGCACCAGGCATGCCCCGCGCCGTCAACCGGGTACCGTCGACCGGGTCGACGGCGACGTCCATCTCGATGCCGGTACCGTTGCCCACGGCTTCGCCGTTGTGGAGCATCGGCGCCTCGTCCTTCTCCCCCTCGCCGATGACGACGATCCCGTCGACGTCGACGGTCGCCAGCATCGTCCGCATCGCGTCCACCGCGGCCTGATCGACGGCGTCCTTGTCTCCCCGTCCCTGCCACTTGGCCGCCGCCACCGCTGCGGCCTCGGTGACCCGGACCAGCTCGAGCGCGAGATTGCGATCCGCGGTCTCAGCCATTGCCGACTCCCCTCTATTCGACCCGGACGATCACGGCGTCGCCCTGACCGCCGCCACCACACAGCGCTGCTCCGCCCAGCCCGCCACCCCGAGCGCGGAGCGCATTCACCAGCGTAACCACGATCCGTGCCCCCGAGGCGCCGAGCGGGTGCCCGAGGGCGACCGCACCGCCGTTGACGTTGACCTTCTCGTGAGGAACGCCGAGGAGCTTCGCCGAGTACAGCGCCACGGCTGCGAACGCCTCGTTGATCTCGACGAGTTCGAGATCGGCGGGCTCGAGGCCGGCCTTCTTGAGCGCGATCTCCATCGCTTCAGCCGGCCGGGCATGCAGGCTCGGGTCGGGTCCCGCCGTCTGGCCGTAGGCGACGAGCTCGGCCAGGACCGGCAGGCCCGCTGCTTCGGCGGCCGAGCGGTCGGCAACCACCAGGGCCGCCGCGCCGTCGGAGATCTGAGAGGCGTTGCCCGCGGTGATGGTTCCGTCCTCGACGAAGGCGGGACGCAGGCTCCCGAGGGTCGCTTCGGTGGAGTCCGGCCTGATCCCCTCGTCGGTTTCGACCACGATCGGGTCGCCCCGGCGCTGGGGGACGGTCACGGGAACGACCTCATCGGCGAAGGCGCCGGACTCGGTAGCGGCAGCAGCGCGAGCGTGGCTCTCGGCCGCCCAGGCGTCCTGCTCCTCCCGGTCGATGCCGTACTCGGCGTTCTTGTCGTCGGTGGATTCGCCCATCAGGCAGTGGTCGAGGGCGCAGAGCAGACCGTCCTGGTCGAGCGTGTCCTTGAGGACGACATCGCCGTACCCGAGGCCCATCCGGGCGCCTTCGAGCACGTAGGGGGCGTTGGTCATCGACTCCATGCCCCCCGTCATGACGATCTTCGACTCCCCTGCGTCGATGCGGAAGGCGGCGTCGGCAATGGTCTCCATCCCGGAGAGGCAGACCTTGTTGATGGTCGTTGCCGGGACCGTCAGCGGGATGCCGCCGGCCACCGCCGCCTGTCGCGACGTGAGCTGGCCCTGCCCTGCCTGGATGACGTGCCCGAAGAGCACCTCGTCGATGGCGTCTCCTGTGAGGCCGGCGCGCTCGAGTGCCCCGGCGATGGCGACACCACCGAGCTCGACGGCCGCCAGGGGCGAGAAGGCGCCGCGGAACTTGCCGATCGGGGTCCGGGCGATCGATGAGATGACGATGCTCATGGGGTGGCCTTCGTGTCCGGTTGCCCCGATGGTACCGGGCGAGCAGGGCTGTCTACGGGGTCGGTCGCTCGTCCGGGGGGAGCTGGGCGCTGGCGTCGTAGGCCGAGGAGCGCATCGGCGGCGCCGTGGTGCGGGGCCGGGTCGCCTGCACCCACGAGCTGGGCCTGGGAACGTTCGGCATCGTCGCCCTGGCCTCGGCCTCGTCGGCTTCGGCGTGGGCGATGGCGGCGGCGATCGCAGCGGCGTGCTCGGGTCCGGCACCGCCCTTGATCTCGATGATCCTGTCTCTCACACGTTCACCTCGATGAGCTCGATGAGGGTACCGGCGAAGGCCGTCGGGTGCACGAAGGCGATGCGATGACCGCCTCCACCGATCCGGGGCGCCTCATCCACGAGCCGGGCACCGGTGTTGCGCAGGTGCTCCAGCGCGGCCTCGAGGTCCGGAACGGCGAACGCCACGTGGTGTAGACCCTCGCCGTGTTTGACGAGGAACCGACCGACCGGTGAATCGGCTTCCAGCGGTTGCAGGAGCTGGATCGAAGAGCCGCCGACGGCGATCATCGCCTCCTCGACGCCCTGGTCGGCGACCGTCTCGCGGCTGACCGGGTCGGCGTTGTACTGGGCGCGGAACGCGGCGATCGCCGTATCGAGGTCGTTGACGGCGATCGCCACGTGGTCGACGTTGTAGGGGAGCATCGCTAGGCCCTCCGCTCCTCCAGCTCGGCCACGACGGTATCGGGGACGGTCAGGTCGCCGAACCCGATGCCGACGCCGAGTCCCGGTTTGCCGGTACCGTGATAGTCGGATCCGCCGGTGGCGACCAGCCCGAGGTCCCCGGCCAGGGTCGCCAGGTGACGCCGCAGGTCGGCGGAGTGCTCGGGGTAGAAGACCTCGATGCCGGTGAGCCCGATGTCGCGCAGCTCCGCGAAGAGGGCGGGGTAGGTGTCGGCGTTGCCGTCGATCGTGTACGGATGGGCGACGGAGGTCACGGCGTGGGCTTCGGTCGCCAGCCGGATCGCCTGTGCCGCGGTGAGTCGTTCCCGCTCCACATAGGCGATCCCGCCGTCGCCGAGGAGCGCGTCGAAGGCCTCGGCTCGGGAAGACACCACCCCCTTGGCGACCAGCGCGTCGGCGATGTGCGGCCGGCCGACCGCCTCGCCGTGGGCGTGGGCGGCCACCTCGGCCACGTCGATGTCGTATCCCAGGTCGCGCAACCGGGCAACGATCAAGACGTTGCGCCGGTCCCTTGCGGCCCTGAGGTCGGCAAGCCGGTCCTGGAGGGGTCCCGCCCCCGGCTCGAGGAAGTAGACGAGGAGGTGGATCTTGCGCCCGTCGTGGTCGACCGACAGCTCCACGCCGGGGACGAACCGCACGTCGGTGGCCGCCGCCGCGGTGCGGGCCTCATCGATTCCGGACAGCGTGTCGTGATCGGTGAGAGCGATGGCGGTGAGCCCGGCCTCGTGGGCGCGGGCGATCAGATCGGCAGGAGAATCCGTCCCGTCCGAGGCGCTCGAGTGTGTATGGAGGTCGATCGCCACTCAGCGCAACAGAAGGGAGATGGCGAGGAAGACGACGATGATGACGGCGCCGTAGATCGACCACTTCTTGATCGTGGCCCACGCATCCTGGCGGCGCTTCGCCCTGGCCTCGGCGGCCTTCTTCTCCTCGCGGTTGGCCCGCTGACGTTCGCGCTTGTCCGTTGCCATCACCGCAAAGGGTACCGGCTGGATCGAGGTGGTGAATTCGGCCGCGAGCTGACACGGCCCAATACCCACCCCCCTCTACACTGCGCGGGACATGGCCCTCGTCGTGCAGAAGTTCGGCGGAACCTCCCTCGCTGATGCGGATCGCATCCGGCGCGTGGCCGAGCGCGTCGTCGAGAGCCGTCGGGCCGGGAACCAGGTCGTCGCCGTGGTCTCGGCGATGGGGAAGACCACCGACGATCTCGTCGACCTCGCCACCGTGGTGTCCGACCGGTCCCATCC
>CAZCBO010000047.1:0-13310 GCA_964496825.1 uncultured Acidimicrobiaceae bacterium
ATCGGGCAGGGAATCGAGTTCGACTACTGCTGCGTCCACGCCGCGTATGCGCTGGACGAAGCGGGATACCAGACGGTGATGATCAACTGCAACCCGGAGACGGTGTCGACCGACTACGACACCTCGACGCGCCTCTATTTCGAGCCCCTCACCACCGAGGACGTCCTCGCCGTCCTGGAGGCGGAACGGCCGGAGGCGGTCATCGTGCAGCTCGGCGGGCAGACGCCGCTCGGCCTGGCCCACGCCATCGAGGACGCCGGCTGGACGATCGCGGGCACCAGCCCCGACGCCATCGACGTGGCAGAGGATCGGTCACGGTTCTCCGCCCTGTGCCGGGAGCACGGCATTCCGCAGCCGGCTCACGGGACGGCCGGCTCGGTGGAGGAGGCGATCGCAGTGGCCACCGAGATCGGAATGCCGGCCCTGGTCCGACCCTCCTACGTGCTCGGCGGGCGCGCGATGCGTCTCGTCTACAGCATGGCCCAGCGCAGCGACGACCTCTCAGAGCGCTATGCGGCGGCCCCGGGCCTGTCCATGGAGATCGTGTCACGGAGAATGGCCGAGCTCACCGACTACCTCTCAGAGCTCTATGCGGCGGCTCCCGGCAGCGAGGTCGACCTCTCGGGTGCACCGGTGCTGATCGACCGTTTCCTGGAGTCGGCGATCGAGGTCGATGTCGATGCCATCTACGACGGCGAAGAGCTGCTGATCGGGGGGATCATGGAGCACGTCCAGGAAGCGGGAGTGCATTCCGGGGACTCCGCCTGTGTCGTTCCGCCCCAGACGCTGAGTCCAGGTGTCGTGGCCCGGATCGAGGACTACACCGGCTTGCTCGCCGCCGGCCTCGGGGTCAGCGGACTGCTCAACATCCAGTTCGCCGTCCAAGGCGACGACGTGTATGTGATCGAGGCCAATCCGCGGGCGTCGCGGACGGTGCCGTTCATCTCCAAGGCAACGGGGGTCCCGCTGGCCAAGGTGGCGGCGCGCGTGATGCTGGGGGAATCCCTGGCAGACCTGCGCACGGCCGGCGTGCTCCCGGTCCGGGTCGCGTCCACGCCGTACACGGCGGTGAAGGAGGCCGTGCTGCCGTGGACGCGGTTTCCGACGGAGGACACGATTCTCGGCCCCGAGATGCGGGCGACCGGCGAGGTGATGGGCATCGCCACCGCCCCGGGACTCGCCTACACCAAGGCGATGCTCGCCGCCGGCCACGCCATTCCCCGGGGTGGCACGGTGTTTCTGTCACTCGCCGATCGCGACAAGCCCCTGGGCGTCGAGATCGCGGCGACCCTCACCGATCTCGGGTTCCGGATTCTCTCGACCCACGGCACCGCGGGCCACCTGGCGCGACACGGGATCGCTACAACCCACGTCGACAAGGTCGGAGAGGGTCCCTACGACCCGGTGCGGTTGATCGAGGCGAACGAGATCGACCTCGTAATCAACACCCCACGCGGCCGTAGGGCACGTGGCGACGGCCGGCTCATCCGCATCGCCGCCACCCGGCAACACATCCCCTGCATCACCACCGCACAGGGCGGGGTCGCGATGGCACGGAGCATGCAGCAGGCAGGCGATGTCGCCGCGGTCGATAGCCTGCAGGAGTACCACAGGAGCATCGCATGATGACGTCGATCCCCACCGACCTCGGACCGATCAGGCTCCAATCGCCGCTCATCGCGGCCTCGGGGACGGTGGGGTCGGTGGTCGACTTCGCCGAGGTGGTCGACTTCTCCGTGTACGGCGCCGCGGTCGCCAAATCGGTGTCGCCCGAACCCTGGCCGGGCAAGATGCCACCGCGCCTGGCTCCGGCCGGCCTCGGCATGCTCAACGGGATCGGGATCCAGAACCCGGGGATCGAGGCCTGGGCCGATGCGGTCGGCCCATCGATCGCCCGGATTCCGACTCGGCTCTGGGGGTCCGCGGTTGCCCAGGATCCCGGCGGCTTTGCGGACGTGGCTGCGGGGCTCACCGCAGCCGGGGTCGACGCCATCGAGGTGAACCTGTCTTGCCCCAACCTGGGTGGGAAGCTGTTCTCACTCGACGCCGAGTCCTCCGCAAAGGTCATCAACGAGGTTCGTGCCGCCACCGACCTGCCGGTGGGCGCAAAGCTGTCACCGAATGCGGTCGACGTCGTCGCCGTGGCCGATGCCGTTGCCGGGGCGGGCGCCGATTGGGTCGTCCTCACCAACACCGTCTGGGGCGCCGGGATCGACGTCGAGACACGGCGGCCGAAGCTGAGCGGCGTCGTCGGGGGGTACTCCGGGGCACCGTTGAAGCCGATCGCGATGCGCTGCGTCTGGGAGGTGAGCCACGCGCTGCGCGGCGTACCGATCGTCGGATGCGGTGGCGTGCAGACCGCCGACGACGTCATCGAGTACCTTCTGGCGGGGGCCTCGGCCGTGGCGATCGGGACCGCCCACTTCGCCGAGCCGCGCGTGGGGCGGCGCATCCTGGCCGATCTCGAGCGCTTCCTGCGCAAGGAGAGGGTCACCTCCATCTCCGAACTCGTCGGAGGAGCGGTGGAATGGTGACCGAACGAGTGATCGTCGCCCTCGATCTCCCGAGCGGAGATGCCGCCCTCGACATGGCGAGGCTGGTGCGCGACCACGTGGCTGGGTTCAAGATCGGCCTCGGGTTGCTGTACGCCGAGGGTCCCGGGCTGATCGGACGGCTCGCGGAACTCGGCCGGCCCGTATTCGCCGACGCCAAGCTCCACGACATCCCTTCCCAGGTGGAGGCAGGGGCTCGCCACCTCGGGTCTCACGGCGCCCGCTGGGTGACCGCCCATGCCACCGGCGGCTCCGATATGCTGCGGGCGGCGGTCACCGGGATTCACGCCGCCGAGGCACGGGCGGGAATCCTCGCGGTGACCGTGCTCACCTCCCTCGACGACACGATCCTCTCCTCGGTCGGGTTCGAGATGGGGCCGGAGAACCTTGCCGCCGGACTGGCCGCGATCGCGAACGGGGCCGGATGTGAGGGCATCGTCTCCTCCCCCCGGGAGCTGGCGGCGATCGCTGCGGCGGCACCGGACCTCCTTCGCGTCACACCGGGGATCCGGACCGAGCCGACGGATGACGACCAGGTACGGACCGCCGGCCCCTCCGAGGCCGTGGCGGCCGGTGCGGACCTCATCGTCGTGGGGCGGCCGATCACGCAGGCTGCCGATCCGATCGCCGCCGCCGAGCAGATCGCGGTGATGGTCCGGGGGTAGCATCGCCCCATGGCCAAGCAGAAACCACCGGAGACGACCGACGAGCAACGCCGGGCGGCCCTCGAGAAGGCAGCCGCAGCACGGACGAAGCGAGCGGAGATGAAGGCCCTGCTCAGCACCGGCTCGCTGACCCTGGGGGACGTGTTCGCCGAGGCGGAGACCGACGACATCGTCGCCGGAACCAAGATCTATCCCCTGCTGGTTGCCATGCCGGGGATGGGGAAGGTGAAGGCGATGCGGCTGATGGAAGCGATCGACATCGCGGAGAACCGCAAGATCCGCGGCCTCGGATCCCGGCAGCGTGAACGACTCCTCGAGCATTTCTCCTGAGCGGGGCACGCTCCTCGTTGTGTCGGGGCCGTCCGGCGTGGGCAAGTCCAGCGTGATCGATGGGGTCCTCGACCGAACGGGCGCCGCGTTCTCGGTTTCGGCCACCACCCGCGACCCGAGACCGGGAGAGAGCGATGGGGTGGACTACATCTTCGTCGGCGACGAGGGGTTCGATCGCCTGGTCGCCGACGATGCACTCCTCGAGTGGGCCGAATACGGAGGGAGGCGGTACGGAACACCCCGCGCCGCGGTTCTCGAGCGCCTCGAGCGTGGCCAGCACGTCGTGCTCGACATCGAGAACCACGGGGCGCATCAGGTGAAGTCGGCCTGTCCGGACGCCGTCCTGGTCTTCATCCTTCCCCCCTCGCTCGGAGAGCTGGAGCGCCGCCTTCGATCGAGGGGTGACACATCGGAGGATCACATCGGGCGGCGGCTCAGCGTCGCGACCGAGCAGATCGCCGATGCCGCGAACACGTTCGACCATCTGGTGGTCAACGACGATCTTGAAACCGCGATTGACGAGGTGACCTCTATACTGCGGGCTTCGACCCCCACCGGCGACGCTGTCGCCGCGTCCGGGGAGGACACCGAGGAGTGACATGCTGACAGAGCCGCCCATCGGCACGCTCGTGGACGAAGTTGGATCCCGCTTCGGACTGGTGGTGCTCTCGGCGCGCCGGGCACGGGAGATCAACGCCTACTTCAACCAGCTTGGTGAGGGTCTCGGCGGATACGTGCCTCCCCAGGTCCACAGCATGTCCCGTAAGCCTCTTTCGATTTCCCTCGAAGAGGTCTCAGAGGGCAAGGTCGTCATCGCCCCGGCCGAGGAGTAGGGGATGCTCGCCGGGCGACGCATCGTCCTCGGCATCACCGGCGGCGTCGCCGCCTACAAAGCGGCCTATCTCGCCCGCCGTCTGATCGAAGACGGCGCGGAGGTGCGCGTGGTCATGACCCGATCGGCTACTCAGTTCGTGGGCGCGCAAACGCTCGCTGCGATCACCGGGACCCAACCGGTCGTGGATCTGTTCGGTGACGATGACGTCAGTCCCCATACCACCCTCGCTCGATGGGCCGACACCGTCGTCATCGCACCGGCCACCGCGGCCACGATCGCACGTCTCGCCGCCGGACTCAGCGAGGATCCGGTGTCGACAACCGTTCTGGCATCGACGGGACCGGTGATCGTCGCACCTGCCATGCACACCGAAATGTGGGAGCACGCCGCCACGCAGCGCAACATCGCCACCCTCGTCGAGGACGGGTACACGATCATCGGACCCGACAGGGGAGCCCTTGCCGGAGGTGACGAGGGACCGGGGCGCCTGGTGGATCCCGACGTCATCGTGGAGGCCCTGATCGGCGACGACGGTCCCCTCACCGGCAAGCGCGTACTGGTCACCGCCGGCGGGACGCGGGAGCCCATCGATCCGGTGCGTTTCATCGGCAACCGTTCATCCGGCAAGATGGGGAACGCCATCGCCCTGGCCGCCGCCCAACGGGGCGCAGACGTCACGTTGGTGACGACCGCACCGGCGCCGCGCCATCCGCGCATCGAGGTGATGGCCGTCGAGACGGCCCGCGAGATGGCCGAGGCCGCCTGGAAAGCCGCAGAGGATGCCGATGTCGCCATCCTGGCCGCCGCGGTGGCCGACTTCACACCGGACCACCCCGCGCCGGAGAAGCTGCGTCGCGCCGATGGTCCTCCCGAAATCACCCTGGTCGAGTCTCCCAACGTGCTGGGAGGCATCGCCGCCATGGCCGAACGGCCATACCTCGTCGGGTTTGCCGCAGAGACCGGATCGCTCGAAGCCGCCGTCGACAAGGCAAAGGGATACGGTGTCGACCTGCTCGTCGGCAACGACGTCACCGCCCTCGGCTCCGAGTTCGGGAGTGAAACGAACCAGGTCGTGCTCATTCACCCGGACGGCACGACCGAGCCGTGGGAGCTGATGACGAAGACGGACGTCGCCGAGCGGTTGATCGACCGAACGATCGAGCTCTCCGAGGGGGCGAAGAGCTGACCCGAGTCGTTCAGGTCGTCCCAGATGTGCCGTCGTTTGCGGTGGATGACGGCTTTGCCTACACGGTGCCCGATGGGCTGTCCGACATCGGCGTCGGCACCATGGTGCGGGTACCACTGGGCGGCCGGAGAGTCAGGGGTTTCGTGACCGCGCTGCGACATGGCGAACCCGATCGTCCCCTGCGGGACGTCCTGGGCCGCTCGGGGGATCTCCCGGTCTTCGACGAGGCCCTGCTCCAGACCGCACGTTGGGTCGCGGCACACTATGTGGCCCCGCTGTCGGTCGTGCTGGGACGGTGTGCCCCGCCCAATCTCCCCAAGACGCCGAGTCTGCCGAGCTACCTCGAGCCGGCCGGGTCGAGCGCCGCGCTCGCCGCGTGGGCCTCAGCGCAGGCGACCGGTCGGAAATCCCGTTCCCGGTACGTGATCAGCGGCGAGGCGCCGGTCTCGGTGATCGCGCCGGCGATCGGGCCGATCGCGGGTGCCGGCCGCACCGTGGCCGTCGCGGCCCCGACCATCGAGGAAGCCGCCGACGTGGCCTCGGCCCTCACCGCCTCGTTCGGAGATCGGGTACGGCCGGCCGCCGAGCGCACCGAAACCTGGGCGCTCGTTGCCTCCGGCGCCGGAACGATCGTCGTTGGGACGAGGGAGATCGCGTTCTGGGGTGCGGGGTCTCTCGGCCTGGGCATCGTCATCGAGGAGGGCCGCCGTGCCTACAAGGCGAAGCAGACGCCGACGTACCACGTGCGCGATGTGTGGCGGCGCAGGAGTGGGGTCGAGCGCTTCGGGCTGCTGTTCGTCGGGGCCGTGCCCACCACCGACATCGTGGCCGCAGGTGTCGAGATCAGCGCCGACGGCGGGCGAGTCTGGCCGCTGGTCGACATCGTCGACCGGCGTGAGGACCCCGGGGCGCTCTTTGCCGAGCGAACCAGGATGGCCATCGCCAGCACCGTCGGCTCCGGTGGGTCCGTGTTCGTCATGGTCAACCGTCGGGGCTACGCCGGCGCCTTTCGCTGTGTCTCCTGCAGGGAGCTGCGCCGATGCACCAACTGTGGCGCCGGCCTGGAGCGCTCAGGAACCTGTCCGCGCTGCGGTCGGGAGCACGACGGGTGCAGCGAGTGTGGTGGCCAGCGATTCGAGCCGATCGGCGCCGGCATCGGGCGCGTCATCGACGAGCTGGCTCGAAGCCACCGCGGTGCGGTCGGCGAAGTCGGCAGCGGCCTGCCGGTTCAGGTCGGCACCGAGCGCGATCTCGTCGGGCTGGCGCCGGTGGCTCTCGCCATCGCTGCCGATGCCGACGGGATGTTGCTCGCTCCTCACTACCGCGCCGGGGAGGACGCTCTCCGGCGGATGGTGCGGATGACCATGGCGACGTCTCCCGGTCGCGGCCGGAAGGCCATCGTCCAGACTGCGCTCCCCGGAGATCCCGCCATCGTGGCGCTGCAACGCGGCCGCCCGATGGGGTTCATCGAAGCCGAACTCGTGGAGCGAGCCAAGACGGCGTTTCCACCCGTCGGAGCCCTCCTCGCGGTCGAGACCGACGCGCCACCGGGACCGGTCGATCGGGCACTGCGGGAAGCGGGCGGGGGGGCGATCGTGCTCGGGCCGTCGGCGTGGGGTGAGGGGCATCGCTGGCTCTTCCAGGCCGACAACCTCGATCCGGTCCGGTTGCGGTTGCGGTCCGTCGTGCAGGCACTGCGCGACGGTGGATCACGGGTGCGGGTGGACGCCGACCCCGTCGATCTGTGAGAACCACGTTCTTGCGTAATCACAGCCCGTATACGGGCTCAGGCAACGCAAGAACGGTTGTTAGCCTCCTGGCTCACATGGCGATCTTTCCCATTCGCGTCTACCCGGATCCGGTGCTCCGGGGGTCGGCAGCCACCGTGGAGGTGTTCGACCAGGAATTGCGGCGGCTGGTCGACGACATGTTGGAGACCATGTACGACGCGCCGGGTGTCGGCCTTGCCGCCCCGCAGATCGGCATCGCCAGGCGGATCTTCGTCGCGGACATCGGGGACGGCCCGCTGGTGATGGTGAACCCGGAGATCGTTGAGACGTCGGGCAAGTGGGAGTTCGAGGAGGGGTGCCTGTCGATTCCCGAACATTGGTGGGAGTTCACCAGGCCGTCGTTCGCCAGGGCGGTCGGCCAGGATCTCGAGGGTGCGTCGATCGAGTATTCCGGAGAGGAGCTGATGGGCCGCATGCTCCAACACGAGGTCGACCATCTCAATGGAATGCTGCTGATCGACCGCCTCGGGAGGACCGCCAGAAAGCGCGCTCTTGCGGAGCTGCGGGAGGCGATGGCCGAGGACCGCCTGGGACGCTCCTGATGCGCGCCGTGTTCCTCGGCACGCCGTCCTCGGCGGTTCCCAGCCTGGCGGCGCTGCTCGACGTGATCGATGTCGACCTCGTCGTCACCCAGCCCGACCGGCCACGGGGCCGGTCCGGGACGCCGGTCGCGCCGCCGGTGAAGCGAGCCGCACAGGAGTGGGGGCTCCCGGTGGCGCAGCCCGCCACGAAGGCGGAGCTCCGGCAGGCGCTCTCTGCAGCCACCTTCGACGTGGGCCTGGTCGTTGCCTACGGGCGGATCCTCGAGCCCCGGGTGTTGGACCTCGCCCGACTCGGCTTCGTCAACGTGCACTTCTCGCTGTTGCCTCGATGGCGTGGTCCGGCCCCGGTGCAACGAGCCCTGCTGGCGGGCGATGAGACGACCGGGGTCAGCCTGATGTTGATCGACGAAGGACTGGACACCGGTCCGGTGATCGCGGTGGTCGAGACACCGATTGCCGACGACGAGACCGGCGGATCGCTCACCGGGCGGCTGTCGTACCTCGGTGCCATGGTGGTCGATGACGCAATGCCGGAGTACCTCGCGGGCCGTCTCGATCCCGCCCCGCAAATGGACTCAGGCTCCTCGGCGGCCCCGGCATTGGGCACCGCGGAGGCACAACTGGACGGTGCCTGGCCGGTCGACACCGCCGAGCGTGCCGTGCGGGCGTTCCATCCTCGGCCAGGAGCCTGGCTGCGTATCGACGGCGTGCGCCACAAGATCCTCGCGGTCGCCGTGGCCGATGCCATCGTCGAGCCGGGGACGATCGCTGCCATCGAGGGAAGACCCGTCGCCGGCTTCGGGAAGGGCAGCCTCGAGCTGGTGACGATCCAGCCGGAGGGCAAGGGTCCGCAGTCCGGCTCCGCCTGGCTGAACGGCAGGCGGGGGGAGGGGGGAACGATCGACGGGGCGTACACTCCCGAATCGTGATCAAGGCTCCGCGCATCGCCCCCTCGATCCTCGCCGCCGACTTCGCCCGGCTCGGCGAGGAGGTCGCGGCGGTCGAGCCGCACGTCGACTTGCTGCACGTCGACGTGATGGACGGCCACTTCGTGCCGAACCTGACCATCGGGATCCCCGTCATCGCGTCGCTGCGGAAGGAGACCGATCTGCCGCTCGATTGTCACTTGATGACGCTGAACCCCGACGCCTACCTCGAGCCGCTCAAGGAGGCAGGGGCCGACCTGGTGACCGTCCACCTGGAGGTGTTTCCCAATCCCGGTCCCGTGGCCGAGAAGGCCCGCGAGGTCGGGCTGGGCTTCGGGTTGGTGCTCAACCCGCCGACCCCCGCAGAAGCCGTCGAGCCCTTCGTCGCACTCGCCGACATGGTGGTGGTGATGTCGGTGAACCCCGGCTTCGGCGGCCAGGCGTTCATGCCCGAGGTCCTCCCCAAGGTCGAGCGGGTACGGAAGTTCGTTGATTCGGCAGGGCTGGCCACCGATATAGAGATCGACGGTGGCATCGATCCGACGACGATTCGGTCGGCACGCGATGCCGGGGCAGACGTGTTCGTCGCGGGAACCTCGGTCTTCGGAGCCGATGATCCGGCTGCCGCCGTCGGCGTGCTACGGAAAGCGATGGAATGACCGATCGGATTCTCGTCGTCGACGACGACCCGAAGATCCTCGACTTCGTCAAGACGAACCTCGAGCAGGAGGGCTTCGAGATCGAGGTGGCCGGCAGCGGGCCCGAAGCACTCGAGCTCGCCTCGGAGCGTCCACCGGCCCTCGTCCTGCTCGATGTGATGATGCCGGGAATGGATGGGCTGACGACGCTCCGACATCTCCGGAACGACGTCCCCACCGCCAACGTGCCGATCGTGATGCTCACCGCCAAGCCGCAGGCCGCCGAACGGGTGAAGGGTCTCGACCTCGGGGCGGACGACTACCTCACGAAGCCCTTCGAAACCGAGGAGCTCGTCGCCAGGGTGCGCAGCGTGATCCGGCGCGCCCAGCACATGCGAGATCTGTCTCCGCTGACCGGGTTACCCGGCAACTTCCGTATCACCACCGAACTCGAGAACGCAGTGCGCGATGGTGGCCGGTTTGCGGTCGTGTACGCCGATCTCGACAACTTCAAGGCCTTCAACGACACGTACGGGTTCATGCGCGGTGACGGGGTGATCAGGTTCACTGCCGAGACGCTCGTGAACGTGGCTGCCGACGTCGCCGGGGAGGGAGTGTTCATCGGGCACGTCGGCGGGGACGATTTCGTCGTCATTCTCAGCCCCGAGCACATCGAGACCTTCTGCGAAGGAGTGATCAAGCAGTTCGACGACGGCATTCTCGAGCTCTACGACACCACCGATGCCCTCCAGGGCCACATCGAGGTGGTCGACCGCCTCGGTGAGAAGCAGGAATTCCCCATCGCGTCGATCTCGATAGGCGTGGCGACCAACCGCCACCGTGAACTCACCTCGGAGTGGGAGGTCTCGGCGATCGCCACCGAGATGAAGGAGTACGCCAAGCGCCAGCCGGGCTCGGTGTACGCCGTCGATCAGCGGACGTAGCGCCCGCCGACGCTTCCGGCCGACTGAGCGTTCCCCGGTGGGTACAATGGCGACCAAAGAGCCCACCTTCAGGGCAGGGTGCAATTCCCGACCGGCGGTGAGAGTCCGCGAACCCCAGCGTTGGGGCCGACCCGGTGGAACCCCGGGGCCGACGGTGACAGTCCGGATGGGAGAAGGAGGGCGCAATGTCGCGCCGCGTGGACGACAACTCGTTCGACACACGCCGCGCGGAGGAGTTGATGCGCATTGCCGTCGGCCTGACCGAGGGCACCGCACCGCATCCGAATCCGCGGGTCGGCGCCCTCGTGCTCTCCGATTCCGGAAGACTGCTGGCAAGCCACGCCCATGTCGCGCCCGGCCAGCCCCACGCCGAGGTTGCCGCGCTGGCCGGCGCCGGTGACGAAGCCGCCGGCGGAACGCTGATCACCACGCTCGAACCTTGCGTGCACCACGGCCGCACGCCTCCGTGCACCGAAGCGATCATCGCCGCAGGGGTCGGGCGGGTCGTAGTCGGCGCCGAGGATCCCGACGAACGGGTGTCGGGGCAGGGGATCGTCGCATTGCGCCGGGCGGGGATCGACGTGGTCGTCGGTGTGGAACGGGACCTCGTCCACGCGGTGGATCCCGGCTACTTCCATCACCGCAAGACCGGCATGCCCAGAGTCACCCTCAAGGTTGCATCCACCCTGGACGGACAGGCCGCTGCGACGGATCGCACCTCGCAATGGATCACCAGCGAGGAGGCCAGAGAGGACGCCCACCGGCTGCGTGCCAGGGCCGACGCGGTCGTCATCGGTGCCGGGACCTTACGGAGCGACGATCCGCGTCTCGACGTGCGCATCGACGGTTACACCGGACGCCAACCGCGACCAGTGATCGTTGGCGGCGCTACGCCGCTTCCCGAAGCCGCTGCCATCTACGACCGCGACCCGATCCTGTTCGTTCCAGCCGAGGGCCCTGCGGCGGTGCCGGAGGTCATCGTGGCGCCCGGTACCGACGGTGTGGATCTCCACACGATGATCAAGCACCTCGGAGCGATGGGCATCATCGACGTCCTCGTCGAAGGAGGACCGACCCTCGCCGGGTCCATGCTCAGAGGGGGCCTCGTCGACGAGCTGATCTGCTACGTCGGTGCGAAGCTGGGCGCCGGTACCGGGCTGCCCGTGGTCGGCGGCGTGTTTCCCACAATCGAGGCCGCCCGCAGCATCGAGATCACGGCGGTTACCCGCCTCGGTCCCGACCTGCGGATCGATGCCGTTCCGTTGGAGGCCGGTTGATGTTCACGGGAATCGTCACC
This sequence comes from uncultured Acidimicrobiaceae bacterium, assembly GCA_964496825.1. Classification (GTDB taxonomy): domain Bacteria; phylum Actinomycetota; class Acidimicrobiia; order Spongiisociales; family UBA5794; genus JACZST01. The sequence continues at coordinate 11,706 of CAZCBO010000047.1, forward strand.
GAGCTGGGAACCGTTGCCGAGGTCGAGCCGACCGACACCGGCCGTCATCTGGTCATCGAGGCGCCGGAGACGACCAAGGACCTGGTGCTCGGCGACTCCGTCGCCGTCAACGGGGTCTGCCTCACCGCGGTCGCCGTCGAGGGAGACCGCTTCGCCGTCGATGCCGTCACCGAGACCCTGGAGCGATCGAACCTGGGTGAGGTCGTGGTCGGCGGGCGCATCGATCTCGAGCGTCCCGTGTCCGTGGCCGGGGGACGGTTCGACGGCCATGTCGTCCAGGGTCATGTCGACGGCGTGGGCGCCGTTGAGTCCGTTCTCGCCGAGGGCGAGGCTCGAAGGGTACGGGTGAGCGCTCCGGACCGGCTGGGCCGCTACTTCGTCGAGAAGGGCTCGGTGACCCTGGACGGGGTCAGCCTGACGATTACCGCAGTCTCCGCTCCGGGAGAGCAGCCGACCTGGTTCGAGGTAGTGCTGATCCCGCACACGCTGGCGGTCACGGTCCTGGGGGAGCGCACGGTTGGCGACCGCGTCAACATCGAGGCCGACATCTTCGCCAAGTACATCGAGCGTTTGATGGAGGCGAGAACATGAGCTACGCCGCCGTCGAAGAGGCCATCGCCGCCATCGCCAGGGGCGAGATGGTGCTGGTCGTCGATGACGAAGACCGCGAGAACGAGGGGGACCTGATCGTCGCCGCCGAGAAGGTGACGCCGGATCACATCGCCTTCATGGTGCGCTACACGAGCGGGCTGATCTGCCTGCCGATGACGGGAGAGCGTCTCGACGAGCTCGGCCTCCCCTTGATGGTGATGGAGAACACCGATTCCCACAAGACGGCGTTCACGGTGTCGATCGACTACGCGGTGGGCACGACGACCGGGATCAGCGCCGCCGATCGCGCCGCCACGATCAAGGCGGCGGTGGACCGCTCCAAGCATGCCGCCGACTTCCATCGTCCCGGCCACGTGTTTCCGTTGCGGTATCAGCCCGGAGGTGTGCTGGTGCGTCCCGGACACACCGAGGCGGCCGTCGATCTCGCGATGCTTGCCGGTCTGTCGGCGGCCGGGGTGCTGTGTGAGCTGGTCAACGACGATGGCACGATGGCGAAGGGAGAGCAGCTGCACATCTTTGCCGAAGTGCACGGGATCCCGGTGATCACCATCGCCGACCTCGTCGCCTACCGCTGGCGGACCGAAGCACTCGTCTCCCGCGAGGCCGAGGCGTCGATCCCCACCGAGTACGGCTCCTTCACCGCGGTGGGCTACCGCGCCGTCGACACCGGATCCGAGCATGTCGCCCTCGTCCTCGGTGACGTATCGGGCAAGGAGGATGTGCTGACCAGGGTGCATTCGGTCTGCCTCACCGGAGACGTCTTCGGGAGTCAGCGCTGTGACTGCGGGATCCAGCTCAGGGAGTCGATGCGGCAGATCGCAGAAGAAGGCCGCGGGGTCATCGTCTACAACCCGACCCACGAAGGTCGCGGCATCGGTCTCGTCGAGAAGCTGGCCGCATATCGACTCCAGGAGGAGGGGCTCGACACCGTCGAGGCGAACCGCCAGATCGGGCATCCACCCGACGAGCGCCACTACGGCGTCGACGCCCAGA
>CAZCBO010000047.1:13320-14039 GCA_964496825.1 uncultured Acidimicrobiaceae bacterium
GACCTCAAGGTGATCAGCGTCCGGCTGCTCACCAACAACCCGGGGAAGATCGATCAACTGGCCTCCTTCGGGATCGAGGTGAGCGAACGGGTGCCGCTGTGGGTGGGGGAGAACCACCACAACCGGTTCTATCTCCAGACCAAGGAAGCCAAACTCGGCCACCTCGGATCCGGCGGGTGAGGGTGATCAGCGGGGATCGAGATGGCGCCGGGCTCCGCATTGCTGTGGCCAGGGCGCGCTACAACCGGCCGGTCACCGACGGACTGCTCGAAGGAGCGCTCGAGGTGTTGAAGGAGGCCGGCGTCTCCGATGTCCTCGTTGCCGAGGTTCCCGGAGCCTTTGATCTGCCGTTGATCGCGCGCAGGCTGGCCGAGGCCGGTCACGACGCGGTGGTTGCCATCGGTGCGGTGGTGGAGGGGGAGACCGATCACTACGAGCACGTGGCACACCGGGCATCCGAGGGCCTGATGCGGGTGATGCTCGACACGGGCGTCCCGGTGACGTTCGGGGTCCTCACCGTGCGCGATCCGTCGCATGCCTTTGCCAGGAGTGCCGCCGACGAGCGGAACAAGGGGAAGGAAGCGGCGGCGGCGGCGGTGGAGCTGGCCAAGCTGCTGCAGGCATTGAGTTAGATGGGCGCACGGCCTAATCTGCCAACCCAACCGACAAGCGGAGGCGCCTGCTTCCCACCCGTCCACCGTTGTGAGGTGCGGCGGGTC
>CAZCBO010000048.1:0-2843 GCA_964496825.1 uncultured Acidimicrobiaceae bacterium
GCGGTGGCGCGCTCGTAGAGCTCGCGCAGCTTCGGCACCTCCTCCTCGGAGACGGCGACGATCAGCTTCCCGCACTCGATGTAGGGCACGTCCTTGGCCGTGGTGTAGTCGCGCAGCACATCGATCGACCGGCGGGTCAGCTCGGCCTTCTGGGATCCGGGCCGGTAGTAGATCCCGGCATGTACCACCCCGCTGTTGTGGCCGGTCTGGTGCGTGGCGATGGCGTCTTCCTTCTCGAGGACGAGCACCGCCCGGTTGGGGTCGTCGAGCAGCAGCTGGCGGGCGACGGCCAGCCCGATGATGCCGGCGCCGATGACGACGAAGTCGGCGTCCTGCGGGAGGTCGGCCATCGTTCTTGCGTAGCCAGGACCCGTATGCGGGCTCACATTACGCAAGAACGGTCATTGGATCGTCTTGACGACGGTGTCGTGGATGCGATCCGTCGACGGGATCGCCATGTCCTCGAGGGGCTCGGCCGCCGGCAGCGGGATGTGCGGCGTCGTGATGCGCACGATCGGCCCGTCGAGGTCCCAGAACGCCTCTTCTGCGGCGATCGACGCGATCTCTGCGCCCCAGCCGCACAGCCGCGGGTTCTCCTCCACGGTGTAGAGCCGACCGGTCTTGGCGATCGAGGTGAGCAGCGCGCCGGTGTCGAGGGGGACCAGGGTGCGAACGTCGATCACCTCCGCCGAGATCCCGTTCTCGGCCAGGCGGTCCGCGGCTTCCAGCGCCCTGGGGACCATCAGCGCCAGCGCGGCGATCGTGCAGTCGGTGCCCTCCCGGAGGATGCGCGCCTCGCCCAGCTCCTCGACGATCTCGCCGTCCTCCACTTCGCCCTTGGTCGCCATCAGCGATTTGTGCTCGAAGAAAACCACCGGGTCGGGGTCCCGCACCGAGGCGGCCATCAGCCCCACCACGTCACGCGGCGTCGACGGGGCCACGACCTTGAGGCCCGGGATCATCATGCACCAGTTCTCCACGCTCTGGCTGTGCTGGGCGCCAAAGCGCGAACCGCCCCCGTTGGCGGTGCGAATCACCATCGGCACCGAGATCTGACCGTCGGTCATGTAGCGGGCCTTGGCGATCTGGTTGGCGATGATGTCGAAGCACACCGCGATGAAGTCGGAGAACATGAGCTCGGCGATGGTCGGTATCCCGGTCATCGCCGCTCCGGCCGCGGCGCCGACGATCGCCTGCTCCGAGATCGGAGTATCGCGCACGCGATCGGGCCCGAACTCCTCGAGGAGTCCGACCGTGGTCTTGAACACCCCGCCGGCCCCTGCGATGTCCTCCCCGAGCATGACGACGGCCGGGTCGCGGCGCATCTCCTGGGCGATGCCGTGGGCGACCGCATCACGGTAGGTCAGTTCCGCCACGCCGATCCTCCGTCCGCCCACACTTCGGTCATCAGCACGGCCTCGCCTGGAGGGGCGGACGCCTTGGCGAACTCCGTGGCCTCATCCACGGCCCTTGCGACCTCCTGCTCGATCCCGACGAGATCACCCTCGCTCACCCCGAGGCGGAGCAGCCGCTGGTGGTACATCGGGATCGGGTCGCGGTCGAGCCAGGCTTCGACCTCCTCCTCGGGCCGGTACTTGCCCGGGTCTGCCCTGCTGTGTCCGCCGTGGCGGTAGGTGACCGCCTCGATCAACGAGGGGCCGCCGCCGATCCGTGCTCTGGCGATCGCGGTCCTGGCCGCGGCGTAGACCTCGTCGGCATCGTTGCCGTCGACGATCACCGGCGCCAGGCCGTAGGCCGACGCCCGATCCGCCGCCGGGTGGGGCACGGCGGTCACCAGATCGATCGGCGTGTACTCCATGTACAGGTTGTTCTCGCACACGAAGATGATCGGCAGGTTCCAGATCACGGCGAAGTTGAGCGCCTCGTGGAAGGCCCCGATGTTCGTGGTGCCGTCGCCGAAGAACGCCGCCGTGACCTGATCGGTCCCGCGCATCTGGGAGGCCCAGGCGGCGCCGTTGGCGACGACGAGGTGGGCCCCGACGATGGCGTAGCTCCCCATCATCCCGTGCTCGACCGAGGTGAGGTGCATCGATCCGCCCTTGCCGCCGAGGATCCCGTCCTCCCGACCGAGGAGCTCGGCCATCGTCGGTCCCATCGGCGCCCCGCGAGCCAGGGTGTGGGCGTGGCCGCGATAGGTGGCGAAGGTGTAGTCGTCCGGTCGCATCGCGGCGGCAACCCCGGCGGCTACAGCCTCCTGGCCGAGGGAGAGATGGCTCGTTCCCTTCACCAGCCCCTGCATGAACAGGTCGTAGGCGCGCTTCTCGAACTGCCGCATCTCCTGCTGGGTGCGGTACATCCCGATCCTGGTCTCGAGCGGGATCGGTAGGTCGGCGTTGCCGTTGTCGACCGGCTCGGGAGTCCTCGCCGGTCGCAGCGCGTAGTCGTAGAGGCCCTGGTCGGCGCGCTCAGTACTCATTGGCGACCATCAGCTCCTCGGCGGGGAACAGGGTGATGATCTTGGGGCCTTCCGCTGTCACCACGCCCTCTTCCTCGACCCGGGCGGCCGAGCGGCCGTCGGATGCAGGAGCATAGGTCTCCAGGGCGAAGAGCATTCCTTCCTTGATCTCGATCGGGTCGTCGATGGAGTTGAGGCGGCTGATGATCGGTCGCTCGTGGAGCCCGACTCCGACCCCGTGCCCGAACTGGAGCCCGAAGGCGTCCATCTCGTCCTCGAAGCCGAACTCCTCGGCCTTCGGCCACACCCTGGCGATCTCGTCGGTCGAGGTGCCCGGCTTGACCAACTCGATGGCGGCGTCCATCCACTCCCTCGCCTGGTTGTAGGCGTCGCGCTGGGCCTGGGTGGCCCGACCCACCACAAAGGT
>CAZCBO010000048.1:2853-4527 GCA_964496825.1 uncultured Acidimicrobiaceae bacterium
GGTGCGGTAGTAGCACGTCCGATAGCCGTTGTAGGCGTGGATGATGTCGAAATACGCCTGATCGCCGGGACGGATGAGGCGATCGGAGAACACGTGCGGGTGCGGGCTGCACCGCTCCCCGGCGATCGAGTTGATCGCCTCGACGAACTCCGAGCCCATCTCGAAGAGCCGCTGGTGGGCGAGGGCGACGACGTCGCTCTCGCGGACACCCGGCTTGAGGAACTCGTAGATGTCCTGGTACACCCCGTCGACCATCGCACAGGCCTGGGTCAACAGCATGATCTCGTCCGGGCTCTTGATCTCCCTGGCGAGCATCATCAGCTGCTGGCCGTCCTTGACGTCGATGCCGGCGGCCTGGAGGGCGAGGAACACCGAGGTCTCGGCCATGTCGACACCGAGGGGCATGTCGCCGACACCCTCTTCCTCGAGGATCGAGGCGATCTCCTCGGCTGCTCGCTTCTGGAGGCCAGCCGTCGGGGCGATCGCCCCCTGGAGACCGGTGTTGCCGCCGATGGAGTTCTTCGGGTCCATCCACGGCTGCTGGAGCCGGTGCGCCTTGGCGGCCGAGCCGAAGTCCCAGATTCTGGGCTCCCCGGTACGGGTCATCAGGGCATACCGTTCACCCTTGTTGAACGCCCAGTACCCGATGTGGGTGCTGGTGAGGTAGCGGATGTTGCTCGTCTCGAAGAGCAGCATCGCACCGAGATCGGACTGCTCCAGCTGCTCGCGCACCCTGGCTACCCGATGGTTGCGCAGCCGTTCCCAGTCGACGCGTTGCTCCCAATCGACGCCCATCACGCCGGGGGCCGGGCTTGTAGCTACAGGGAATTCCGCCATCGTCCTGTCCTTTCTCCGCCGGCTTCCGCTGCTCGCGGCGAGGATGCCGGGCCGCAGTCGGCGTCCCCGGGGCCGAGGGTCGACAGCGCGTCCGGGCTCCCAGCGGGACGCTCCGTCTTCGATTGTAGCCACCCTCGAGAAGGGCGTTCACCCAGACTGAATGGCGTCGTCGGCGGATAGGCTGCGCCGATCCGATCAAGGAGGAGGAGTGGCCAAGGACGTCGAGTTGATCCACACCGAGGACAACGATCCGAAGTGGAACATGCCCTACACCCCGGCGGTCAAGGTCCGCGCCGGGTCGCTCGTGTTTCTCGCCGGCCTCACCGCCGGTCCCGTCTACCACACCCACCCCCATATCCCTTCCGAGTTCGATGACATCCCGGAGGATCCCGCGGCTCAGACCGAACTGGCGATGGACAATCTCGAGCAGGTCCTCGCCGCAAGCGGCGGCACGCTGCGGGACGTCGTGCAGATCACCCGTTTCATCGTCGACGAGGACCGCAACCAGGATGCGATCAACGCCGTCATGAGCCGCCGTTTCGGTGAGCACCGCCCGGCGAGCACCTCGGTGGAGATCGTCCGGCTGGCCAGCGACCCGAAGCTCGTCCTCGAACTGGAAGCAGTGGCAGTCGTAGATTGAGTAGTACCGAATTGCTGCTCGCTCCGAGACGGCAGGACCACGCAGTCGGCGGCGAGCGAACCGCGAGCCGCCCAACAGACACAGCACCCGCGCTGACCGGCGACTCGTGACTCATAACCCAGATCGGGGTGGCGCAGCTGCTCGCTCCGAGATGGCAGGATCACGCAGTCGGCGGCGAGCGAACTGCGAGCCGCCCA
>CAZCBO010000048.1:4627-13795 GCA_964496825.1 uncultured Acidimicrobiaceae bacterium
ACGCGGGTCCAGTGGCGGGTTACGCGGGCTTGCCCGAGGCGGTTGGGCGCCCGGTCTGCCAACCGAGGACGTACCAGATCGCCCGCACCTCAGCGTCGCCCGCGTTGTGGAAGCGGTGCGGAATCGTCGAGTCGAAGGCGATCGAGTCGCCGGGCTCGAGCACGAACTCGTCGAAGCCGATGGTGACGTGGAAGGTGCCCTCGAGGACGTAGCCCCATTCTCGGCCGGCGTGGCGCTGCATGGCGTCCTGGGGCGAACTCTCACCCCCCGGCTGGTAGATCAGGTAGAGGAAATCGATGCCGGGCACCGATTGGGTGGTGAGGCGCTCCCAGCGTACCCCGGAGTCGAGCTCGATCACCTGACGATCGTCCCCCCGTTGCACCGGTTCCATATGGGGATGCTCGGTGAGGAAGTCCCAGGCGTTCCCCGTTGGCTCGACGTGCTCGGCGTCCTCGAACAGCAGCTCGTCGACGGAAGCGTCGAGCTCCGAGGCGAGGGCATAGAGCGTGCTCACCGAGGGGTGTACCTTGCCGGTCTCGATCTGGGAGATGAGGCTCGCCGAGACGCCGACGCGCCGCGCCAGCTCGCGCAGGCTGATCCCGTAGGCCTCTCGCGTCGACCGAAGCCGATCGCCGAGGGCGTCGGCACCCACGCCGCGTTTGGATTCCTGAACCATGTTCTGCCAGCCTCGTTCACACCGTAGCCGAGCGACGGCAACGTACCGAGAAACACGACGCTACGTCAAGCTCCACTGAACAGGTATCGTCGATGATCGGCCAGGGGCGATGGACCGAGGAGGAAGCGATGAGCGCCGATCAGACCGTAGCCGTCCTGGGTACCGGACGCATGGGGACCGCCATGGCGAGGACGCTGAGCCGGGAAGGATTCGATGTCGTCGTCTACAACCGCACTCCCGGGGCCGCTGAAGCGGTCGCAGCCGAGACGGGGGCGGCTGTGGTCTCGACGGCAAGGGAAGCCGCGGCTTCGGGCGATATCGTGATCAGCAGCCTGGCCGACGATGCCGCGGTCCGCGCCGTCTACTCGGGCCCCGATGGCGCTCCCGCCGGGCTCCGCGACGGGGCCGTGGTGCTGGAGATGAGCACGATCGACCCGGGAACCGTGGCCGAGATCGCTCCCGCGGTCGAGGCTGCCGGTGCCACATTGCTCGATGCCCCGGTTTCCGGGAGCGTGGCGCTCGTGGACCAGGGAGCGCTCACGATCATGGCAGGCGGACCGAGCGGTGCAGTGGCCAAGGCTCGCCCGGTGCTCGATGCCTTGGCGGCGAAGGTGTACGAGGTTGGTGACCTGGGATCCGGAGCGACCATGAAGCTGGCCGTCAATGCGATCGTGCACGCCGTCAACATGGCACTCTCGGAGGCGCTGGTGCTGGCGGAGAAGGCCGGAGTGGATCGGGCCACCGCCTATGAGGTGTTCGCCAACAGCGCCGCCGGCTCCCCGTTCATCAGCTACAAGGAGGCCGCCTTCCTGAACCCGGAGGAGACGCCGGTGGCCTTCTCCCTCGACCTCGTTGCCAAGGACCTCGACCTGATCCTCGGCCTCGCCGAGCGCGAGGACGTTGCGATGGATCAGGGTGAGGCCAATCGAGCTATCGCAGGCAAGGCGATCGCGGCGGGGCTGGGCGACCAGGACATGAGCGCGGTCGCCGGCTACCTGCGGAGCTGATCTCGTGTATTCGTCCGGGGTCGTTCCCTCGAGCGACTTCGAGTTCGTTGCGGACGGCTCGGGACTCGCCGACGGACTCTCGGTGGCGATCATGGCCGGACCCGATCAGGGATCCGTTCACCTCGAGGCGTCGCTGTCGCGTCTGGAACCGGGTGGTCAGGTCCGGGGCCACCGTCACTTCTTCGAGGAGTCGTTCTACGTGCTCTCGGGCGAGGTCGTCGTCGACATCGGCGGCCGGCGGTACCACCTCGGGCCGAACGACTACGGAGTCGTCGTCGCCGGCGTGCCCCACGCCTGGCACAACGTCGGTGACACGACTGCTGAGTGGTTTCGGATGCGTTCGCCGCAGCCGCGTTCGACGGGCACGGCACCGGGCACCTACCCGTCCGACGAGGTCGGTGTGCCCAGCGGAGGTGCGGCCGTGGGCGACCACCACCCGACGCGACCAAACGTGGGCCACTTCGCCGAGCATCATCTGCCGCAGCCGGGGCCGATCACGCTTCGGGGGTACCGCGGACCCAACCTCGACAGCGTGGCCATCGCCATGCTGATCGACGACCTCAACGGGGCCCTCCACCACACGATGTTCATCGTCCAGTTCGTTCCCGGTGCATCGACCCATCCGGCCGGTGACCACTTCCATCCCTTCGAGGAGGCCTACTACTTCCTCACCGGATCCGCGGTAGCCCACCTCGACGGCCGGGACCTTCCCGTCGATGCCGGCGACCTCGTCTTTGCCGGCACGAACGCCAAGCACGGGTACACGATGACGAGCGACCAACCGATCCGCTGGATCGAGGTGCAGGCACCGGGACCGACTCAGGCAGGGGCCTTCATCTTCCCCGCCGATTGGGAGCCGCTCGCACCGTGAGCGACCTCCGCCGACCAACGGCGCCGTGTGGGCCGGGTCGGGGTTGGTCCCGCCTCGACGGCCCTCCGCCGCCCTCGAGTCCTGAGCCTCAGGGTGCCGCGATCGCAGCCTCCAGGCTGCTCCCCAGGTCCTGGAGCATCACCATGGCGGCGTTCCGGCCGGGCCCCGCGGTCACCGAGCCCCCGGGATGGGTGGTGGCACCGGTTTGGTAGAGACCCGGGATCGGGGTCCGATGCTGGGCCCAGCCGGGTGCAGGGCGCATGCCTGCCATCTGGTCGGGGCCTTGGTCGCCCCCGTGGCAAGATCCGTGCCAGTTGTGGGCGTTCATGCGCTCGAGGTCGAGCGGGCTCTTGGTCGCGGTGGCGAGGATGGTGTCGTCGGTCAGGTTCGGGGCGTAGCGGCGCAGCTGCTGGAGATTCGCTGCAGCCACCCCCGGCTTGATCACATCCCAGTTCTCCGGACCCTCGGGGAGGTCGTAGGGCTGGAACCCGATCACCTTCAGCGTGTGGTTCCCGTCCGGTGCCCTCGACGGGTCCGCAACCGTGGGGCAGAGCACGAGCAGCACCGGGTCGTCGAGGGCGACGATGCCCTGAGAGAAGTCGACGGGGATGCGTAGCAATCGCTCGACCGACGTCGGAATCCCGGAGGCCAGGGGAGTGAGCCCCTCTGCGTACCTCGGCGGCTCGGTGGTCGCGTAATGGGCGGCGAACATCGTGATCCCCGGCTGCCAGGTGTCGACGCCGAAGCGGAACTCCTCGCCCCAGAGCTCGGGGGTGCCCATCTCGACGAGGTGCTTGATGTGGATCGTCGACAGCACCGCCTTCCGGGCGCGATGCACGGTTCCGTCGTCGGTCCGGACGCCGACGCATCGGCCGGACTCTACGACGAGGTCCACCACTTGCCGCCCGGTGATGACGGTGCCGCCGAGGTCGTCGATGAGCCGGGCAAGCGCAGCGGGGAGCGCCCGCGAGCCGCCCTTCGGGATGATCCACGAGTTCCGTTGCCTGCCGAAGGGGAGGGCGTAGGCGAGGCGGGCGGTCTCGGCTCGCTCCGGTGGCTGCATGGTCATGAACGCCATCCACAGCAGGAACGCCCTGGAGCGTGGGTCTTCGAACTGATCGAAGATCACCTTGGCCGCGCTCCATCGACGAATTCGTTGCCAGGGCCTGCCGTCGGGATGGTCCGCCAGTCGTTCGTCGATCGAGGGCCCGAATCCGATCGGCGTGTAGCGATGGGCGTTGAAGATTCCCGCGACCTTCTCGTACTCCTCGATCATGGCGCGGAAGGCCCGGCCATCGGCCGCCGAGTGACGGGCGAACTCGTCACAGGTCCGGTCGAGGTCGCGCCATTGAGTGATCGATGTCCCATCCGGGAACGGCAGGTGAACGACCGGGTCGGGGGAGATGTACTCGAGGCCGTAATCGCGCAGACCCAGCTCGTCGTCGCGGATGGTCGGGCTCGATTGGAGGACGGCGTGGGCGGTCGAGCAGGTGTCGTGGAGGAAGCCGGGAAGCGTGAGCTCCTCGGTGGCGGCGTCCCCCCCGACGACATCGCGTGCCTCGATCAGCAGCACGCTGAACCCGGCCTTGGCCAGGTAGGCCGCGCTCACCAGGCTGTTGTGGCCGGCGCCGGCGATGACCACGTCGTAGTCGCTCATGGGGCCGCCACCTCGCGAGCGGTCTGGAGCGCCTCCCACACGCGATGGGCGAGCAGGGGGAGCTGAAGGTCGTCGACACCGTAGGGGGCGAGCGCATCGATGGTGGCGTTCAGGATCGCGGCCGGGGCACCGATCGTGCCGCCTTCGCCGGCTCCCTTGGCCCCGAGGGGATTGGTCGGCGCCGGATGCTCGAGCCGGTCTGCGGTCAGGTTGAGCCGATTGCTCGAGCCCGGGATCACGTAGTTGGTGAAGGATGCGGTGATCGGCTGACCGTACTCGTCGTAGTGCATCTCCTCGAGCAGCGCGGCGCCGACGCCCTGCAGGAGCGAACCGTGGAGCTGTGCCTCGACGAGTCGCTCGTCGAGCACCGAACCGACGTCCTCGACGGCGATGAGGCGCTCCAGTGAGACGGTTCCGGTCGCCATCGAGACTTCCACGATTGCGATGTGGACCCCGTAGGGGAAGGTCTGGCCGCCGGGAACGTAGAACTCTTCGAAGGAGATCGGTTCACCCGAGGCCTCGGCGTTGGCTGCGGCCTCGGCCAGCGTGACGGCACCGTCGGGAACTCCGGCGACGGAGAAGGCCCCGTCGGTGAGCACGAGATCGTGCGGTGACGCTTCCATGAGTTCGGCGGCGATGTCCTTGGCGCGATCCCTTGCCCGTTCGGTCACGCGCATCACCGCCGAGGCACCGATCTGAGCAGAGCGGCTGGCAAAGGTACCCACGCTCCTGGGCACGGCGTCCGTGTCGCCGGCGACGACCGTCACGGTGTCGGGATCGACGGTGAGGATCGAGGCGACGAGTCCCCGCCATGCTGCCTCGTGTCCCTGGCCGGTGGACGTCGACCCGGTCAGCACGGTGATCCGACCGTTTCCTTCGATGGTGACCGCGCCGTACTCGCCTGAGTCGGCGCTGCCGCCCGCCCGTTCGATGTAGGCGCCGATGCCGATCCCGATGGGGTCTTCACCGGCATCGCGGCGGCGCTGTTGTTCGGCACGCACCGCCGGGTAGTCGGCGAGCTCCAGGGCCCGGTCGAGGGCGCCGTGATAGTCGCCGGAGTCGTAGAGGGCCCCGGTGGGCGTTCGATACGGCCAGGTATCGACGAAGTTGACCCGGCGCACCTCGGCCGGATCCAGGTCGAGCGCCGTCGCCAGCGCATCGACGGCGCGTTCGATGGCGAGGGCAGCCTCGGGGCGTCCCGCACCTCGATACGGTGCCGTGGGTGCGGTGTTGGTGACGAAGATCGTGTTCTCGAACTCGATGCGCGGTATGGCGTAGAGACCGCTGGCGACGAAACGGGTGATGCCGCCCAGCAACGAGCCGGTGTGCGGGTACGCCCCGGTGTCCGTCGACAGGGCAAAGCGGGCCCGGTGGATGCGCCCGGTGGCGTCGGCGGACAACGTGACTCGATGGTGCTGGGCCCGACCGTGGGTTCCGGCGAGGAAGAGCTCGGTTCTGGTGGCGCTCCAGGCGACCGGTCGGTCGAGGAGCATGGCAGCCTTGGCGACGGCGACATACTCGGGATACGCGCGCTTCATCCCGAAGGCGCCGCCGACGTCCGGCACCGTGACGCGGATCGTGTCCTCCGGCACCTCGAGGGAGGTGCTGAGCCGGGACCGCAGGGCATGCGGTGACTGATGGCCACACCAGACGTGCAACCTCCCGTCCTCGGGGACGACCAGGATCTGCAGGGTCTCGAGCGGAGACGGGGCAAGTCGCGGGTGGTTCACCTCCACGGTGACGTCGATCAGGTCGCGGGCGATGGGCTCGGGACCCTCGGCGAGCTCGGTCCGGGTCAGGATGTTGGCGCCCGCATCGGGAAACAGCAGCGAGTCGCCTGCGCCGGCTTGCTCGAGCGTCAACACCGCAGGCAGCGGATCGATGTCGGCCCAGACGAGGCCGGCGGCATCCTCAGCCTCGGGACGGCTCCCGGCGACGACGAGCGCCGTCGCCTCTCCGACAAAACGGACCCGGTCGCGGGCGAGCACCGGCCGGTCCATGCCGGGAGCCTCGGGCGCCAGGCCCAACCCGAAGCTCACATCGGTCACACCGAGGTCGGCTGCGGTGTACACGGCGACCACACCGGGGGCGTCGGTAGCCGCTTCGGTGTGGACGGCGTTGACCGTGCCGTGCGCGATCGGGCTGCGGGCAAACCAGCAGTGCAACGCGTCGTGAGGAACGAGATCGGCAACTTACCGACCGGTACCCGTGATGAAGCGCTCGATCTCGCTCTGGCCGGGGGAATCTGGGGTCATGATGGCCGCCGTCGAGTGTACTTCCGGGCCCCGACGCCTCATCCTCGTGGGGACTGTGGTATCAACCCGGCGTGGCCATCGACATCCATGCCCACTGTGTACCCGCCGAGGTGGTCGAGCTACTGCAACGGGACGGCTCGACGCTGGGCATCGACCTGGGGGACGACGGCACCGTCGCTGTTGCCGGCCGGCCGCTCCCGATGACGCTGCGGCCGGTGCTCTCCGACCGCGACGCCCGTCTCGAGGCCATGGACCGGATGGGCGTGGCGGTCCAGGTGCTGTCGCCGTGGATCGACTTCACCGCGTACCGCCTCGACCCCGAGCAGGGAAGCGTGTGGTCGCGGCGGCTCAACGAGGCCCTCGCCTCCGAGGCGGCGTCACACCCGGACCGGTTTCGGGCAATCGGCACGGTTCCACTCCAGACTCCCGACGCGGCGGCCGCCGAGCTCCGCTTCGCGGTGGGCGAGCTGGGGATGGTCGGCGTCGAGATCGGGACGAGGGTTGGCGACGACTACCTGGTGACCGCCGACCTCGCGCCCTTCTGGGAGGCGGCGGCCGACCTGCGGTGCATCGTGGTCGTGCACCCGCTCGACCCGCTTCCCGGCATCGATCTCCGGTCGCACTTCCTCCACAACATCGTCGGCCGGCCGGCCGAGTCGACGGTCGCCGTCGCCGGGCTCCTGCTCGACGGACTCCTCGAGCGCCACCCCGACCTCGTGTTGTGCGTGGTGCACGGGGGCGGGTTCCTGCCCTACCAGATCGGGCGCATGACCAGAGGGTGGGAGGCGAGGCCGGAGATCGCCGCTGCCGACATGAGGACCCCGCCCGCCGACGCCCTGCGCACGCTGTACTGCGACACCGTGCTCCACGACCCGGCCTCGATCAGGTTTCTCGTCGACAAGGTCGGCGCCGACCGTGTCGTGCTCGGGACCGACTACCCCTTCGAGATGGGCGATCTCGACCCGGTCACCACCATCGAGGCGGTTCCCGATCTCGGTGCGGCCGACCGGGAGGCGATCCTGGCGGGGAACCTCGAGCGCCTCTTCGCCAACATCCGCTGAAACAGCGACTTCCTGCACCGTACAATCGATTGCACGCATCGAGCAGGTGATTCAATGAGCAATTCGCACACGATCGGCTGGATCGGCACCGGACGGATGGGCTACGCCCTCGTCGAACGGCTGCTCGAGAACGGCTGTGACGTTTCGGTGTACAACCGGACCAGGGCGAAGGCCGAGCCGCTGACGGCCCTCGGCGCCAAGATCGTCGACAGCCCCGCCGAGCTGGCCGACCGCGACATCGTCTTCACCATGGTGAGCGGTCCCAAGGACGTGCTCGAGGTCACCGTCGGGGACGAGGGGGTGTTGTCCCGCGACGACGTGGCGCCGCAGATCCTCGTCGACTCGACCACTATCAATCCCGAGACGTCCGACACCCTGCGTCGCTCCGCAGAGGAGCGGGGCACCGCGGTGCTGGCGGCACCGGTGAGCGGCAACGCCTACGTGGTCGCGTCCGGGAGGCTGACCTCGGTCGTGTCGGGCCCCCGCGAGGCGTTCGACGTCGCCCGGCCCTACCTGGAGATGTACGGGCGCAAGGTCACCTACGTCGGGCCGGAGGACGAAGCCCGGCTGGTCAAGATCGCCCACAACCTGCTGCTCGGCGTCACCACCCAGACCCTCTCGGAGATCACCGTGCTGATGGAGAAGGCCGGTGTGTCCAGAGCCGACTTCCTCGAGTTCCTCAACGACAGCGTCATGGGCTCGACCTTCACCAAGTACAAGACGCCGGCCCTCGTTCACCTCGACTGGAAGCCGACCTTCACCTGGCATCTGTTGCGCAAGGACTTCGAGCTCGGTCTCGACCTCGGTCGCGAGCTCGACGTGCCGCTGCCGACGTCGGCGCTGGTGCACCAGTTCGTGGTCGACGGGATCGGGAGAGGTCGCGGCGACGAGGACTTCGCCGCCCTCCTCGAGCTCGCCGCCGAAGGTGCCGGGATGGAGCTCGAGCCGGAGGACGTCGAGGTTTCGGACGGACTCTCTTGAGCCGTGCCGATGTTCAGAGGAGAGGATGCGGATGAACCAGCTCGTTGAATCCCTGCCCACCGGCCTCTACATCGGCGGTGAGTTCGCGCCGTCGGCCTCCGATGGCGCCGAGATCGAGGTGCACGATCCCTCGACGGCGGAAGTGATGACCACGGTACCGAGCGCATCGGTCGACGACGCCCTCGCCGCCGTCACCGCTGCCTACGACGCGCTGCCCGGGTGGGCGGCGACCGCACCCCGGGATCGCGCCGAGATCCTGAGGCGGATCTTCGAGCTGATGATCGAACGGGAGGACCGGCTGGCCACGATCATCGTGCTCGAGATGGGCAAGGCCTATGGCGAGGCGATCGGCGAGGTCCGCTACGCCGCCGAGTTCTTCCGCTGGTACTCCGAGGAAGCGGTGCGCAACATCGGCTCCGTGCAGATCGCGCCGGCGGGTGACAAGCGAATCATGGTCGTCCATCAGCCGATCGGCGTTTCCCTGTTCATCACGCCGTGGAACTTCCCGGCCGCGATGGCGACGCGCAAGATTGCCCCAGCGCTCGCCGCCGGATGCACGGTGTTGCTCAAGCCGGCGTCGGACACTCCGCTGACGGCGCTGGTTCTCGCCGATCTCTACGCCGAGGCCGGGGTGCCGCCGGGTGTCGTGAACGTGATTCC
>CAZCBO010000049.1:0-13793 GCA_964496825.1 uncultured Acidimicrobiaceae bacterium
TCGTCTTCCAGGCGTACAACCTGATCCCCCACCTCACCGTGCTCGAGAACATCGTGCTCGGGGACGAGCCCAGGGAGCGGCTGCAGATCGACTTCGACGAAGCCCGCGCCCGGATCAAGGAGCTGGGGGAGACGTACGGCCTCGAGGTCGATCCCGATGCCCTGGTCGAGACGCTGACCGTGGGACACCGCCAGCGAGTCGAGATCCTCAAGGTGCTCTATCGCGGGGCCAGGATCCTGATCCTCGACGAGCCGACCTCGGTGCTCGTTCCGCAGGAGGTCGACGAGCTGTTCTCGAACCTCAAGGAGCTGAAGAAGGAGGGCGAGACCGTCATCTTCATCTCCCACAAGCTCGACGAGGTCCTCAGCGTCGCCGACATCATCACGATCATGCGCGACGGGCGCACGGTCGCCGTCGTGTACCCGCAGGATGTCGACGCCAAACAGTGCGCCGAGCTGATGGTGGGATCCGAACTCCCCACTCCGGAGACGACAGAGTCGACGGTGACCGATGTCGTAGAGCTGTCGGTCTCCGGGCTCAACGCGGTGAACGAGTACGGCAGGACGGTGCTGACCGATGTCTCGTTCGACGTGCACAAGGGGGAGATCGTCGGGATCGCCGGGGTCGAGGGAAACGGCCAGTCCGAGCTGATCGACGCCCTGATGGGAATCCACCCGATCACGTCGGGCTCCATCACCTTCGTCGGAGAGGACATCGCCGATTGGTCGACGAAGGACCGCCGCGAGGCCGGGATCGGGATCATCCCCGCCGACCGCCACCGGCAGGGGATGCTGCTCCTCGCCCCCCTCTGGGAGAACACGATGCTGGGTCACCAGACCGTGGCTCCATTCATCACAGGCCCGTGGGTCAACCGCGCCGGTGCCAGGGAGCGGACGGTCGAGGTCATCGAGCGGTTCGACGTCAAGACGCCGGGCCCCGACGTGCTGGCGGCGGCGCTGTCGGGGGGAAACCAGCAGAAGCTCATCGTCGGGCGGGAGATGATCGCCGCTCCCAACGTGCTGATCGCCGCCCACCCAACCCGTGGCATCGACGTCGGCGCCCAGGCTGCGATCTGGGACGAGCTGCGCCATGCCAGAGCGAGCGGGCTCGGGGTGCTGCTGATCAGCGCCGACCTGGAGGAGCTGATCGGGCTCTCCGACACGCTCCTCGTCATCTACGGCGGCGAGATCGTGGCCCGGCTCGACCCACAGGAGGTGACACCGGAGGTCCTCGGCGCCTACATGACCGGGCTCGGCGAGGTGGAGCCGGAGTGAAACGGTTCCTCTACGCGCTGCTGGCCCCGGCCATCGCCGTCATCTTCGCCTTCGCCGTGGCCTCCCTGGCCCTCCTGGCCACGGGCACCAACCCGCTCGAGGCCTATTCGCTGATGTGGGACTTCGGCACCACCTCCACCTCGGTGGCATCCATGGTGAACCGGGCCATCCCGCTCTACATCTCGGCCGTCGCCGTTGCCATCGGCTTCCAGATGCTCCTGTTCAACATCGGGGTGGAAGGCCAATACCTCATTGCCGCACTCTTCGCCGGCTGGGTCGGTGGGAACATCAGTCTCTGGGCCCCGCTCCATGTGACGGTGATCATCCTCGTCGCGATGCTGGTCGGGGGGGTCTGGGCGGGCATCGCCGGGGTGTTGAAGACCACGCGAGGCGTCCACGAGGTGATCTCCACCATCATGTTGAACTTCATCGCGTACAGCGCCATCGCCTATCTGTTGTTGAACCACTTCAACGACGACCCGACGGCACTCAACTTGAAGACCCCCCGGCTCCCCGAATCGGGGCTCATGCCGGACCTCAACTGGATCTTCACTGCCCTCGGATTCAGCGAGCCGCGCGGGACCGAGATGGAGGGCTTCCTCTTCGTCGCCATCGCCGTCGGCATCTTCTACTACCTGTTGGTCGACCGGACCCGCTTCGGGTTCGAGCTGCGCTCCTCGGGGATGAATCCGGGATCGGCTCTGCTGGCGGGGGTCAACCCGAAGCGAATGGTCAACGCCACCATGATCATCTCGGGGGCGATCGCCGGTCTGGTGGGGCTGTCGACGATGATGGGCAACCTCGGCGCCTACACCCAGGACTTCCCGCGCAATCTCGGGTTCACCGGTATCGCGGTGGCACTGCTGGGGCGCAACAACGCCGTCGGTATGGCGCTGGGTGCGTTGCTGTTCGGGTTCCTCGACCGTTCGGCGCTGATCCTCGACCTGGAGGGTATTCCCAAGGAGGTGACCCAGATCATGCAGGGGGTCATCGTGCTCGCCGTCGTCATCGCCTACGAGGTGGTCAACCGCTGGATCGCCAACCGGGAGATCAGAGCGGCTGCCGAGGCGGCGAGGGAGATCGACGAGACGCCCGAGGTGGTGGCGGCATGAGCACACCGACGCTGGATTCGGCCGAGTACGAGCCCGCCGTCGACGCTCGCCGGTTCACCACTCGCGATCGGATCCTCGCCTGGACCGCCGTCGGCCTCGGCGCCCTGCTCGTGGTCGCCATCGTCGAATCGATCACCGATGCCACACAGTTGCTCTCACCGGGCACATGGGGCGCCACGGTCCGGCTGGCAGTCCCGATCATGATGGCCGGACTCGGTGGCCTCTATGCGGAGCGCTCCGGCGTGATCAACATCGGCCTCGAAGGGATGATGATCGTCGGCACCTGGTTCGGAGCGTGGGCCGGGTGGATGTGGGGTCCGTGGCAGGGTGTGCTGTTCGGCATCCTCGGCGGTGCCCTCTTCGGGCTCATCCACGCCATCGCCACGGTGACCTTCGCCGTGGACCAGATCGTGTCCGGCGTCGCCATCATCATCCTCGCCCAGGGCACGATGCGGTTCCTGTCGGTGGTGACCTACGACCCGGAGAGCGGGGGCGGGGCCACCCAGTCCCCGCGAGTTCAGTCGCTGATCTCGACCTTCGATGTTCCGCTCGTCTCCGATTTCTTCAACAACATCGCCGACCGCGGCTGGTTCTTCGTCAGCGACATCGCCTCGGTGGTCGCCGGGCTCACCACCGGCCTGTCGTGGCTGACGCTGATCGCTCTCCTCATCGTTCCGTTGACCTGGTTCCTGCTGTGGCGGACCCCCTGGGGCCTGCGACTGCGGTCGTGCGGTGAGAACCCGTGGGCGGCGGAGTCGCTCGGCGTGCCGGTGTTGTGGATGAAGTACCAGGCGGTGATCATCTCGGGGGCGCTGGCGGGCCTGGGCGGCGCCTACCTCGTCGTGGTCCAGGCGGGCATCTACCGGGAGGGGATGACCGCGGGGCGCGGCTTCATCGGCCTCGCCTCGATGATCTTCGGCAACTGGTATCCGCTCGGCGTCGCCGCCGGATCGTCCCTGTTCGGCTACGCCGATGCCCTCAGCCTGCGCTCCCAGCCGGCGGCGGGCCATGCACTGCTGCTGGTCTTCGCCATCGGGCTCGCCGTGTTCGCCGGCTACACCCTGTGGCAGGGCAACAGGGGATCCGCCGCGGCGCTCGGGCTCCTCAGCGTCGGCTTCCTGCTCTGGTTCCTCCTCACCGATTCGGTTCCCCAGCAGCTGGTGACCGCACTGCCGTACCTGGTGACGCTGCTCGTGCTGGCCTTAGCGACGCAACGATTGCGCATGCCCGCCGCCGACGGGGCTCGATATCGGAAGGGCGAGGCGCTCTGAGTCGCCAGTCGCCGGTCGCCGGTCGCGAGTTCGGCGTCCGAACTCCTCTCGGGCCTCGAGACTCGTGACTCGCGTCGACGTCCCACCGGTCACGCGGCGCAAGCTCCTCGGCACCCTGTTCGCCGGCGCCGGGCTGGCGAGAACCGGCTTCCTGCTCTCGGTGACCGTCACCACACTCGTGGCCAAGGAGCTGCTGGGGTCGGCGACCTTCGCCGGGGTGCCGGTGGCCCTCGCCACCGTCGGCATCGCGGTTGGCACCCGCCCGATGTCACGGCTCATGGACCGGACCGGGCGACGCACCGGAATGGTCGTCGGTGCTGCGGTCGCCGCGGCGGGAGCGCTGCTGGCGGCCGTCGCGGCCAACGTCGACGGCTTCGTGCTGCTGCTCGTCGCTCTGTTCGTCTTCGGTCTCGGCACGAGCGGCGACCGGCTGTCGCGCTACGCGGCCGCTGATGTCTCGGCGCCGGGCCAGACCGGCCGCTCGATCTCGCTCGTCGTCTGGGCGGGCACGATCGGCGCCATCGTCGGGCCGGCGCTGCTCGATCCCTCCGAGCGCCTCGCCACGTCGCTCGGTCTCGATGGCCTGTCCGGCGCGTATCTCGTTGCGGCGCTGGTCGTCGGAGGGAGCGGCCTCCTGGCGTGGCTGCTTCTCCGTCCCGATCCCCTGACCTTCGCTCCGGGCGAGGCCGACGGAGGAGACGGTAGCCGGACGTCGCTCCGCGAGCTGCTCGGCGGGGGGACGGTGCGCTTTGCGCTCGCCGCCCTGGCGATCGGCCAGATCATGATGGTCGTCATCATGGTGATGACCCCGATCCACATCCGCGATGCCGGAGGGAGCCTCGCCGCCGTCGGCGCGGTCATCAGCGCTCACACCATCGGGATGTTCGCCGTGTCGCCGCTCTCGGGGTGGCTCAGCGACCGGATCGGAACCAGCCGGATGGTGCTGGCCGGCCTGTTCCTCCTGCTGGCGGCATCGATCGGGGCAGCCTTCGCCGGGGGCAGCGATCAGGCGCTGTTGATCGCGACCCTCTTCGTCCTCGGGCTCGGCTGGAACTTCGAGTTCGTCGCGGGGAGCGCGCTCGTCGTCGAGGCAACGCCCGCCGCCCAGCGGGTACGGGTGCAGGGGATCGCCGATTCGATCGTCTGGATCTCGGCCGCCGTCGCAAGCGTCGTCTCCGGCATCCTGCTCGCGCTCGGCGGCTACACGCTGGTGAGCATGATGGCTGCAACGCTGGTCGTGGTACCAGGGGCGGCCTGGCTCACCAGGGGTGGGGAGGCGCCTGGCTCCCCAGTCGCGACTCGTGACTCGCTACGCGTCGTTGCCGAAGAACCGCACGGAGAGTAGAGCCAGCTCGTCGAACGGGGGCTTGTCACCCGCGGATTCGGCCGGATAGGTGCTCATCACCTGGATGGTCAGTTCCCGGGTGGCGAGGCTGGCGATCGGGATCCGCTGTGGTGCGCTGATGTTGTCGAGCCTGCCGGAGAACTCCACCGTGAGATCGTCGGTGGTGATCAGATAGCCCTGGATCTTGTAGTTGCGCTTGAACTTCTCCTCGTCGCGCAGATTCTCCAGCTCGATCTCGGTGATGGCGACCGGTTCCGAGAAGCTGAAGGTGAGCCAGGCGCCGATCCCGTGGAGGCTCTCGTCGTTCCAGTGGGTCGAAGGGTCACCGTCGATGAGGTTCTCCGGCTCCCAGCCGGGCAGGAACGAACTCGCGTCGACCGAGGCCGCGAACAGCTCACGCGCCGCTTGGGGAATCGTCGTCGACGAGGTCGTGGTCGACGTAGCCTCGGCCGCCTCGTCACCGCCGCCGAAGATGTTGAACGCCAGCGCGGCCAGCGCAACGATCAGGATGACCGCGGCGAGGACGCCGAGGGCACGTCCCCCCGGTGAGGTGCGTAGCGTCGGGGGCGGGGCGACGGGCAGGGGCTCCTGGCTCAGGCGGGCACCGCACTGCTCGCAATGGCGGTTGTAGTCCGGGTTCGCTGATCCGCACGACGGGCAGGCCACGGTCGCAGTCTGCCCGGCCTCGGCGACCGACGACCGCGCGGCGGGCTGCCGCGGCTCGGGTCGATCCGACACCGGTGGGGGACTCTCGTCGAGCTCGAAGGGCTCGAAGAGGTCGTCGAAGTCTGGTGGATCCTTCTCCATCATTGTTCCCGGAGGGTCTCGGTATTGTGGCATGCGTGTCGTTTATCGCGCAGGTACCTCCTGCCGAGCCGTGGACCCTGTGGAATCTGTTGGGTGCGGCTGTGCTCGTGCTGGCGGTCATCGGCGTGATCTACGTCGTCAGGCGGAGGTCGTAGCCCTTCCGGCGTACCGAAGGACGAGGCCGATTCTGTCGTACCCGCGTCGTACGGTGCCCCCATGGCCTCATGTACGAACTGCGGGTACCGGACCGGGCGCTGGATGGGGTTCTGTCCCCAGTGCCGGGCCTCAGGGACGATGGGCGAGGCCGGGCCCGGCGTACCGGTCCCGGTGCCGATCACCACCGTCGAAGACCTCGGCGACACCCGGCTGGTGACTGGGCTCACCGAGCTCGATCGCGTGCTGGGCGGGGGCATCGTCGCGGGTTCGGTGATCCTGCTCGCGGGGGAGCCCGGTGTCGGCAAGTCGACGCTGGTGCTCGGTGCCGCCGCGGCCCTGAGGCAACCGACCCTGGTCGCCACCGGCGAGGAATCGATCGGACAAGTCAAACTGCGGGCCGACCGGGTGGGAGCACTGGTCGACACGGTCTCGGTGGTGGCCGCAGGCGACGTCGAGGCCGTGGTCGGGTTGGTCGAGCGTGGCGGGTTCGCTCTGGCAGTAGTCGATTCGATCCAAGCGGTCACCGTGCCGGGAGCCTCCGCCGGGAGCCCCTCACAGATTCGCGAGGCGGCAGCGCAGCTCGTTGCGGCCGCGAAGCAGTCGCAAACGGCGTTGATCATGACCGGTCACGTCACCAGGGAGGGCGGCATCGCAGGACCCAAACTGCTCGAGCACATGGTCGACGTGGTCGTGACCATCGAGGGCGACCCGCATCGCGGACTGCGATTCTTGCGCTGCGCAAAGAACCGCTACGGCTCCGTCGACGAGGTCGGGCTCTTCGAGATGACCGGCGGCGGTCTCGAATCCGTCCCCGACGCCAGCGTGACCCTCCTCTCCGGCCGCGACCGGTCGGCACCGGGCAGCGTGCTGTTCCCGACCGTGGACGGGATGCGGTCGCTCGTCGTCGAGATCCAATCGCTCGTCGTTCCGTCCCCTCATCCCCAGCCCCGTCGCAGCGTGAAGGGCCTGCCCGCGGCGCGCGTCCACCAGATCCTCGCCGCGCTCGAGCGTCACGCCGGAGTGGGGCTGGGACGGTACGAGATCTACGTCTCTGCTATGGGAGGGCTTCGCATCATCGAGCCCGCGGCCGACCTCGCCGTCGCCCTGGCGGTTGCATCCGCCGCCTCCGGCGTGCCGATCTTCGACGTTGCCGCATGGGGGGAGGTCGGGCTGACCGGCGAGCTGCGCTCGGTCCCGCATGCCGGGCGACGTCGCGGCGAGGCGGAGCGGCTCGGGGTAGGCGGCGTGATCGACGGTGCCTCGTTTCCACACCTGCTCGACGCACTCATCGAGGCAGGCCTCGCCGCCGCGACGGTGCCGGATCGGGGAGCCTACGAGGCCTCGTGAGCACCCTGAGGAGGCAATGTCGCCGACTAGCCTGATCCGGATGGCAGCGTCTCAGACCCCGCCGCTCGATGTCCTGCGCCGATTCGCACCCGGCACCATCCTGCGGGAAGCGGCGCGGTTGATCTTCAACCAGGGGACCGGGGCGCTCATCGTGATCGGCCCCGAGGAGCAAATCGACCAGCTCTCGACCGGCGGGTTCCGGCTGAAGGAGGTCCCCGTGACCGCCCAGCGCATCGCCGAGCTCGCCAAGATGGACGGCGGCATCGTGGTCGACGACGTCTCCAACATGATCGTCCGGGCGAACGTCCATTTCATCCCGGACGCCAATATCCCGACCCGAGAGACCGGGACGCGGTTTCGCACCGCAGAACGGATCGCCCGCCAGACCGGGCTGGCGGTGCTTTCGGTGAGCGAGGAAGGGCGGAACGTCGCCGTCCTCTTCTCGGGCGATACCAGGGTCGTGCTGCAGCCTCCCGGAACGCTGCTCGCCGTCGCCAACCAGCGGCTCCAGGCGCTCGAGCGGCTCCGCAGGCGCCTCGACGAAGCCGTCGGGCGGCTGACACAGTACGAGGAGGACGAGATCGTCACCCTCCGCGACGCAGTGCTGGTGATCCAGCGAGCGCTGCTGGTGCTGCGGCACGTCGAAGCGCTCGAAGCGCTCTCGGTCGAGCTCGGCGACGAGGCGCCCATGGTGCAGCTGCAGGCCGAGGATCTCGGAGCCGGCGTCGCAAAGCTCATCGAGCTCGTCAACGTCGATTACCAGAAGCGCAAGCCCCGTCAGGGCAGCACGCCGTTCCGGCAGCTCGCCAGGCTGTCGACCGAAGACATCCACCACACCGCCGTGCTGGCGGAGGCCATCGGCCTGGTTCCGCTCGACGAAGAGATAACGCCGCGGGGCGCGCGGGCGCTGGCTTCGGTTCCGCGTCTGCCGGAGAACATCCAGGACGCCCTTCTCCGTCGATTCCATACCTACCGGCGGCTCCAGGACGCCACCGTCGACGAACTGAGCGAGGTCGAGGGCGTCGGGCCCGCCAGGGCGGCCCGGATCCGGGCCTACCTCGACCAATACTCACCCACATCACCCAACGCCTCGATCGGCGACTGATCGGCGTCGCAGCGGTTGGGGGCCGGTCGCCGGTACACTGCACCGCTCGCGTCCCCGGGTGAGCATTGGCAACGCAGAAGAAGACATCCAAGACAACGCCCGCCAAGGGCGGGACGAAGAAGAAGAAACCAACCACAGCGACGGCCAAGAAGTCGGCGGCGAAGAAGACGACGGCCGGCAAGGGCGGGGCCAAGAAGACGGCGGCGAAGAAGACGGCGGCGAAGAAGACGACGCCCGCCAGGGGCGGGGCCGGGTCTTCGAGCGAAGCCAAGCCGGCCACGGCCAAGCCGGCAATCCCGTTCAAGGTCGGAGACAAGGTCGTCTACCCGCATCACGGCGCTGCCACGATCGTCAAGAAGCAGAAGCTCGACGTGGGTGGTGAGAAGAAGGATTACTTCATCCTCGAGATCGCCACGGACCAGCTCACCGTGAGCGTGCCCGCCGCCAAGGCCGTCGAGCTCGGCGTGCGTCCCGTGATCAGCAGGAACAAGGCAAAGCAGGTCTTTGCCACGCTGCGCAGCGAACCCCAGGAAGCCGGCTCGAACTGGAGCCGTTGGTACAAGGTGCTGACCGAGAAGATCAACAGCGGGGACATCTTTCAGGTCGCCGAGGTGATCAGGGATCTCGACTATGCCCAGAAGGTCAAGGGAATCTCGCCGGCGCTGAAGCGGATGCTCGCCAAGGCCCGGCTGATCATCATCAGCGAGCTGCAGTTCAGCCTGGACATCTCGGAGGAGGAGGCGGTCAAGAAGCTCGAGCGCGCCCTCCCCAAGGTCGAGGAGATGGCCGAAGTCTGAGCGATACCATCGGGCCATGAGCACAACCGGTGACGTGTGGGCCGTCCTCGTAGCGGCGGGGCTCGGCGAGCGCTTCGGCGGCCCGAAACACGAGGCCGAGCTCGATGGCGAGCCGCTGTGGGTTCACGCCGAACGACCCCTTCGCTCGGGAGGCGTCGACGAGGTGGTCGTCGTCGGTCCGATGGAAGGGGCCGTGGCCGGAGGACCGCGGCGGCGAGACTCGGTGCGGAACGGCCTCGAAGCGGTTCCCTCCGGCATCGAGCTGGTGCTGGTCCATGATGCGGCACGGCCCTTGGTGTCGCCGGAGTTGGTGAAGCGGGTGATCGAGCGCCTCAGGGTCGGCGACGCCGCGGGCGTGGTGCCGGTCATCCCGGTTCGCGACACGATCAAGGAGACTGCCGACGACGTGGTGATCCGCACCGTGGACCGGTCATCACTGGTGGCCGTTCAAACCCCACAGGGCTACGTTGCCTCGGTGCTGCGCCGGGCCCACGAATCGGGCGACGACGACGCCACCGACGACGCGGTGCTGGTCGAGGCGCTGGGGGAGCGGGTGGTAACCGTCCCCGGTGATCCGGCCAACCTGAAGATCACCTACCCGGAGGACCTGGTGCTGGCCGAGGCGCTGTGGTCCGGCGGCAATGGCTGATCGGGTCGGATGGGGATTCGACGCCCACCGCTTCGGCGGCGAGGGCCCGGTTCTCCTGTGTGGGGTCGAGGTCGACGCGGCCCGCGGGGTCGAGGCGACCAGCGATGGCGACGTCGCGGCACATGCCCTCATCGATGCTCTGCTCGGCGCCGCCGGGCTCGGTGATCTCGGCAGCCACTTCGGCACGAATGATCCCGAAATGCGGGGCGCCGACTCGATGGCACTGCTCGCCGGGGTGATCGGGCTGCTCGCCGAGGCCGGGTACCGACCGTCGAGCGTCGACATCACCGTGGTGTCCGAGTCGATCCGGATCGCTCCCCATCGCGAGGCGATGCGCTCCCGGGTCGCCAAGACGCTCGGGATCGACGTCGGTGCGGTGTCGGTGAAGGCGACGTCCACCGACGGCCTCGGAGCGATCGGCGCCGACGAAGGCCTGGCGGCTGCCGCAATCGCCGTGATCAGCGCCGGCTGAAGGTAGCCACCATCAGGCCGGGGTCGTCGCTGAAGATGCCATCGACACCGGCATCGGCGAGCAGCAGTGCCGTGGCGGGATCGTTGACGGTCCACACCAGCACGTCGAGCGGTCGGGCGGTGGTCACGATCTTCGCCGGATCGTCGAGCACCACGGGTGCGGGCAAGTGAAGCGAATGGTGGCCGTCGCGTATCGCCCATCCGATCGCCTCGAAGGGATCGACTGCGGCCGTGACCAGCAGGCCGGTGACGATCTCGGGTGCGCGTATCCGAATCGCGGCGAGAGCGGCGCCGTCGAAGGAGGACACCACCACGCGCTCGCGGGCGGCGTTGGCCCTGATCCAATCGACCACGTCGGCCGCGATCTGGCGCGCAGGGTCGAAGTCCGCCTGTGTCGGATCGTTCTTGATCTCGATGTTGAGCAGCGCACCGGAGCCGATGGCCTGCCATGCCTCGTCGAGTGTCGGGACCCAGGGAACTGCGGCCTTGATCGTCCGCAGATCCTGGGTGACGAACGGCGCGGATCCCAGGGCCGGGCGGTCCTGGTGATGCACCACGAGCGCACCATCCCGACTCCGGCGAACGTCGAGCTCAACGCCATCGGCGCCGTGTTCGATGGCGAGGACAAAGGCCTCGACGGTGTTCTCCCGGGCGTGGGCCGGGGCGCCACGGTGGCCGTAAACGATGGGACGATGGTCCATCGGCCGCGATTGTGGCAGCGCCGGCGCCAACCGGCCCACCGGGATCGGCGACCCCACCGGTACCATTTCGTTCCCGATGCAGATCTACAACACCCTCGGGCGCGAGCTGGTACCCCTCGTTCCCCGCGACGAAGGTGCGATCACGATGTACGTTTGCGGCGCCACCGTTCAGGCCCGGCCCCATCTGGGTCACGGCCGATATGCCGTCGTCTTCGATGTGGTGCGCCGCTACCTCACCTGGCTCGGCTACGACGTCACCTACGTTCGCAACGTCACCGACGTCGAGGACCGGATCATCGAGACGGCCAACGAGCGCGGCATCACCGCCAAGGAGGTCGTCGACGAGTCGTACGGGGACTTCGAAGAGGCGTATCGCCTGCTCCGGGTCCTGGAGCCGACGGTCGAGCCGTGGGCCACCGAGCACATCGACGACATGATCGACCTGATCGGCACGCTGATCGGCAAGCAGCACGCGTATGTCACCGAGGCCGGCGACGTCTACTTCGCCGTCCGCTCGTTCCCCGGGTACGGGAAGCTGTCGCGTCACGATCCCGACGATCTGATCGCCGGTGATCGAGTCGAGCCGGGTGAGCACAAGCGGGATCCCCTGGACTTCGCCCTGTGGAAGGCGGCCAAGCCGGGAGAGCCGTCGTGGGAGTCGCCGTGGGGGCCCGGCCGGCCCGGGTGGCACATCGAGTGCTCGGCGATGGCCCGGCGCTACCTCGGCGACGATTTCGACATCCATGCCGGCGGGCACGACCTGATCTTCCCCCACCACGAGAACGAGATCGCCCAGTCCGAGGCGGCCACCGGAACCCCGTTCGCCCGCTACTGGATGCACAACGGGCTGATGAACCTCGGTGGGGAGAAGATGGCGAAGTCGACCGGCAACGTCGTCGACCTGCTGACCGCACTGCGGCAGCGGGAGCCGGCGGCGGTGCGCCTGCTCTACCTCCGGACGCACTACCGAAAGCCCCTCGAGTTCACCGAGGATGCCCTCGACGACGCCGAGGCCCAGCTGGGCCGTTTGTGGGCGTTCCGACGTCGCGTGGAAGGACCGGTGGAGGATTCTCCTGATGCCGAGGTGATGGGCCGGTTCCAGAGCGTGATGGACGACGACTTCGACGTCGCCGGCGCCCTCGGAGTGCTCTTCGACGTGGTGCGGGAGGGCAACCGACGTCTCGATGAGGACGAGGATGCCGCTGCCCTCGTGGCCGCCTACGACGAGATCATCGAGATCCTCGGCCTCGCCGAGGAAGCGCGGGGAGTCTCCGACCTCGCCGACGAGGTCGCCGCGCTGGCGGCCAGGGTCGGAGCCGAGCCCGACATCGACTCGTTGCTCGAACGGAGGGAAGGGGCGCGGTCGGCGGGCGAGTTCGAGATCGCCGACGCCATCCGCGACCAACTGGCGGCCATGGGCATCGTCGTCGAGGACACCGCAGATGGCGTCCGCTGGCATCGGGGATAGGGTCGAGGGCCTCCACGCGGTGGAAGCGGCGCTGGGCGCCGGCCGGGTGCGGTCGCTCACCATCGAGTCACAGCGTCTGGAGCGCGAACCCTACGCCGCCCTCGTCGAGGCGGCAGGGACCGCCGGTGTCGCGGTCGAGGTGATCGACGACGTTCGGCCGGGGGCGGTGACCGACGCCCCACAGGGCGTGATCGCCCACTGCGATCCGATCGCACCGGTGACGCTGCAGGAGGCGGTCGCCGTCACCGACCCGGCGGCGGTGCTGGTGTTCGACCACGTCGAGGATCCGAGGAACCTCGGGGCGGCGGTGCGCTCGGCGGTGGCCGCGGGGTTCGGGGCGATCGTCGTGCCGAGGCAGCGCAGCGCTCCGCTCGGCGCCACGGCGTTCAAAGCCGCCGCCGGGACGTTCGAGGAGGTCGCCATCACCGAGGTGGGGTCGATCCCCGAAGCGCTGAGACGGCTCGAGCAGCTCGGTGTCTGGCGGGTCGGATTGGACGCCTCGGGCGATACGCCTTTGTTTGGATTCGACTTGCTGGCCGAGCCGGTCGCCCTCGTCATCGGCGCCGAAGGCCGGGGGCTGTCACGGCTCACCGCCGAGCGCTGCGATGCGCTGGTCGCGATTCCACACCGCGGCCCGGTGGAGAGCCTCAACGCCTCGGTGGCCGCGGCCCTCGCCGTATTCGAGGTAGCTCGGATGCGGGGCTGGGTATCCTGAGCGGGCGCCGGGTTAGCTCAGCTGGTAGAGCATCTCTCTTGTAAAGAGAAGGTCGTCGGTTCGAGTCCGACACCCGGCTCCACCCCATCGCACGTGCTTGGGAGGGCGTCCCACGACCCCGATCTACACGTGCGACGTCCCTCGTTTCATCACGCCGCCAGCGTCCCCGAAAACACCTGCCAGGCGAGCGCCGACTTGGCAGTGAGGCTCAAGAAGATGTACACGGATTCACCGAACAGGTAGTTCCTCCACGGACCGACCTGCCGGTACTGGAGCACCATGTTGATGGCGAAGCTGTTGAAAAAAATGAACAGCGAGATGAAGATCCCGTACACGAACCCCGGCGGCGAGGCGTCGACGGTCGGGCTCAACAGGTAGATGCCGATGGCGATCCAGGGAACCGCGCCGGCGATCACCCCGAACCAGTAGGCGAGCCAGCTGGGCTTGCCCGGCGACTCGTACTTCTCCATCAGCCAGCCGAAGAGGATCATCGATGCGTTCACCCCGGCGAGGGCCAGCAGCGCGGCCACATCTGAGATCCCGGTGATCATGGCGATCAGCACGATCATCAGCGA
>CAZCBO010000050.1:0-13639 GCA_964496825.1 uncultured Acidimicrobiaceae bacterium
GTCGGCGGCAGACGGGGGATCCCCGGCAGCATGACGTCCATCAAGACCAGGTCGGGTTTGAGCTCGGCGGCCAACTCGATCCCTTCCTCGCCCGACTCGGCCTCCCCTGCGACCACGAAGCCTTCGGCCATCTCCACCACCATCCGGGACGCCGAGCGGAACGGCTCCTGGTCGTCGACGATGAGCACGCGCACTGCCATCAGGGCTGCTCGGCCAGGTAGGTGAGCACGGCGGCCACCCGGCGGTTGGTCTGCTCCTCGGGGGAGAGGTCGAGCTTGGTGAAGATCGAATTGATGTGCTTCTCCACGGCGCGCTCCGAGATGAACAGGGTCTCGGCGACGCCGGCATTGTTGCGGCCCTTGGCGATCTCGGCGAGGACCTCGGTCTCGCGATCGGTCAGTCGGTCCAACACCGACTCCTGGCGGGCCTTGACCAGCAGGTCGACGACATCGGGGTCGATGACCGACTGGCCGCGGCCGACCTCGTCGATCGCCGTCTTCAGCTGCTCGAGATCCCCGACCTTCTCTTTGAGCAGGTACGCCCTCCCCGATGAACCCTGCTCGAACAGGGAGATGGCGTACTCGGGTTCGGCGTACTGGCTGAGGACGACGACGCCGATCTCCGGATGCCGATCCCGCAACAGGTTGGCGGCCCGGATGCCCTCGTCGGTTTGGGTCGGCGGCATCCGGATGTCGGTGATCACCACATCGGGGCGGTATTGCTCGACGGCTTCGATCAGCTCGTCGTAGCTTGCGCAAGCGGCAACGAGTTCCAGGGCGTCATCCACCTCGATCAAGGACGTGATGCCCTCTCGCATCAGGTAGCTGTCTTCGGCGAGAACCAGGCGCGTGGCCACGGCCACGAGGATACCGAAGGCGACCGAGACCCCTCGGAGGAATCGGGGCCGGAAGTCACTAGTCGCAGCGGAGCGGGCGTCTCAGACTGGTCGCATGGCACCGCTGTGCCCGAGTTGCGGGGTAGAGGCAAGCCCCGGCGGCGAGGCGTGCCCGGAGTGCGGTTATCTGCCCGGCGTCCACGGCATCGAGCACGAGGCAGAGCGCCGCATCGCCACCGTGCTCTTCGTCGACCTCGTCGGCGCCGCCGGGCTCGGTGAACGACTCGACGTCGAATCACTCCAGGACATCGCCGAGCAGTTCTACAAGGAAGCGAGCAGCGTCGTCGTCGACCTCGGCGGCATCGTCGGCCGCTACGCCGGCGACGCCCTCATGGCGCTCTTTGGTGTGCCGCAGACCCATGAGGACGACGCGGACCGCGCCCTGGCGGCAGCGACCACCCTCATCCATCGCGTCCGGGAGCTGAGCCGCCGCCTTGCTCCCACGTACGGGGAGCAGCTGGCGATCCACTGCGGCATCAACACGGGCGAGCTCGTCGTGCCTGCCACGGGAGACATCGATCTGGGAACGCTCGCCGCCGACACCGTGAACATCGCCGCCCGCCTCCAGCAGGCTGCGGCTCCCGGCGAGGTGCTCGTGAGCGAGCGCACGGCCCGGGCCTCGTCGCGCCACGGCTTCGAGGACCGCGGTGAGTTCGACCTGCGGGGCAGGCTCGCTCCGGTGCGTGTCTTCGCCCTTGCCGATGGTGAGCCCACCACTACGCGTGCGCCCCGGCGGGGGCAGATCTTCGGCAGGGAAGACGAGCTCGCCGAGCTCCACGCCGACTACGCGCGGGCCGTGTCCTCCCGCTTCCCGCACCTGACGGTGATCCTGGGCGAGGCCGGCATCGGCAAGACCAGGGTCGTCGAGGAGTTCGCCGCATCGCTCGGTGCCGACCGGAAGACGCCGACGGTGTTTCAGGCGCGCTGCCTGCCGTTCGGTGAGGAATCGGCACTCGGCGCCCTGAGCGAGATGGTTCGTGCGATGAGGTCGGGAGGACGGCGTCTGCCCGGGGATGCCGATGCCCTCCTCGCCACGCTGCACCGGCAACGTGAGCACGAGGCCGGGGGCGACCTCGACAGCGCCGACGCCAAGCGGCTCGATCGTGATGTCCGGCAGGGATGGTGCGACTACTTCGACAGCGTGTCACGAACCGCTCCCGTGGTACTCGTCGTCGAGGATCTGCACTGGGCCGACGCCAAGCTCCTCGACGTGCTCGACGCCGTTCTCGGTGGAAGCCGGGGTCCGCTGTTCCTGCTGGGCACCGCCCGGCCGGCGCTGGAGGACGTGCGTCCGGCATGGTTCGCCGACGACGAGCCCGGGGCCGTACTCAGGCTCGGCCCGCTCGGTACCGAGGATGCGACCGAGATGCTCAACGCCCTCGCCGGATGGAGACCCCTCGCCCGCGACGTCGTCGCTCCGCTGCTGCACATGGCGAACGGCAACCCGCTCTTCCTCGTGCACCTCCTCGATCAGCTCATCGACGAGCGGCGCGTCGTGGCGACTCCGACCGAGTGGGTGTGGGCCCGAGGTGGCGAGGTCGGCCTCCCCGACTCGGTGCGGGCGGTCCTCGCCGCCCGGATCGATCTGCTCGGACCCTTCGATGCGCTGACGCTGCGCTATGCGGCGGCCATCGGACAGTCGTTCTGGGCCGGAGCTCTGGCGCTCGTGCACGGCGCACCACTCGACAACGTGCTGCCCGCCCTCGACCGGCTCGCGACTCGCAACCTCGTCGCTGCCGTGGATCACCCATCGCTACCGGATCAACGGGAGTACACGTTCACGCACGTCCTCGCCAGAGAGGTCGCCTATGCGGGCCTCACCCATCGCGAGCGAGCCGGAGCACACGATCTCACCTACCGATGGCTTGCTTCGGTGAGTGCCAACACTCAGGACGTCGTCGATCTGTTGGCGCGCCACGCCGCGAGCGCCTTCGAGGAGGGAGCCTTCGACCCTCGGCTCAGCGAGGACGAGCGCGTCACGTTGCGGATCCGTGCGCTCGAGTCCGTCCGCGACGCGGCTGCCGCCGCTCGTGCCTCGCTCTCCCTGGAGAAGGCCGATCGGCTGGCCCAGCGGGCGCTCTCGTTCACCGTGACCTCGGAGGAGCGGGCTTCGGTTCTCGAGGAGTGGGGCAGGATCGCGCTCTTCGCCTACGAAGGAGACGAGGCCTGGGACCGGCTCCGCGAGGCCATCGACCTGCGATCAGCCGCAGCGACCGCGCAGAACCGAGCCCTCGCCGACCTCTGTGCCCTCGCCCTGGAGACGCCGATCCGGTTCCCGGGAACCATGCGAGCGCCGCCGGCCGAGGAGGACGTGGCCCGCTACCTGGAGCTGGGTCTGTCGAGCGCGGGGCCTGGTGACTCGGATGCCCGAGCGCGACTCCTGTTGCTCAAGGGGTTCTGGCACCACGCCTACTCCCCCGATCGAGAAGGCGAGCGACTGATCGATGAGGACGAGGCGTTGCGGGCTGCCGAGGAGGCCGCCGACATGGCGAATCGTCTCGGCAGGCCGGATCTGGAATCCGCCGCCCTCGACGGAGTCGCGGCGAGCTGGATACCCCGCGGCCGCTACGACCGGGCGCGCGACGCCACCCTGCGCCGGCTGAGCCTCATTCCCGATCTGACCGACTACCGCGAGGTCGGGGATATCCACGCCATGTGCGGGTGGACGGACTTCCACAGCGGGCGCTACCGGGAAGCGGCCGACTACGCCGACGCCGGCTACCAGCTGACCGCACACGAGGTGCCCAGTGTCGCCCTCCACTGTCTCGTATGGCGTTCCGTGGCACGGTTCCATCTCGGCGAGTGGGACGAGCAGCTGGCCGATGTCGATCTCGGTCGGGAGCTGCTCGGGACGCGTGCCGACGAACCGCCGCACTTTGCCTCGCCGATGTTCGCCGCCGCGGCGCTGACACACGAGCTGCGGGGTGACGCCGCCGCGGCCGATGAACTCCTCGACATGCTCGCCCGTCTCGATGAGCGAGCCGATGCCGTCGACCGGGACGCGGCTCCACTGGCACGATGGGCGAGTTGGGTGGCGCGGATCCTTGCCCATCGGGGTCGTTTCGACGAGGCACATGCGTTGCTGGCAGCAACACGATGGCGACGGGGCACTCGCTACGGATTGCTGCTGCACGCCGGGTGCATGATCACGGCCGACGAGGGCGACTGGAGCGCGGCTCCGGCATTGACCGCCGAAGCGCGGTCCGAGGCTCGCCGGGGCGACCTGCTGGCGCTGGACGCTGCAGCCGACCATCTCGAGGGGAGCCGCCACCTGGCGAAGGGGAACACCGACGAGGCGGTGAAGGTGTTGCGTCGTGCGGTCGATGGCTTCGGGACGTGCGAGGGGCGCTGGGAGCAAGCGCTTGCACGCTTCGCCTTGGGAACGGCTCTGGCCGAGGCGGGCATGACCAACGAGTCGGCGGAGCCGCTCGCCGCTGCCGGTGCCGAGTTCAGCCGCCTCGGAGTAGCACCGAAGACGCCCGCCGACCGGTAGGTCAAACACGGCCTTCCGGCCCTGTTCAGGCTCGTGGGGCGATGGTTGCGTTGACCACGGGAGGTGAAGGTATGACGGACGAACACGAAGCCGCCGTCGAACGAGCCACCAAGCGCGTCAAGGAGTTGCGCGACTTCTACGTCCACCTGGCGGTCTACCTCGTGGTCAACACGGGGCTCGTCATCATCGATCTCGCCCAGGGTGACGGTCTCCAGTGGGCCCAGTGGGTGATCTTCGGATGGGGCATCGGCCTCGTCGCCCATGCAGTGAGCGTCTTCGTCTTCGAGAGCCGCTCGGCTTCGCGCTGGGAGGCGCGCAAGATCGCCGAGTACACAGAAGAGGAAGAGGGCCGCGCTCAGGGATCCTGATCGTTAGGTGTTGCCGGCGACTCGGTCGGCTTCGACGATCACCGTGACGCGCACCATGTCGGGTGTGAGCCACGGATATTTGTCGCGGCCCAGGTACTTCCGGGCGAGCTGATCGATCACCTCGACACCGTCCGCCGTCCGCATCTCCACGACCCGGCCCTGGACCGACCAGTTGACATAGGGCTCGTCCATCGGGCTGATCGAGAAGGCCACCCGGGGATCTCGCTGCATGTTGTGCCACTTGCGGCGTCCGACGACGGTGTTGAACACGATGTGGTCGCCGTCGCGCATGATCCACATCGCCGTGGCCTGGGGCGATCCATCGGCGTCGAGGGTGGTCAGGTGGGCGAAGTTGGGCCCGTCGATGACGGCCTTGAGCCCGGCGGGGAGTGCGATGCCCATCGGCGCCGGCTCAGCTCGACACCGTCCGGCGGATCTCCGCGAGCACCAGGTCGGAGGAGATCAGTGCATGCTTCTCGATGGCGAACTGAGGCCACGGGGCATCGGTTGCGGCGAACCGCCTGACCGGGGCCTCCAGGTCGTACCCGGCGACCTCGGCGATCGTGGCCGTCACCTCGGCACCGACGCCGCCGGTGCGCTGGGGCTCTTGCACGAACAACATTCGGCCGGTCTTGCGGACGCTGCTCACCACCGCCTCGACGTCCCAGGGGTAGATCGTGCGCAGGTCGATCACCTCGACGTCGAGACCCTCGGCGGCGGCCGACTCCGCCGCCTTCAACGACACCGGCACCATGCCGCCGTAGGTGACGAGGGTGATGTCGCTCCCCTCGCGCCGAACGCGGGCCGTGCCGAGCGGGATCTCATAGCGCCCGGCGGGCACCGGCTCCTTCCCGGCCCGGTACAAGACCTTGGGTTCGAGGAAGACGACGGGATCGTCGCCGGTGAGGGCGGCGGCGAGCAGGCCCTTGGCGTCGTAGGGGGTCGACGGCACCACCACGATCACCCCCGGCACGTGCATGAAGTAGGCCTCCGGGCTGTCACAGTGATGCTCGTGAGCCCCGATCCCGGCACCGTTCGGGGCCCGTACCACCACCGGGACCGAAGCGTTGCCCCGGGAGCGGAATCGGACCCGGCCGAGATGACTGGCGATCTGGTCGAAGGCGGGGTAGATGAAGCCGTCGAACTGGATCTCGGCGACGGCCCGGCTCCCCGACATCCCCATCCCGATCGCGGTGCCGACGATGCCGGATTCGTTGAGCGGGCTGTCGATCACGCGCTCGGCGCCGAACTTGGCTTGGAGTCCCTCGGTGATTCTGAATACCCCGCCGGCGACGCCGACGTCCTCACCGAGGAGGATCATCGACTGGTCGGCCTCCATGGCCTCGTGGAGGGCGGCGTTGATGGCCTCGGCCATCGTCCACTCCTCGCTCTGGCCGTCGGGCTCGGTCTCCTCCCCCGGCACCCAGACCTCGTCGTCGGCGAATTCGGTCTCGGGCTCGCCGGCGGCGCGCTGGATCCGGTGCAGCTGGTCGACCAGCAGCTCCGGCACCTTGGCGTAGGCGTGGCGGACGATGTCGTCGCGGCCCGGCAGCTCGATCGCCTCGACCCGGCCCAGCGCCTCGTCGCAGGTAGCGGCGGCCGCGGCGGAGGCCCCCTCCTCCCGATCGGCATCCCACAGGCCCCGTCCCTCGAGGAAGGCGCGCATCCTTAGCATCGGGTCGTAGGGCCGGAACGACGCCTCCTCCTCCTCGGTGCGGTAGAGGTGCGGGTCGTCGGCGGTGGCGTGGGGTCCGAACCGGTAGCACACGGTCTCGATCAGCGTCGGCCCTTCTCCCGCCGCACCGCGCTCGACCGCTTCCTCGGTGGCGGCATAGACGGCGAGGGGGTCCATGCCGTCGACCCGCACGCCGGGCATCCCGTACGCCGTGGCCTTCTGGGCGATCGTCTCCGCCGCGGTCTGCTTGTCGTAGGGGACCGAGATCGCATAGAAGTTGTTGGCGATGAGGAACACCGTCGGGGTCCTCCACACCCCGGCGAAGTTGAGCCCGGAGTGGAAGTCGGTCTCCGACGTCCCGCCGTCGCCGAGGTAGGCGATCGTGACCACCTCCTCGCCACGCTGACGGGCGGCATAGGCGTGCCCGACGGCATGGGGGAGGTGGCTACCGATCGGCACGGTGATCACCATCTGGTTGTAGACCTTCTGGTCCCACTCGGTGTTGGGGAGACCGCGCCAGTAGGAGAGGATCACCTCGAAGGGGATGCCCATCGCGATCTGGACGCCGTGTTCCCGATAGCCGGGGTAGGCGAAGTCGTTCCGGCGCAGGGCCAGGGCCGACCCGACCTGCAGCGCCTCGTGGCCCTCGAGGATGGCGAAGGTTCCGAGCCGTCCCTGTCGCTGGGCGGCGGTGGCGCGCCGGTCGAAGACCCTGGCCTGCATCATCAGCTCGTACATCCGGACCAGCTCGGCGTCGCTCAGCTCGGGGACATCGCCGACGACGGTCCCGTCCTTGTCGAGCACTCGAAGCAGTGCCGGATCGTCGAGGATGCTCGGATCCATCAAGACGCTCCGATGTCGTCGAGAGCCTTGAGGAACCTGGCGTTCTCGTCCTCCGTGCCGACCGTGACCCGGATGAGCGACCCCATCGGGCGCACGATCACGCCCTCGCGGAGCAGGCGATCGGAGACCTCCTTGGGGTCGCCGTCGACGCGCATCGCAATGAAGTTGGCCTGGCTCGAGGCGTAGTCGATGCCCCGCTCGGCGAGACCCGCCTCGATCTGGTTGCGACCTGCGGTGTTGGCCTCGCGCCGCTCCTTGACCTGCTCGTCGTGGCGGAGCGCCTCGAGCGCGGCCGCCTGCGCCAGCGTGTTGGCCGAAAAGGGAGGCTGCGTCTTGCGCAGCCTCTGGAGGGTGTCGGTCTGGCCGATGCCAAAGCCGATGCGAAGACCGGCGAGGCCATAGATCTTCGAGAAGGTCCGGGTGACGACCACGTTGTCCCGCTCGATCGCCGGGCGCAGCGCGGTCTCGTAGTCGGGGGCGGTCACGTAGTGGTGGTAGGCCTCGTCGACGACCACCAACACCTCAGGTGGAACGGCCTCGATGAAAGCGGCGACGTCGGGGCCGGACCGATAGGTCCCGGTCGGGTTGTTCGGGTTGCAGACGTAGACGACGGTGGTGTCGTCGCGGATCGCCGACAGCATCGCGTCGAGGTCGTGGCGCCAGTCGTCATCGAGCGGGACCTCGATCGGCTCGGCCCCGGACACCAGGGTCGAAATGGGGTACATGACGAAGG
Organism: uncultured Acidimicrobiaceae bacterium; assembly: GCA_964496825.1. Taxonomy (GTDB): domain Bacteria; phylum Actinomycetota; class Acidimicrobiia; order Spongiisociales; family UBA5794; genus JACZST01. Next base: position 8,008 of record CAZCBO010000050.1, read on the forward strand.
ACGGGGTCGCATAGACGGCGCTGGTGCCCGGCCCGCCGACGGCCAGGGCGACACAGCCGAGGAGCTGGGTGGAGCCGGCCCCGAGCCAGATCTGGGACGGGTCGAGGTCGAGTTCGGCAGCGAGGGCGTTGACCAGATAGAACCCCGAGTCCTCGGGATACCGGTTGGCGTTGCTCGCCGCAGCGGCGATAGCGGCCACCACCTCGGGGAACGGCTCGATGGGGCACTCGTTCGAGGCCAGCTTGCAGATGTCGAAGATGCCCAGATCGCGGGAGACCTCGTCGATCGGCTTGCCTGGGCTGTAGGTCGGGATCGCGTCGAGATCAGCTCTGAAGGTGGGCACCCAGTCTGCCTCCTCGTTACACCAGGACCCAAAGGGTACTTGGTCGCTCCGGTCCCAACGCCGGGGACGATCGGTTCTGTGGGCCGGCGGCCGCGCCAGGCGCGGTCCCGAGCCCAGGGTTCGGGACCGCGCTACCGATGGATGCCGACGATCGCCATGTCGATCGGGATCGCCTGGTGGTCGAGTTCCTCGCGCTGGTGGTGCTCCCGCAGGTGCCGCTCGGCCTTCTCCCTGGCCTTCTCCATGCTCTCGGCCGTCTCGGTGTGGGTGCAGCCGGGGATGATGCGGTCGCAGAAGAACTCGTACACCGTCGATGTCATCGTTGCCTCCTTTCGAGCGAGGCTACAGGACGATGGTTTCCCCGTCAGGCTGCTGGATGACGAAGGCGACGACCATCGTCTCCCGCCTCGGCCAGTTCCCCAGCGTGATGGCTGCGGTCTCGTTGGCCTGGTCGACGAACTCGGCGAACGAAGCCGCCTCCTGGGGACGGATCATCAGCTGCAACCCCGGCCGAGCCTTGAGCTCACCCGAAACCAGATCGAACCCCTCCATCTCGACGACGGCCAGACCGAGTTCGCGGCAGCGTTCGACGAGTGCCGCGGCCACCCGCACCGGGAAGAACCCCTCCCCGTCGTCGGTGCGGTGCACCGCCCGGGGATCGAACTCGGTGACGAGGGTCGTGGTGGCCGGATCCTCGTCACCCCAGTCGTCACCTTCGGTGCGGGGCCGGACGAGTCCTTCCATTTCCTCGAAGGCGAAAGGGTCGACGATGCGCTGCGCCGTGTCGAGCACCCGCATCAGATCGTTGAGCTCGAGGTCGAACAGGTCGCCCTCCGCAGGGTAGATGTTCACGATCGTCGCCGACCCGTCCCAGAACACCATCCCGACGAAATCCTCCTCGCGCCACAGCTCGACGACGGTCTGGTCGAAGCCGTCGCGCTCGGTCTCGACGATGCGCAGCGGAAGCACGACGGCCAGGTTAGGTGCGGGAGCATCCCGGTAGGGTCCCCGGCACATGCGTGCCATCGACCACGCGCTGTCGATCGCGGCGCCGACGGCCGAGGTCTACGACGCCGTCACGACCCTGGACGGGCTCTCGTCCTGGTGGACCCGCAATGCGGATGTCGGTGAGCAGGTCGGCGACGTGTCGACGTTCCGGTTCCGGTCGGGGGCCTTCAACCGAATGCGGATCGAGGCCCTGGACCGGCCCACCAGGGTGGTCTGGGAGTGCGTGGACGGCCACGAGGAGTGGATCGGCACACAGGTCAAGTTCGACCTCACCGATGGGCCCGATGGAACCGAGCTCGACTTCACCCACGGGAGGTTCCGCGAGGCGACGGAGTACGTCGCCGAGTGCGGCCGGCACTGGGAGGACTACCTGCGCAGCCTGAAAGCCTATTGCGAGTCGGGCACCGGAGCGCCGGACCCGGGACGATCCGGCGCGACTCCGCCATCCGGGTAGAGGAGCGCTTCGCAGATCGCGTCTTCTTCACCAGCCGCACCGGTCGGCTACGTTCTGCGGTTGCGTACGTGTCTGGGGGCGGCATGTCTTGGTCCGACAGACTGTTGGCATCGCTGGACGGACGGGCGGAGGTTCTCGAGACGACCCGAGGTGACGTGCAGGTGGCCCGAGAGGGCACCGGGCCACCCGTTCTGGTGGTTCACGGCGGACCAGGAGGATTCGACCAGAGTCTCGCCTGGTGTCGTCATCTTCGAGATGGTGGCCGCGAGCTCCTCGCTCCGTCCCGCCCCGGATACCTACGGACCCCGCTGCAGTCCGGTCCCAGGCCCGAGGACCAGGCCGACCTCTATGCGGCGCTTCTCGACGCCATGGGTATCGAGCAGGCTTCGATCCTGGGCTTCTCCTCCGGCGGTCCATCCGCCGTCCACTTCGCAGCACGGCATCCCCACCGCACCACCGCCCTTCTCCTCGATACCGCAGTCCTCCTTCCCTTCGAGACCCCGATCGGTGCTTTGAGGCGAGCGACCGTCGAGTCAGGGCCCTTTGTCTGGCTGACCTACCAGATCGTGACGAGACGACCGGAGCTGATGGCGCGATTCGCCCTTGACGGCGTTTCCGACCGCTTCAACCGGGAGCAGCTGAACGACGCGATCAGCTGGATCACATCCGATCCGGTCCGCCTCCTCAGTCTGCAGATCCAATTCACCTCGATCGCGCCCCGCCGCCATCGCAGGGCCGGATGGAGCAACGACCAGACAAACGAACGCGAGCTTGGGCCTCTCCCGTTCACCATGGTGGCTGCGCCGACGCTGATCGCCCATGGCATGAACGATGGAGTCGTCCCAATCGACCACGCCACGAACGCCGCCAACAGCATCCCCGATGCCGAGTTGATGCTGGTCAAGGATGGCCACCACCTCCTATCCCTCAGCCGTGGTTACGGGCCGGTTGCCCAGCGCCAGCTCGAACTCACGAGCCGCTGAGCGAGCAAGCCGGCATCCTTCGGTTCCGTGCAGCGTGGCCCCGCGGATGGCTGGGGATTCGGCCTACCCGCCCAGCAGGGTCAGCAGCATCACACTCGGTTCGAGCGCCAGCACGGCGTGGGTCAGATGGGCGGGCATTCGGACCCACGATCCCGGCCCGAGCTCGAAGGGCTCGCCATCGAGGTCGAGGCGGATTCGGCCGGTGACGGCCTGGACGATGGCGGGCTTCGCCGCCGTGTGGTCGGTGAGCTCCTGCCCCTCATCGAAGGCGAACACGACGACGCGGATGTCGTCGTCCCGATAGAGGACACGGCTCAACGTCCCTTCGGGTGGGATTTCGACCTCGCCCGCGACATCGAAGAGCACGATCGATCCTTCGGTCATGGCATGACCCTACCCACGCGACTCCTGCGCCTCGGCCAGCTCCAAGAGCGAGGTGATGTCGTGGGCGGCATCGTCGATCTCCTCCATGAGGTCGCCGAGGCGCCCGTACCGGTCGGCGAAGCCGGCCATCGGGAAGTCCTCGAGCTCGGCGCCGGGAACCTCATCCCAGCGGAGCGGGGCCGACACCCAGCCGGTGGGCCGCACCGAATAGGCACCGGCGATCGTGTGGTCCCTGGCGTTCTGGTTGTAGTCGATGAAGACCCCGTGGCGTTCCTCCTTCCACCAGGCAGTGGTGGCCAGGTGTGGCACGGCGCTCTCCACCTCGCGGGCGATGGCGAGGGCTGCGGCACGCACCTCGGGAAACGTCCAGCGGGGCTCGATACGGATGTAGATGTGCATGCCCTTGGAGCCCGACGTCTTCGGAAACCCGCGCAACCCGTGATCGTCGAGGACCTCCCGGACCGCCAGGGCGACGTCGCGCACGTCGGCGAAGGACGCCTGAGGGGTCGGGTCGAGGTCGACGCGCAGTTCGTCGGGATGCTCGACGTGCTCGGCCCGCGAGGTCCAGGGGTTCAAGTCGACGCAGTTGAGCTGTGCCATCCAGATCACGTCACCCGGTGACCGGGGAACGAGGTAGGCGGCGGTACGGCCCGATGGGAAGGGGATGACGATCCGTTCGTTGGCCGACTCGGGGGCTCGTTTCTGGTAGAAGGGCGGCTCGCCGACCCCGTTCGGCCAACGCTTGAGGAGCGTCGGCCGTCCGAACACCCCGCGCAGCGCACCATCGACGCAAGCCAGGAAGTGCTCGACGACGTCGAGCTTCGTCCAGCCCTGCTCGGGGAACATGAACTTGCCGGGCGAGGTGATCGTGATCTCCTCCCCGGCGATCTCGACCCGGGTGTCGTCGGCTCCCATGACCCCAGAGTCTGGCGGAGCAGCGCCCTCTAACCCTCTACATGCACCCCCCGCCAGAAGGCGATGTAGCCGGCGATGTCGGCAGCGGCCGGTGAGGGGTCCGGGTAGTACCAGGCGCCGCCGCGGCTCACCTCCCCGTCGACGGCGACGTCGTAGTAGGAGGCGACGCCCTTCCAGGGGCAGACGGTGCGGCTCGTGTTGTCGACGAGAAACTGCTCGTACACCGAGTCCGGCGGGAAGTAGTGGTTGCCCTCGACGACGATGGTCTCGTCGCTCTCGGCGACGACGGTTCCGTTCCAGATTGCCCGCGCCATGGACTCATTCAACCCGGGCGACCGCGTCGCATTCCCTACATGACCCAGGGGATCAGCCGGTAGGGGACGGCCGATCGGTACTCCCGGTACTCCGGAAACTGCTCCATCAGGAGATCCTCCTCGTGGCCGGTCTTGGCCATGAAGAAGGGGATGAACACCAGCGCCACCAGCAGGGCAAAGGGATTGAGGGCGGCGAGGGCGAGCCCGATCGTGCCGAGGATCACGGCGAGGTAGATCGGGTGCCGGACCAGCCGATACGGCCCCTGACGAACCAGTCCGGCGTTCTCGGTCGGTGCCGGGTAGATCGAGATGTCGGTGCCCAGATACCGGAACGACCAGACGCCGATGATCACCGCGATCCCGACCAGCACCAGACCGGTGACTCTGGCGAAGCCGAGTCCGATCCCTTCCGTGATGGGTTCGGTACCGATGAGCGCGATCGCGTAGAGGCCCATCAGGGCAAGCTGAAACACCACCCACCAACCACCACGCTCGGAGAAGCTCACGCCGGGAGATTATCGGCTTCCGGAGAAGGGTCTTCGCGAGTCCCGTATCCTTCCTGGGTCATGGATTCCAACAGCTTCACGCAGAAGACTTCCGAGGCGATTCTCACCGCCCGCGACATCGCCTCACAGCGCAACCACCAGTACGTCGAGCCGATCCACCTCCTCGCCGGGCTCCTCGCCCAGACCGACGGCCTGCTCTATCCGCTCCTGGCGAAGCTCGGTGTCCACGCCACCGAGGTGCGCGGACCGGTCGATCGCGCGCTCGACTCCCTCCCCCAAGTCGTCGGCGCCGGCGAGATCGCCTTCTCGCAGGACACGCTCGACGTGCTCGAGGCCGCCGACAAGGAGCGAATCGCGCTCAAGGACGAGTACATCTCCATCGAGCACCTCCTGGTGGCCCTGGCCGAGTCGAAGACGGCCATCGGGGAAGCGCTGCGGAGCGCCGGGATCACCAAGGACGCCGTGCTCGGGGCCCTCGTCGAGGTGCGCGGCGCCCAGCGGGTGACCTCTCAGACCCCGGAAGACACCTTTGCCCCGCTGGAGAAGTACGGCCGGGACATCACCGAGGAAGCGCGCCAGGGCAAGCTCGATCCGGTGATCGGCAGGGACGAGGAGATCCGCCGCGCCATCCAGGTGCTGTCGCGCCGGACCAAGAACAACCCGGTGCTGATCGGTGAGCCCGGCGTGGGCAAGACCGCCATCGTCGAGGGATTGGCCCAGCGCAT
>CAZCBO010000051.1:0-13469 GCA_964496825.1 uncultured Acidimicrobiaceae bacterium
GATCGCCAGGATCAAGGCTGCGCGGGGGCTCGACATCTACTCCCCCGACCGTGAGGCCGAGCTGATCGCCGAGATGCGGGCCGATGCCGAGGCGCTCGGCGTCGATCCGGACTACATCCAGGAGCTGATCGAGGTGGTGCTCCGCCACAGTCGCGCCGCCCAGCGCCGTGCGCTCGGGGGGTAGCCTCGCCGCATGTTCACCGTGGAGAGCGGCGACGATGGGGTGGCGCGGTGCTGGTGGGGGCTCGGCGCACCGGAGTACGTCGACTACCACGACCGCGAATGGGGTCGTCCGGTCGCCGATGATCGGACGTTGTTCGAGAAGCTGAGCCTCGAGGGCTTTCAGTCGGGACTGTCGTGGCTGACCATCCTCCGCAAGCGGGAGAACTTCCGCGACGCCTTCGCCGACTTCGAACCCGCCGAGGTTGCGGCGTTCACCGACGCCGATGTCGAGCGACTCCTCGCCGACGCCGGCATCGTGCGGCATCGCGGCAAGATCGAGTCGACGATCAACAACGCCGGTCGGGTCCTCGAGGTGCAGGACGAGCTCGGGTCGCTGGCGGCGCTGGTCTGGGCGTTCGAGCCCGACGTCGCCGGCCCGGTCCTGGAGCCGACGACGCCCGAGTCGAAGGCCCTCGCCAAGGAGCTCAAGCGGCGCGGCTTCTCGTTTGTCGGCCCCACCACCGCCTACGCCTTCATGCAAGCGATGGGCCTCGTCAACGACCACCTCGCGGGCTGTTTCGCCAGGGACGAGGTCGAACGCGACCGGGCCGGGTTCGAGCGACCTGCGTGACCCCTCCCGGCCCAGGGCCGGGAGGGGCATATATGACACTCATGGCCCGCGGAATCGCGGGGCGGCGCATTCCGCGGGCTGGCAGGGGCACGCAGTGCCCCTGCCAGCCCTGGGCTCGCAGGGTGGCTAGTGATCCACCTCCGAGCGCGCCGCTCTCCCCATCAGCGCCAGGATGGCGTCGGGGACCGCCGCGCCCTCGTAGAGGACCCTTCCCACCTGCTCGGCGATCGGCATCTCCACGTCGTTGCGGTGGGCCAGTTGAAGGATCCCGGCGGTCGACTTGACCCCTTCTGCGACCATCTTCATCTCGTGGACGATCTCGTCGACCGTCTTCCCCTCCGCCAGCGCAAAGCCGACTCGGTGGTTGCGGCTGTTGTCCGACAGGCAGGTCGCCACGAGGTCGCCCATCCCGGCCAGGCCGGCGAACGTGGCTTCCTGGCCGCCCATCGCGACCCCGAGCCTGGTCATCTCGGCCAGCGCCCTCGTGATCAGCGTCGCCCGCGTGTTCATGCCGAAGCCGAGCCCGTCCGCCATGCCCGCGGCGATCGCCATCACGTTCTTGGTGGCCCCTGCGGTCTCCGCACCCACGACATCGGGATTGGTGTAGACCCGGAACATGAGGCTGCGGAACAGGTCCTGGAGCATCAGCGCCGTGCCGTGGTCGGGCACTGCCACCACCGATGCCGCCGGCTGGCCGGCGACGATCTCTGCCGCCAGGTTGGGTCCGGTGAGCACTCCGATGCGGTCGCGGTCGTGATCGGGGAGGACGTCGGCGGTCACCTCGGTCATGCGCATCAGCGTGTCCTGCTCGATCCCCTTGGCGAGGGAGATGATCGGGATGTCCGTGGGGATTGCCGGTGCCCCGTGTTCGAGCACCGAGCGATAGCCGTGAGACGGCACGGCCATCACCACGACGTCCGCCCCGTCGAGCACTTCGGCCAGATCGTTTCCCGCCGACAGTTCCTGCGGCAGGGTGATCCCGGGGAGATAGACCGGGTTCTCCCCGGCGTTGATCGCGTCGGCGAGTTCGGGCGATCGAGCCCACAGCGTGGTGTCCGCATTCTCCGCCAGCATCGACGCCATCGTCGTCCCCCACGACCCGGCTCCGACGACGGCGACGCGCATGGATCCCCTCCTCAGCTGGAGAATTGGCGGAAGCTGTCGGCAACGGCTCCGGGGAGCCGGACGGTGAGGGAGGTGCCGTCCTCGCCGTGGGCCTCCTCGAGGACCTTGCCGGCGTCGTGGAGCGCGGCGACCACGTCACCACGTTCATAGGGGACGAGGAGGCGCATCGTCACCGTCGACTTCTCGAGGTCGGCGGCGATCTCCGAGCGGAGGGCTTCGATGCCCTCTCCGGTGAGCGCCGAGACGGCCACCGACCCGTCGTGGGTGGCGACGAGGCGGTCGACCACGCCCGGTTCGGTGATGTCGGTCTTGTTGAACACGATCAGCTCCGGCACCTCACCCGCGCCGATCTCGTCGAGAACCGTGCGCACCGCCGCGATCTGACCGTCCGGGTCGGCGTCGGCGGCGTCGACGACGTGGACGAGGAGATCGGCGTCGGTGGCCTCCTCCAGGGTGGAGCGGAAAGCCTCGACGACCTCGTGGGGGAGCCGGCGCACGAAGCCGACGGTGTCCGACATCAGGGCGTGCCACCCGTCCGGCAGATCGAGCTGACGGACCGTCGAGGCAAGCGTCGCGAACAGCCGGTCCTCGACGAGCACGTTGGCGTCGGTCAGCTGATTGAACAGAGTCGACTTCCCGGCATTGGTGTAGCCGACGAGCGAGACGATCGGCAGCCCCGACTTCTTCCTCGCCTTGCTCTGGGTCGCCCGTGACCTCCGGACGTCCTTGAGCTCGCGCTCGATCTTCGAGACCCGCTCGAGGATGCGCCGGCGGTCGGTCTCCAGCTTGGTCTCGCCCGGACCCCTGGTGCCGATTCCGGCGCCGAGCCGGGAGAGCTCCACGCCCTTGCCCCGGAGGCGCGGGAGCCGATACCGGTGCTGGGCCAGCTCGACCTGGAGCATGCCCTCGTGGGTATGGGCGTGCTGGGCGAAGATGTCGAGGATCAGCGCCACCCGGTCCACGACATCGGTCTCGAACGCCTGCTGCAGGTTGCGCTGCTGCGCCGGGGACAGCTCGTTGTCGAAGACGACGACGTCGACATCGAGAGCCTTGGACTCGGCGACCAGATCGGCGAGCTGACCCTTCCCGATGAAGGTCCCGGCGTCGATCCGCTCGCGCTTGAGCAGAATCGATTCGATGGGGTCGGATCCCGCGGTGTCGGTGAGCAATTCGAGCTCGATAAGGCTCTCATCGCCCGCCTCCCGCTGATCGGCGCTCCCGACGACGCCGATGAGCAGCGCTCGCTGGCGTTCGACGCCCAGATCGGTGACCGTGGCGGTCAGGCGCGGGCGTCGTCGCGTCAGGTGGGCATCGGATTGCTCGGTCACCCCGAGGATTATGGCAATAAGGGCACGCTGGGGTAATCGACTGCTATCTTGCACCGATCCGGTAGGAACGGCTGCGTGACAGCCGAGCCTCCGGATTGTCAGCCAGTGGAGGCAATCAGATGGCGAGTAGATCGCGAATTCCGACGTGGAGGTCGTGGTTCGTGCTCGGTGCCGTCTTCGTGCTGATCCTCAGCGCGTGCGGCGATACCGAGGACACCACCACGACGACCGCGGCGGCGCAGACGACCACGACTCAAGCGACGACGACGACGGAGGCGACCACCACTTCCGAGTTGATCACCCTGGGGCCGGTTCCGGTGCGGTTGGGGACGATTTTGCCGCAGACGGGTCAGTTGGCGCCGATCATCGCGGCGTTGGAGGAGCCGATCCGGATGGGGGTCGAGGAGTTCAATGCGGTGGAGCCGGGTTTGGTGACGGTTGACTTCTCGGATTCGGGAACGGATCCGAATGTGGCGTCGGCGAATGTGGATCAGTTCCTGACGGGTGAGCATCAGGGGATCATCGGTGCGGCGGCTTCTGGGGTGTCGTTGTCGATTGTGGACAAGGTGCAGTCCAGTGAGGTGTTGATGTGTTCGGGGTCGAATACGGCTGCGGCGCTCAGCTCCGGGGACTATGACCCGTATTACTTCCGGACCGCTCCTTCGGACAATCTGCAGGGCCCGACGTTGGCGAATGTGATCGCCAATGATGGGGCTGCGTCGGTTGCGGTGGTGTGGCGGAGTGACGAGTACGGCGAGGGGTTTGGCACGTTGCTGGCCGATACCTTGGAGGATGCCGGGGTGACGGTGCCGGTGCGTGAGGGGTATGACCATACGCAGTCGTCGTTGGCGGACATTGCGGGCACGATCGCGGCGTCTGGTGCTGAGGCGGCGGCGATCATCACCTTCGAGGAGGGCGGCCAGTTGCTCCTCGACTTGGAGGGTGCCGGCTTCGACGGGCAGATCTATGTGGCCGACGGGTTCAAGGACACCGTTGGTTCCGATCAGCTCGGGGGTCGGGTCGATCTGCTCGAGGGGGTGAAGGGGACGGCGCCGTCGGCGACTCCGGCCAATGGTGAGCCGACGTTCGCTGATCGTTTGGAGGCGTTCTCTCCTGGGACCCCGACGATCTTCTCGGCGCACAAGTACGACTGTCTGGTGACGTTGATCCTCGCGGCCCAGGAAGCCCAGGACACCGACCCGTTCGTGATCAACGAGCATGTGATCCTGGTGACCCGTGACGGGGAGAAGTGCTCACTGATCGCCGATTGTCTGGAGCTGGTGTGGGCCGGCGTGGACATCGACTACGACGGGGCTTCGGGTCCGTTGGACTTCGGTGCCCATGGTGAGCCCGATATCGGCACCTACGACATCTTCGTCTACGACGCCGAAGGGGTCACATCCAACATCGACCAAATCGTCGCCGGCGGATAACCCCCGACGATCCGAAGTGGAAGGCCCCGGCATCCCGCCGGGGCCTTCTCATTCGAAGAGGACCCTCCGGCTGGCGGTCCGGCACTACTGTTTCGCCGGTCCGTCGACAGGAGGAACCGAATGACAGACGACGTACCCGGAGGCGATCCGGCGGACACGTCCGCCAGCTGGACGAGATTTCTGCCGTGGATCCTGCTCGCCGTTCTCGGCGGGGTGATCATCGGTGCCCTGGTATTCGCCCAAGACGACGAGACGGCCGCACCCGAGACGACGACCACTGCACCGGAAACGACCACGACGACGGTCGCCGAAACGACCACCACCGAGGTCGAAGAGGCGACCACCACTTCCGAGTTGATCACCCTGGGGCCGGTTCCGGTGCGGTTGGGGACGATTTTGCCGCAGACGGGTCAGTTGGCGCCGATCATCGCGGCGTTGGAGGAGCCGATCCGGATGGGGGTCGAGGAGTTCAATGCGGTGGAGCCGGGTTTGGTGACGGTTGACTTCTCGGATTCGGGAACGGATCCGAATGTGGCGTCGGCGAATGTGGATCAGTTCCTGACGGGTGAGCATCAGGGGATCATCGGTGCGGCGGCTTCTGGGGTGTCGTTGTCGATTGTGGACAAGGTGCAGTCCAGTGAGGTGTTGATGTGTTCGGGGTCGAATACGGCTGCGGCGCTCAGCTCCGGGGACTATGACCCGTATTACTTCCGGACCGCTCCTTCGGACAATCTGCAGGGCCCGACGTTGGCGAATGTGATCGCCAATGATGGGGCTGCGTCGGTTGCGGTGGTGTGGCGGAGTGACGAGTACGGCGAGGGGTTTGGCACGTTGCTGGCCGATACCTTGGAGGATGCCGGGGTGACGGTGCCGGTGCGTGAGGGGTATGACCATACGCAGTCGTCGTTGGCGGACATTGCGGGCACGATCGCGGCGTCTGGTGCTGAGGCGGCGGCGATCATCACCTTCGAGGAGGGCGGCCAGTTGCTCCTCGACTTGGAGGGTGCCGGCTTCGACGGGCAGATCTATGTGGCCGACGGGTTCAAGGACACCGTTGGTTCCGATCAGCTCGGGGGTCGGGTCGATCTGCTCGAGGGGGTGAAGGGGACGGCGCCGTCGGCGACTCCGGCCAATGGTGAGCCGACGTTCGCTGATCGTTTGGAGGCGTTCTCTCCTGGGACCCCGACGATCTTCTCGGCGCACAAGTACGACTGTCTGGTGACGTTGATCCTCGCGGCCCAGGAAGCCCAGGACACCGACCCGTTCGTGATCAACGAGCATGTGATCCTGGTGACCCGTGACGGGGAGAAGTGCTCACTGATCGCCGATTGTCTGGAGCTGGTGTGGGCCGGCGTGGACATCGACTACGACGGGGCTTCGGGTCCGTTGGACTTCGGTGCCCATGGTGAGCCCGATATCGGCACCTACGACATCTTCGTCTACGACGCCGAAGGGGTCACATCCAACATCGACCAAATCGTCGCAGGGAACTAGAGACGCGAGACGCGAGCCGTGGGTGCTCGGTCAGGCTCATGACCCGCGACTCAAGACTCGCGACTCATTTCGCCTTGCCGAGCGTCCCGAGGTAGAGGTCGATGACCTTGGGGTCGTGGAGCAGGTCGCGCCCCGGGCCTTCGTGGGCGTTGGATCCCTGATCCAGCACGTAGGCCCGGTCGGCGATCTGGAGGCACCGCCTGGCGTTCTGCTCCACCATGATCGTTGATACCCCTGAGTCGACGATCGTCCGAACACGATCGAAGACCAGGTCCTGGGCCAGGGGGGCGAGACCGGCGGAGGGCTCGTCGAGGAGCACGACGGAGGGGTTCATCATCAACGCACGCCCGATGGCGACCATCTGGCGTTCACCGCCGGAGAGGTAGCCGGCGCGCTGGTCGCGGCGCTCGGCGAGGAGCGGGAACAGCTCGGTGACCGCCGCGAACCGCTCGTCGAAGGCCTTGAGGTTCAGGTAGAGGCCCATCCGGAGATTGTCCTCGACGGTCAGCGAGGGGAACACGTTGGCGCGCTGCGGCACGTACCCGACTCCCTCGGCCACGAGGTCGTGGGCGGCGAGGTTGGTGATGTCCGCGCCGCGAAGCGACACCTTGCCGGAGCGGACGTCGACGAGGCCGAAGATCGCCTTGATCAGCGTCGACTTTCCCGCACCGTTGGGACCGATGATGCCCACCAGCTCGCCGTCGTCGAGGGTCATGTCGACACCGGTGAGGATGTCGACACCGGGGAGATACCCTGCGACCACGTCCTCGGCGACGAGGAGGTGCTCGCTCATGACGCCGCCTCGCCGTGGCGGGCTCCGAGGTAGGCATCGATCACCGCCGGATCCCTGGCGATGACCTCGGGGGGGCCCTCGGAGATGACCCGTCCCTCGGCAAGCACCACCACCCAGTCCGAGATCTCCTGGACGACGTCCATGTCGTGCTCGACGAACACCACGGTCTTGCCCTGGTCGCGGAGACCGGTGATGTGGCCGAGCAGCGACTGGGTCAGCGCCGGGTTCACCCCGGCGGTCGGCTCGTCCAGCATGATCACCTCGGGTTCGACCATCAACGCCCGCGCCATCTCGAGCAGCTTCCGCTGGCCGCCGGACAGGCTGCCTGCGAACTCGCCGGCCATGTGGTCGAGGCCGAACTGCTCGAGGATCGCCATGGCCCGCTCCTCGTTGCCCTGCTCGACCTTCCGCCAGCGGCCGACCAGCGCACCGCCGAGGTGCTCCCCTCGCTGACCCTTGGCGGCGACGAGCATGTTCTCCAACACGGTCAGCCTTGCCAGCGAGCGCGTCAGCTGGAACGTTCGAACCATGCCCCTTCGCGCCACCTGGTAGGCCGGGATCCCGACCAACGGGCCACCATCGAGGTGCCACTCACCCGCGTCCGACTTGTCGAACCCGGTGAGCAGATTGAACACCGTCGTCTTCCCGGCGCCGTTGGGACCGATCAGCGAGGTCACGGTGCGGCGCTGGATCTCCAGCCGGTCGATGTCGACGGCCTGGAGCCCGCCGAAGGCGCGCCGGAGGTTCTCGATCGTGACCACCGGATCCGGCTTGGCGATGCCGGGAGCCGGCTCGACCCCCGCCAGCGGGTGCTCACCGTTCTTCAACCAGAGCCTCCTCTCTACTCCCCAGTAGACCCTGTGGTCGGAAGATCATCAAGAGCATCAGGGCGATGCCCACCAGCACGAGCTTGATCTGGCCGGCCTGAGCCGGGGAGAGGATGTCGCCGATGAAGTCGACGTTCGCCTGGAGCTGTGCCATGAGGTTGTCGATGGCGAAGAACAGGAAGTTGAACAGCACGGCGCCGAGTACCGGGCCCCAGATCGTGCCCGCTCCACCGACGATCACGATGACGTAGAAGATGAAGGTCAGCCGGGGCTGGTAGGCGTCCGGCGTCACGTTCTGCTGCTCGATGGCGAGGAGGATCCCGGCCAGGGAGGCGATGCCGCCGCCGATCATCAGCGCCTGGAGCTTGTAGGCGAAGACGTTCTTGCCGAGGGATCTGGTGGCGTCTTCGTCTTCGCGAATGGCCTTGAGGACCCGTCCCCACGGACTCTCGATGAGTCGCTTCACCAGCAGGGTGAAGAACAGCACGAGCAGCCAGCCGATGATCATCACCCACAGCTTGCGGCCGGTGACCACGAACGAACCCCATCCGTACAGGGCGGATGCCGAGAATGGGTTCAGAGCGAAGAACTCGTCGGCAAAACCCTGGATGCCGAAGACGCCGCCGGTCAGCGGCTGCGCCCAGCTCGAACGCACGACGAGGCGGATGACCTCGGCGACGGCGATCGAGGTGATGGCGAAGAAGTCGGCGCGCAGCCGCAGCGTCGGGATCCCCATCAGCAGCCCGACCAGCACGGCGGCCAGGATGCCGACCGGGATGCCGAGCCACAGCGAGCCGCCGAGGTCGACGGTGATCGCCATGCCGTAGGCGCCCACCAGCAGGAAGGCGACGTGGCCGAAGTTGAGCAGGCCGGCGTACCCGAACTGGAGGTTGAGCCCGATCGCCGAGATGGCGTACGCCGCAGTCAAGGGACCGATCATGGCGAGGACGCCGGCGACGAAGATGTCGGCCCAGTCCATCAGCCGACCCGCTCTCTGGTCCCGAGGATCCCCTGGGGGCGTACCAGCAGCATGATGATCAGCACGCCGAGGCCCACGGCAGCCTTGAGCTCATTCGGGAAGATCAGCGTGCTCATCTCGACGAACACGCCGACGATGAACCCACCGACCATCGCTCCATAGGCCGTGCCGAGGCCGCCGAGGATCACCGCGGCGAAGATCAGCAGCAGCAGGCGGAATCCCATGTCCCACTTGATCGCCTCGTTGACCCCGAAGAAGACGCCGCCGAGAGCGGCGAGGGCCCCGGCCATGATCCAGGTCCAGAGGATCACGCGGTCGACGTCGATTCCCGACGACTCGGCGAGATCGGGGTCGTCGGCGACGGCCCGCATCGCCGTTCCGGCGCGGGTCTGCTGCAGAAACAAGCCGACTCCACCGAGGACGACCACGGCGACCGCGATCGTGACGAGGTGTTTCGGCACCATCGGAATGTTGAGGATGAAGATCGGGGCCTGGCCGGCGAAGTCAGGATACGCCCGCGCCACGCCGCCGAAGATGATGAGGATCAGGTTCCTGACGGCGAACGACAGGCCGATCGAGACCACCATCATCGAGATCAGGCTGACCTGCCGGTTCCGCAGCGGACGCCAGAGCCCGACTTCCTGGGCCCACCCGAAGCCGGCGCCGACGAGCATTGCGGGGATCGTCGCCACGATCAGCGGCCATTCGGGGCCGGCCGGGGAGGCATGGAAGAAGTACGCGGCCACGGCCCCGAGCGTCACCATCTCGGCGTGGGCGAAGTTCACGAGGCCGGTGACGCCGTAGATGAGGGAGAGCCCGACCGACGCCAGGGCGATGATCGCCCCGAGCTTGAGGCCGGCCACGAACAGCGCACCGACGCGCTGGTAGGTCGACAGGCTCGATGCCACCCCCTCGCCGAGGGGAAAGATCACCGCCTTCTGCTGGCCCGGGCGCACCTCCACGGCCGGCAACTCCACGCGCTCAGGATCCGTGAGCGTCACCCCCTCGGGCAGCGTCGTCTCGTCGAGTCGCACCTGATAGATCCCCGGCCCCGGTACCGGGATCTGCCACGAGCCCTCGGCGTCGGACACCGCGACGCCGATCTCGTCGCCGTCCTGGGAGACCGTGATTGTCACCCCCTCGACCGGGATCCGGTCCCCATCGACCCGATAGATGAGCGTGCCGCCGATCGTCTCGCCCTCACCGAGGGCCGCGACCGGTGAGAGCACGACGATCACCAGGGCGACGATCAGCGTCCAGGCGAGACGGAGCGGTCCCTTCACAATCGGGCGAGTGTAGGTGGCGGCCACAGGGAGGGCTTCGTGGACTTCGGTGGGCAGGCGTTGGTAACTTGGTGCCAGGCGAGGGGAGCACGTGCAACGAACTGCCGCAGCCATCATCGGTGAAAAGGGATCGGTCGTCTTCTCGGTGAAGCCGGATGACACCGTCTATCACGCGCTCGAGGTAATGGCGGACGAGAACGTCGGGGCGGTGCTCGTGCTCGACGGCGGCCGTCTCGTCGGGATCCTGTCCGAGCGCGACTACTCCAGGAAGGTCATCCTCGTCGACAAGGCGTCCAAGGAGACCCCGGTGGCCGAGATCATGAGCACATCGCTGGTCACCGTCGAGCCCTCGTGCACCGTCACCCAGGCCATGTCGTTGATGACCGAGCGCCGGGTCCGCCACCTCCCGGTCCTCGAGGACGACGACCTGGTCGGGCTGATCTCGATCGGCGACGTCGTCAAGGCCGTGATCGAAGATCAGCTGGCGCTGATCGCCCAGCTCGAGCAGTACATCAAGAGTTGAGCTGCAGGCGGCAAGCCACGAGCCGCAAGCGGCGAGCTACTGGACGCAGAACTCGTTGCCCTCGACGTCCTGCATCACCGTCCACGTCCCGGTAGCGTCGTCGAAGTCGCTGAGCCGGGTCGCCCCGAGGGCGATCAGCCGCTCGACCTCGGCATCGATGACCGCCCGGCGCTCCTCCGGGCCGGCGCCGTGCTCGGAGACGTTGACGTCGAGGTGCACCCGGTTCTTCACCGCCTTCCCCTCGGGGACCTTCTGGAAGAGCAGGCGGGGACCGTCACCGTCGGGGTCGATCGCCGCAGCCAGGTTCTCTCGCTCGTCCTCCGGGATGCCGACCGAGTCGGCGAACTCATCCCAGGTGTCGAACCCCTCCGGCGGGGGCTGGACGATGTAGCCCAGCGCCGCCGCCCAGAACTCGGCGACGGCCATCGGGTCGGCGGCGTCGAAGGTGACCTGGAAGCTGTGTGCCATACGGTGAAGGTTACGCTCGTGGCGTGGAGGTGTGGATCCGGCAAGCGGTCGAGGCGGATCTGGAGCGGATCAACGAGATCTACAACGCCTACATCGTCGACTCGCACGTGTCCTTCGATCTCGATCCCTGGACCATCGAGAAGCGCCGTCGCTGGTGGGAGCAACGAGGCGAGTACCCGGCGCTGGTCGTTGGGACGGGTGACGACGTCGTGGGTGTCGCTTATGCCAGCCCGTACAAGGACAAGGCCGGCTACGCCTCCTCGGTCGAGACCACGGTCGTCCTCGACCCGGAGGTGACCGGCCGCAAGATCGGCGGCCTGCTGCTGTCGAAGCTGCTCGACGAGGTCGCGGCCTCAGGTGCCCACCGGGCGTACGCCATCGTGGCCCTGCCCAATGACGCATCGATCAAGGTGCACCACCGGCTCGGCTTCGAGACGATCGGCGTGCTCGACGAGGTGGGCCACAAGCTCGGGCAGTACTGGTCGACGATGATCCTGCAGAAGCGGTTCGAAGCGGCGGAGCCAGCCAGGGATGGCGCGTGAATCGGCCCCCATGTGGGGGCCGACCACCAGACTGCTGGGCGATTTGGCGCTGCTTGGGCAGCTATGAGCTCGATGTGATCTCGATCGTCATCGTCAACTCGTCGGTGCCCAGCGAGACCCAGCCGGCGCCGGCCTTGTCGAATTCCCACAGGTCGGCCGTCCCCGCAACCGTCTGTGCGTCGGCACCCGGAGCCCAGTCGAACGGCTCGCCGTCGGTTCGTTGCAGTTCGGCGTTGATCTCGTACAACTGGAGACCGGTGTTATTCCGATCGCACTTGTTGCCTTTGCGATTGCATACCTCCTCCCCGTACTCCCAGGTGTAGTCGAAGCGGGTGGTGAGCTCGACGGTGCCCGAGGGGCCGGGGGTCAGGATGAGGTAGCCGGCGAATTCGTCCCCGTAGGGCGAAACGAGACCGCCGTGGCAGCCCGTGAACGGACCGAGTTCTATCTCGATCTCGGTGTTGGCGCTGGCCCAGTCGGCGCGGAGGCCATACCCGACGTCGCGCATCGTCAGGAAGGGTTCCTCACACGTCGTTGCGATGTCTCCAGCCATCGTCACGTGTACGGTCTCGGGTGGGCGTGGTTTCGGCTTGGCAGCCACCGGTGCCGCAGCAGCCATGGCGGCCAGCGTCGCGATCGCCAGCAAGACGATGAAGATCCTGTTGCGTGTCATGTCGTCACTCCTTCCAGGTCGCGAGCCAGATGCTCGGCTCTTGCGCCGCGCTGCCGGCGACCAAGAAGCCGTCACCGGTCTCGATGATTGCGTCCAGACTCTCGGGCCGGTCTTGGGACAAGGGTCCGAACATGAGCTGCGAGTCGGGATGGGGGTGCCACGTCGATCCACCGTCGTCCGACCACCACACGAACTCGTTGCCGACGGCGACGACGTGGTCGCCGTCGGCGGCAACCCCCTGCAACCTCGTATCCCAGTTCCCGGCCCCGGTCCAGGCCAGATCCCAGTTGACTCCGTCCGCAGAGACCCACACCGTCGGCCCGCCCAACATGGCCTCGTCGGTGCCGACGCCGACGAATCCGCTCGCCGTCTCGGTGACCTGCCGGATCCACGATCGGGCGAAGTCTGCGGAACCCCATTCGGCTCCCACCGACGTCGCTTCGATGGCCGTCTCGACAACAGCCGGGCTCCACGTAACGCCGTCGGAAGAGGTCCATGCCGCTGCCTCACCGCCCTTGAGGCCGCGCACGCTGGCACCGGAGTACGCATCGGTTCCACCGGTGGTGCCGGCCGCGATCAGACCACGGTCGGTGGCGATGATCGAATACGCCGTCCCCGGTTGCAGCTCGTGCCGCTCCCAGTTTTGCCCGTCGGGGGAGGTCCACACGTCGGTGCCGACGGCGACGAAGCCTGTCGATGTCGCGACCACGGCACGCATCTCGTTGAACGCAAACGAGTCGAAGAGGCCGGGATCGTGCTCGACCCGGCGCCAGCTCTCGCCATCGTCGCTGTACCACGCCGCGGCAATCCGGTGCTCAGCACCGCCGGCCCAATTCACCGCCAGATCCTCGAAGCCAACCGCCACCGTCCGGCCGTCGCGGCTGGCGAAACCGGAAATGAAGCGCCATCCGTCTTCGCCGTAGGGACTCAGAGCGTCGCCGAACGCGCCTTCGACGTCTGCGGCCACTGTCCAATTCGACGCGTCGGCCGAGACCCACACCGCCGCATCCCGCTCGTTTCGCTGCCCTCCGATCATCCAGCCGTGATCCGTGGAGGCAACGGTGAGGATCTGTCCATCATCGAGGCCTGCTCCCTCGAGCGGTGACCACGTCAGCGGCGAGGCCTCCTCCGTCGTGGATGGCGGGATCGTGGTCGGTGTTGTGATTGTGGTCGGGGGCGGAACGGTCGTTGGGACGGGATCGGTGATC
>CAZCBO010000052.1:0-13421 GCA_964496825.1 uncultured Acidimicrobiaceae bacterium
ACTCGGTCTCCGTAGTCTCCGCTTCGGTCGAGCCCTCTTCGGGTTCGACCTCGCTGCTGGTGCTGGGTTGTCTCGTGCTGCCTCCCGGCTCGTGGGACCTCCCCATCGCACGTGCCACAGGGGCGCCTCGATGCGACGAGAAAACCTTCCCATCGGCTCTTGCCGATGGGGCGGAGATGTGGTCCGCTGGCAGTGCCGGCCTCCATTGGGAGCGCACGATGATCGGGAGCAGATTCGCCTGGGGCGGGGCCCCACCACCCGCACCGGCTCCGGGTTTCGGGCATCGAGTCGGGCGTGCCCTGCTCATCGGCCTCGCCGGGGCCGCGGTTGGAGCTGTGGCATTCGGACTCAGTCGCACCGATGGTGAAGTCCTCACCGCCTTCTTGTTCGTCTTCGCCCTGCTCATGGTGCCGATCACCGTCGGCGCCGTCCTCGCCGCTCTCTACTCAGCTTTGCTGGAGGCGCCGCCGCGCCGCGCTGCGACGACCACACCGGCCGGCCCGCGGCAGCGCTGCAGCATCTGCCATCGCAAACTGACCCAGATCGGCGAGCTCCGGCTCTGCCGCTCCTGCGACCGCTTCGCCCTCGAGCGGATGGGCTAGGTCGACACCTCGATCGCCGTCACGGCCGCGCCGATGCTGGGCCCTTCCCCGGCGGCACAGGTCGGACAGAGATCGGGCGGCACCTCCACGTCAAGCATCGCCTCGGCGGCATCGGTGCCCGCCGCGGCCATGGTGAAGGCCTCCGCGAGGATCTCGGGATCGATGTGGTCATCGGCTGCGAGGACGACGTGGACACGTTCGAGGCGTCCGCCGCCCTCGGATTCGATGGCTTCGAGACTGGCGGCGACGATGTCCTCAGCGACGGCGAACTCGTGCATCAGTCGCGCCGTCCCTCGGAGAGCACGGTCCCGTCCGGAGCCCGCACTCGCACGATCATCGGCATTTGACCCGGGAGGCTGTGCGTCGCACAGCCGAAGCAGGGGTCGTAGGCGCGGAATGCCATCTCGATCCTGTTGAGCACCCCCTCCGTCACCTCGACGCCGCGGTGGATGAGACCCTGTGCGGCCTTCTTGATCGACATACTGATTGGGGCGTGGTTGTTCGTGGTGCCCACGATGAGATTCACCTGCTGGAGAATGCCCTGATCGTCTGCGACATAGTGATGGGTCAGCGTGCCGCGCGGCGCCTCGAGGGATCCGATTCCCTCGCCCGGTGTTTGGGAGGGAATGGCACGGATCTCCGGGTTGGTGAGCTCCTCATGGCGGGCCAGCTCCAGTGTGCGCTCGGCGGCGTAGACGAGCTCGACCAGGCGCGCCCAGTGGGTGGCCAGCGTCTGGTGCACTGGGGTTGCGCCGCTGCCGTCACCGGTGAGCCTGTCGTAGAACCGCTCGTACTCGGCCTGGGCGAGCGGCGTGGCCATGCCCGTGGCCACGTTGAGCCGGGCCAGCGGCGAGGCCCGGTAGACCCCGCTGTCGACGCCCTCTTCGAAGCCGTGCCAGCCCTTGGCCTTCAGGAACGGGAACTTGAGATAGGTCCACGGCTCGACGTGCTCGGCGATGTGGTCCAGGTAGTCCCGGGGGTGGTAGGTGACGATCTCGGCTCCCTCGGTGTCCACCACCCGCACCAACCCGTCGTAGAAGTTGGGGTGGCCGTGCTCGTCGACGGTGCCCATCGAGTGGATGCGTTGGGTGTAGGTGTCGGAGAGGATCAGGTCGAGGTAGTCCGGGTTGCCGAGCACGACGTCGTCGAGGATCCCGATCGTGAACTTCACCGCTTCCATCAGCTGCTCGGCCTTCTCGATGATCTCGGTGCGTTCCTCCTCCGTGACACCCTTGGTCACCCCGCCGGGGATCGAGGTCACCATGTGGATGGTCTTGCCACCGAGGACCTTGACGATGTCGTGGGCTGCAGCCCGAGCGCCGATGACCACCTTGCCGGCGTCGAGCCCCAGCTTGTGGATCATCCCGAGGATGTTCCGCTCCTCGGGCGGCGCCTCCGGCCCCATCACGAAGTCGGGTCCGGCAAGGATGTAGAAGTGAGTGATGTGATCCCCGGTGAAGAACGCGGTGTACATCAGCTCACGCAGCAGCTTGGCCGTCGGCGGGATCTCGACACCAAAGACGTCGTCGCAGGCCTTTGCCGAAGCCAGGTGGTGCGCCTCGCTGCAGACGCCGCAGATGCGGGACGTGATGCGTGGCATCTCCTCCACCGGACGCCCGACGCAGAAGGCCTCGAAGCCACGCAGTTCGGGCACGATGAAGAAGCAGTCGGCGACGTCGCCGGCATCGTCGAGGAAGATGTCGATCTTGCCGTGGCCCTCGAGGCGTGTGATTGGGTCGATCTTGATCGTCTTCATTTGGCTTCCTCCGATGCGTCGCTGGTCGGGACCCCGGCGAGCGTGGCCCGCGCCAGCGAGAAGCGGTAGAAGGTGCCGACGGGATCGACGATGCCGTCGAGGATGCGATCGATCTCGTCGGGGTCCTCCGAGTCGATGACCGACGCCAGCGCGGCGACCATCTTCGTGCCCTGGTCCTTCGAGTTCGGTGGCGGTCCGTAGCAGCCCCGGCAGGGGAGCCCAACGGACACGCAGAGACCGCCGCAGCCGCTGCGCGTCGCCGGCCCCATGCAGAGGATGCCCTGATCGAGGAGGCACTTCCCCGGTTCGGGGATGATCTCGTGGAGCCGCACGAACCCGCCGATCTTCTTCTCCTCGCGCACCAGCGGGCACTCGTCGCAGCAGGTGCTGTCGCCTGCCCCCAGCACGGTTCCCTTCGGCGGCAGCGGCTTGTCGTTCTGCAGGATGTCGATGATGGTCTCCAGGACCGCCCAGATCTGGTGCGCCTGGGGCGGACATCCCGGCACGTAGTAGTCGACGTCGACGACCTGATCGAGCGTACGCACCGTCTCCCAGAACGCGGGGAGGTCGATCGTGCCGACGGCGAACTCGGTCTGCTCCTGCGGTCGGACGTCTTCGGGATTCTCGGTCGATGGGGAATCCCTGAAGACCCAGTCCAATGTCGCGGCCCGGGTCGTGGTATTCGACAACGCTGGAATGCACCCCTCGCAGGCGCAGGACCCGAAGGCGACCAGCACCTTCGCCTTGCGGCGCAGCAGCTCCGCCATGTACGCGTTGTCCGAGGTACGCACCGCCCCGTTGAACAGGCAGAGGTCGATCTCCCCGTCCTCCATCGCCTCGACGTCCTTCACCTTGAAGTCCACCGCCACCGGCCAGAACACGACCTCGAAGGCGGCGTCAACGTCGAGGATCTTCTCCTTGATGTCGAGCACCGCGATCTCACAGCCTCCGCAGGCGGCCGCCCAATACATCGCCAACTTCCGCTTGGTGTCGACGGCCGTGGTCATGGCACCTTCCTCAGTGGCCCGAGCCGGCGAATCTCGTGGGCCATCTCGTTGGCGGTCTCCGCCCACCGGTCACCCTCGCTGGCCGAGACCCAGACCAGCCGCAGCCGCTCCGGATCGATGCCGAATCCTTCCAGGAGCCTGCGGAGGAGGTGCACCCGGCGCAGGGCCTTGTAGTTGCCCTCCTGGTAGTGGCAATCGCCCGGATGGCAGCCGGACACGATCACCCCATCGGCGCCCAGCGCGAACGCCTTGGCGACGAACGTGGGGTCCATCCGCCCGGTACACATGATCCGGATGATGCTGACCGACGGATCCCATGGGATGCGCGAGATCCCCGCCAGGTCGGCGCCGGTGTAGCTGCACCAGTTGCAGAGGAACGCGACGATCCGCGGCTCCCAGTCGTCGGTGACCTTCGGCATCTCGACCGGCGTCTCGTGTTCGGTGATGACTGCCATGTCAGACGGGCTCCAAGATTCCTTCGAGTTCTGCCAGGATCTGCTCGTCGGTGAATCCGGCGCCGCTGATCGCCGACGCCGGACACGCCGCCACGCAGGTCCCGCATCCCTTGCACAGGGCCTCGTTGATCACCGCCAGCTCGCGCTCCTCGTCGAAGGTGATGGCCGTGTATGGGCACAGCCCGAGGCAGGTCTTGCATCCACCGCAGAGCGTCTCGTTCACCGATGCCCTGATCGGATCGATGACGACCTCGCCCTGGGCGATGAGCGACAAGATGCGCGCCGCCGACGCCTGGGCCTGAGCCACGGTGTCCGGGATGTCCTTCGGTCCCTGGGCGCACCCGGCGATGTACACGCCCTCGGAAGTCGTGCCGACCGGGTCGAGCTTGGGGTGCCGCTCCATGAAGAAGCCGTCGGGGCTGCGGTTGAGCGAGAAGATTCGCCCCACCTCGCCGGCGTCGGCCTGGGCCTCGAGGGCGTTGCAGAGCACGACCATGTCCACGGGGATCTCGCGGTACTTGCCGATCAGCGTGTCCTCGGCGCGGATGATCAAGTGGCCACCGGATCCGTTGCTGCCGCGGGCGGGCACCACCTCGGCGACCTTGCCGCGGATGACCGTCGTCCCTTCCTCCAGCACGCGCGAGTAGAACTCCTCATACCCCTTCCCAAAGGCCCGCATGTCGATGTAGAACTGGTAGACGTCGGCGTCGGTGCGCTCCATGGCGAGGTGGGCGAATTTCAGCGCGGCCATGCAACACACCCGCGAGCAGTACCGGTTGTAGTTCTCGTCCCGGGAACCCACGCAATGGACGATGCCGATAGCGCGGGGCGGCTCGCCGTTCCTACACAGCACCTTGCCGCCCGTCGGGCCCGTCGAGTTGAGCATCCGCTCGAACTCGAGGCTGGTGACGACGTTGTCGTACCGCCCGTACCCGTACTGGGTCATCCGAGTGGCGTCGAAGCTCTTGAAGCCGGTCGCCACCAGGATCTGTCCCACCGCGAGGGTGGTGATCGTGCCCTCCATATCGAGGTCGATGGCCTTCGGCGGGCAGATGCCGACGCAGGACTCGCACTCGACACACACCCCGCAGTGGAGGCAGCGCTGTGCCTCGCGACGGGCCTCGAACTCGGCTAGACCGAGGTCGACCTCGTCGTAGTCGGCGAGCCGGTCGGAGACGACCCGCTTCGGCATCTCGGCTCGGGGCTCCTGCGGGATCTCCCCGTACTCGGCGGACTGGGCGTAGGGCCGATCCTCGAAACCTCGCCTCGGGTCTGCCGGCGGCAGATGCGTGGTGAGACCCTCGAGCGGACGGTGCTGCAGGTAGCGGTCGATGGCCTCGGCGGCCCGCCGGCCCTGACCCATGGCCTCCACGACGGTTGCCGGTCCGGTTACGGCGTCGCCGCCGGCGAACACGCCCGGCATCGTTGTCGAGAGGGACTCGGCGTCGACCTCGATCGTGCCCCGCTCGCTGAACGTCAGCCGCTCACGCCGCCCATCGCCGTTCCAGCCGCGGTCGGGACGCTGGCTGATCGACGCGATGACCATGTCGAACTCGCGCTCGTGGTTCGAGCCTTCGACGGGGATGGGACGGGGTCGGCCGCTGGCGTCGGGCTCGCCGAGCTGCATCGTCACGCATTCGAGGCCGCGGACCCTCCCGTCTTCCGTCAACACGGCGACGGGAGCGACGAGGTACTCGAACCGTACGCCCTCGGCGATGGCGTCCACGAACTCATCCTCCTCGGCCGGCATCTCCTCCCGGGTTCTGCGGTAGAGCACGGTGACCTCGGCGCCTTCGCGCCGGGCGGTGCGGGCCGCATCGAGCGCGGTGTTGCCGCCGCCGACGACGGCGACGCGCCGGCCGGTTTCCTGGGACAGGCCGAGGTTGATGTTGCGGAGGTACTCGACGCCGGAGATGACGCCTGCGGCGTCCTGGTTCGGGAGGTCGAGATCGATGCCCTGATGGGCGCCGATGGCGAGGAAGACCGCCGCATAGTCCCGGGTCAGGTCGTCGAGGGTGAAGTCGCGTCCCAGCTCGCGGCGGGTCTGCATGTCGACGCCGAGGCGGCGGACGTAGTCGATGTCACGATCGACCATGGGACGCGGGCACCGGTACTCGGGGAGCCCCACCGCCAGCATCCCGCCGAGCTGGTCGTATTTCTCGAAGACGGTGATCTTGTAGCCGGCTGTGGCGAGATCGAAGGCGCAGGTGAGCCCGGCGGGCCCCGACCCGACAACCGCGACCCGCTCGGGGTAGTCGTGTTCGGGTGGTGGCGGTTGGGGAGCCGGATCGTGTTCTCGCTCCCAGTCCATGGCGAATCGTTTCAGCCCGCGAATCGAGATCGGCTCGTCGACCTCTGCCCGGCTGCACACGTCCTCGCAGGGGGCGTAGCAGACCCGTCCGCAGATGAACGGCAGCGGGTTGCGCTGCCTGATGAGCGCGGCGGCCTCGGCGAAACGGCCCTGGCCGATCAGCGACACGTAGCCGGCGGCGTTCTGGTGGATCGGGCAGGCCTCCATGCACGGCGCTTTGCCCTGCCGGTCGATCGTGTACGTGCTCGGGATCGCCTGGGGGAACGCCTTGTGGATGGCGGTGCGCTGGGCGGTGTACTCGTTGAACGGGTCGGGGACCGAGACGGGGCACACCCCGATGCATTCGCTGCATGCCGTGCAGTCGGCGGTGACGTATCGCGCCTTCTCCCGCACGCGGACCGTGAAGTTGCCCACGTAGCCATCGACCGACTCCACCTCGGCGTTCGTCATCAGGTGGAGGTTCTCCCGGCGGTCGGCGGCGACCATCTTCGGCGTGAGGATGCAGGCAGCGCAATCGAGGGTGGGGAAGGTCTTGTCGAAGCGCGCCATCATCCCGCCGATGGTGGACTGCCGCTCGACCAGGTAGACCTCGTGTCCGGCGTCGGTGATATCGAGGGCGGCCTGGATGCCTGCGATGCCTCCACCGACGACGAGCGTGACCGGGTTGACGCCGGCCCTCGCCGGTTCGAGCGGCTGGTGCAGGGCGACGCGTCTGACGGCCCCGCTCACCAGCGATTTGGCCTTTGCCGTCGCCGTGGCCCGATCGTCGTGCACCCAGGCGCACTGCTCCCGGATGTTGGCGATATGGACGAGGTACGGGTTGAGGCCGGCCTCCTCCCCTGCGGCGCGGAAGGTGGGCTCGTGCATGAGGGGGCTGCATGCGGCGACGACGACGCGGTTGACACCGTTCTCCTCGATGTCGCGTTTGATCAGGTCCTGACCGGCGTTGGAGCACATGAAGGGGTAGTCGCGGGCGACGACGACATTCGGCTTGTCGGCGGCGAGGTCGCGGACCGCTTCGACGTCCACCGTGGCTGCGATGTTGAAACCGCAGTGACAGACGTAGACGCCGACCCGAGGCTCGCCGTTCATCGTCATGGCGCCTCTCCCGCGGTCGTGGCCAGATGCGGCGTGGGGATCTCCATCGGCACCATGCCGTGCTCGAGTCCGAGCTCGTCGGGGCTGCATCCCAGCGCCAGTCCGACGAGCTGGGTGAAGTAGAGCACCGGCAAGGGTTTCCCGTTGGGCGGGCCGTCGAGCATCAGTAGGTCGAGGTTGATCTGGCAGAGCGGACAGACGGTGACGATGCAGTTGGCGTCGCGCTCGACCGCCCAGCCGACGAGCTCGGTGCAGAGTTGCTGGGCGATCTCGGCGAACGTTGCCACCAGCATGCCGCCGCAGCACCGTACCTTTGGGGGGTAGTCGACCGGGTGGGCGCCGAGCGTCGAGAAGAGGCGTTCCATCGACGTGGGGAGCTCGGGGTCCTCGTCGACGGCGCTGTGGGGGCGGACGATCTGGCACCCGTAGTAGCAGGCCGGTCGGAAGCCTTCGAGGGAGCGGGTCTGGAGCGCGGCGATCCGGTCGATCCCGACGTCGTTGATCAGGACCTCCAGCGGATGACGGACCTCGACCGACAGGTCGGTCTCGAGGCCGGCCTCGGCCAGGGCCTCACCGACGTTCTCGGCGAGTTCCGGTACCTCGGCGAGGCGGGTCCTGGTCTTGCTGAGCACGTAGTAACAGGCGCTGCAGGGTGCGACCACGTCGTCGCCGGTCCGTTCGGCGAGTGCCAGGTTGCGTGCGGAAATCGCATAGGCGACGGTCTTCTTCACCGATGTGTAGGAGGTGGCTCCACAGCAGTTCCAGTCCTCCAGCTCGACCAGCTCGGCGCCGAGCTTGGCGAACACTGCCTGCATCGACTTGTCGTAGCCCACCCCTCCGGCGTGGAGGCTGCATCCCGGGTAGTAGGTGTATCTCACCGCGACCCCCCGATCGCGTCGTAACCGACCTCGTCGGTGATCCGCCGACGCTCCACGACCTCCTGGGGCAGATCGAAGGTCTCGGCCTTGGCGATGATCCGGCGGAGCCCGTCGATCCCTTCGATCTTGCCGGGCCGAAGCGGCAGCCGGCCATGACGCCACAGCGCGATGCCGGAGCGCCGACGGGCGAGGAGGGCGGTCGGATTGGTGCGCAGGAAGTACCGCACGACGAGCTCGGTCTCGTGGTTGCGCCCGTACTTCCTGACCATCTCGGTGAACGTCTCTGCGAAGACGTGCACCGGGAACCGCTCGGGAAAGATGCCTCGCTCGATGGCGATTCGCTTGAAGGCGTAGAGAAGGTCGGTGATCTGGATGTCGGCGGGACACCGCATCGTGCACTGGTAGCAGGAGGCACATACCCAGATGGTCCGGCTTTGGAGCAGCTCCTCGATGGCTCCGGCGCGGAACATCCCGATGACCTGCCGGGGTGTCTGATCCATGGCGAAGCTGACCGGGCACGAGGCGGTGCATGTGCCGCACTGGATGCACTGGTTGAGGTTGGCGCCCCCGGGGATGCGGTCGACCTCGGCGAGGAACGCTTCGCGGAGCTCGGCCTCGCTGCTCGACAGCACGCCCGGGGCCGTGGGACCCGACCTGGGATCGGCGACCGTGGTCATCGCGGCGCTCCGACCGGCTCGTCGATGAAGCGGGCCACCTCGTCGACGACCTGGTCGACGGACGCGGCGACCTCCGGGGAGAGGGTTTCACCAAATCGAGCCGGGTCGCCGGCTTCCACGCCCCAGATGGCGACGTCGTCGGGCATGTCCCATCCCAGGTCGTTGCCGAGGCCCATCACCGTTGGGTAGCTGATGTCGTGGAAGGAGTTGAGGCGCACCGACCCGGCGAGGTCGGTGGCCGCGAGCCTGACGATGGCCCCCGGCGGATGCGCTCCGGTGGTCAAGCAGTCGACGATGGCGGCTCGTCGCCGCCCGCGCAGCACGTCGAGCAGGGCGAAGCCGGCCCACGGCAGCGCAACGACCTCGATGTCGGAGCGGCCGAGCAAACGCTCCTCCAGCGCCCTGGCGACGTGGATGCCGACCCCGTCGTCGCAGGCAATCTCGTTGCCGAGCCCGACGACGACGTTGGGAGCCGTCGTCGATGCGAAAACGGTACGCCGAGGAGCCCTGCCGGCCCACCCGACCGCGGTCGCTCCCAGCAGCACCAGGGCAAGGCCTGCGGCCGAGGGGAGCGGAGCCCCCTGAACCGCGGTGCGCAGCAGCGCGGTGATCACGGCACCGACGATGAGGACCGCCGTGACGTCGACGGCGGGCGCCCTGGCGAGGCCCGAGTACCAGGTCGCCACGTATCCGGTGAGGATGATGCCGGTGGCCAGGGCCCACGCCCACTGGGCGGCGCCCAGAGAGGCGAGATCACCGATGGCTCCGGTCGCGAGCGCATAGCCGATCAGTACGACGACGCCGATTCCCATTCGCGCCGTGCCCACCGTTGCGGGCGAGAGGTCGGCGAGCAGCCGTTTGGCGATGATGACCTCGAAGGCCCACAGCACGGTCGCGGCGAGGATCATCAGCTCGCCCGTGCCGAGGGTCAGCTCGCCGAGGCCGCCGATCATCAGGTACTGGCCGGCGATGAGCGACCCGATGGCGCCTGCGTGCATGAGGCCGAGCCGTTCCCGCAGCAGCGGCACGGCGAGGAGCGCGACCCAGACGATGAGGGTCTTGTGGATGAAGGCGGCCTGGCTCGTCGAGGCACGGGAGAGGCCCTCGAAGAACAGCAGGAACGGGACGCTTCCACCCACGACACCGACCACCACGAGCCCGAGCCAGTGAACCGGTCGAGCCGGTTGCGTGAACCCTTCGCCGGAGCGGCGGCGGGTGGCATACCAGGCCAGGAGCGCCAACGCCGACGCCGCCACGAGGTTCTTGGCGGTGGTGTAGGAAGCGGTGGAGGATCCGGCGGATGTCCAGGCAGACACGCCGTACCCGTTGAGGAACACGGCGAACCCGCTGATCACAGCAGTTGCGGTGGCCAAGCCGATGCCCCACGCTCGGGTGCGCGGTGGTACCGGCATGCGATTCCTAGCCATTTCTGTCCCCTCGGCACCAGTGTGCCTCGACCGTCCTCGCCGTCAACGGGCCGTTTGTCCCATTTTTCACAAGCGCGAGCGAAGAGCCGATGCCCCTGCCGGATAGCGGTGGTGCTGGTCGAGGCGGCGGCCTGAGCGTCCGGCTCCGGCGTCACCCGCTCGTGCGCACCCTCGACCAGCGCTCCAGCTCGGCGGTTCAGAAGTGGACGGCGCGTTCGAGATCACTGACGAACAGCGCGGCGTGGTTGAGGCGGGAGATCGTCATTTGTCCTCCGGGTCTCGCTCCAACCTCCGTAGCCGTCTTCGGGCCTTCCGACATTCCCTACGATCCGATCGTGCGCCAACGCACCGCGCTGCTGATCTCGCTCGGTCTGGTGCTCGCCGCTTGCGGCGGCGGGTCGAACGTCGCCGACTTCACCGAGATCGCCGCCTCCGAACCGATGTTCGAGTTCGATCCATCCGGCACGGTCGTCCGCCTGCACGTGGACACCACCGTCGATGCCGTGTGCGCCGTCGCCTACGGCGAGACCGAGGCCCTCGGCGCCCTGGCGACCGATCAGGACATGGATGCGGCGGGCCACCAGGACCACGGGCCGATCCTCGCCGGTCTCGAGCCGGAGACGACCTACTTCTACCGGCTCCAGGGGGTGGGTCCCGACGGGACGCTGTACCAGAGCGAGCTGTTGACGTTCACGACTCCCGCAGCCGCTGAGGCCGGTGCCGGGACGAACCTGGCGCTCGCCGCCACCGTGACCGAGGTGAGCAGCGAGTTCTCGGACGCCTTCGCCGCCGCCAACGCTATCGACGGCAACCCGGCGACCGAGTGGTCGTCGCGCGGTGACGGCGACGACGCCTTCATCACCCTCGACCTCGGGACCAAAACCACCGTCGCCGGCCTCCGGTTCGTCACCAGGGAGATGAGCGACGGCTCGTCGGTCACCACCACCTACACCGTCACGGTCGACGGTGGTGAGACGCTCGGGCCCTTCGATGCCGGGCTCACCGCGCGGCTCGTCGAGGTCTCCTTCACCGGAAGGGTGCTGCGCTTCGATGTCGCGACCTCTACCGGCGGGAACACCGGCGCCGTCGAGATCGAGATCTACGGGGATTGACGCTCAGGCGACGTCGACCGTGATCGTGTGGTAACCCGTGGCTCCGTCGGGGCGCGGCGGCCGGGCCTCCTCGGTCTGGGTCTCCCCGGTGCCGTCGGTGGCGCGCACTCGGAGGCGATGCGAGCCCGGGGCTGCCTCCCACGGCACCACCCACTGCCGCCAGGCATGTTCCGAGATGCGATCGCTGAGCTGAGCCTCGACCCAGGGGCCTTCGTCGACCTGAACCTCGACCTTGGCGACGTCGCGGCTCTGGGCCCAGGCGACACCGGCGATCGGCACCATCCCGGGGGCGACCGATCGCCCATCCTTTGGGGTGTCGATGCGGGACTGGGTCTTGACCGGGGCCTCCTTGGCCCAGCCCCGCGGGATCCAGTAGGCGTCGAACGCCTCGAGGGTGTTCATCTCGACCTCGGTGAGCCACTTCGTCGCCGAGACGTAGCCGTAGAGACCGGAAACGACGAGGCGGGCAGGGAAACCGTGGTCGGCGGGCAGCGGCTCGCCGTTCATCCCCACCGCCACGAGCGCAGGCCGGTCGCCATCGAGGACCGCAGTTGGGAAGCCGACGGTGAAGTCGTCGACCGACCGGCCCACGACCTGGGTGGCCCCGGGCTGCACCCCCGCCTCGTCGAGGAGGTTGGTGAGCGGAACGCCCAGCCAACTCGCATTGCCGACGAGCCGCCCGCCGACCTCGTTGGACACACAGCAGATCGTGATCGTCTGCTCCACCATCGGCAGATCGAGCAGCTCGTCGAAGGTCAGCTCGTAGGGGTTGTCGACCATGCCCGTGAAACGGAGGCGCCATGAGACGGGGTCGACCTGCGGGGTGACGAGGGCGGTATCGATCTTGTAGAACACGTCGTTCGGGGTGTAGAGCGGTGACAGCCCCGGATACGCGGCGGTGGAGAGGCCGGTGACCGCTGCCTCGCCGGCCTCGGCTCCCGCTCCGAGCTCCAGGCCGGAACGCGCCGCCTCGACGACACCGCTGGCACCGAGCCAGCGGCCGACGACGGCACTCGCTGCGGCGAGGGCGCCCACGACGGCGGCCGTCGTGAGGAAGTGCCTGCGGTCGGGTCGCTCCGGTTCCGCCTCGGCCGATGCCGGTTCGAGGGCGGACAGCATCCAGAACAGGGCGATGATCCCGGCCCCGGCCGCTGCGGCGGCGGTGACGACGGCGGCGAGATCCGACCCCGCCGGATCGCGCATGCCGGTCAGGGCGCCGACCAGCCCGAAGAGCGTGAAGCCGGCAGCGCCGATCCAGCGACGCTTCACCGAGAGGATCCCGAGAAGGGCGCCGATGACGAGCGAGGTGATCACGATGCCGGTCAGCAGCGCAGGCTTGTCATTCGTGCCGAAGATCTCGATGGAAAACCGGACGATTCCGAGCGGCGTGTTGTCGATGACGACGTCGCCGACGGAGACGACCAGCGAGGGGGCGCTGTCGATGAAGGCGCCGACGAGCTCGCCCACCGCCAGTGCGAGCCCGGCGGCGAGCGCACCGGCCAGGGCAGCCCAGCCGGGGTAAGGGCCGAGGCGACCCGTAGGCTCGGTCGTAGCGCTGGTTGCGTCGCTCATGCCATCTCCCACGTCTGAACCGTAACGCCCATGGGTCGGGGAGCGTTTCTTAACAATCGGTGAACGGGCCGGCGTCACCAGCGCAGACAACCCCTTGACCTTCCAGTCGGCTGTAGGGCTTATGGTCGCGGAAGACGAGCTACCACAAGGAGTGATCATGCTCGATCCAGTGTGTGGGATGACCGTTGCCGAGGGCTCCTTGACGACGTCCCGGTACCCGGAATTCGGGTTCTGCTCGGAGCATTGCCGCCAGGCCTTCCTCAGCGACCCGGCGTGGTATCTCGGCGCCACTAAGGCCGACGCATCCGGACACCGCGGCGCCGACTACCCCGCGCCGGCCGAGCCTGGGGCGGAAAGGCACCCGGGATGACCCAGACGATCGATGTGGTGCGAGACCCTGGTACGGCCGGCGGCCGAGCCGTGCTCGATGCCACCCGGATCGCCAAGCGCTACCGACGAGGCTGGCGGCGCAGGCCGCTCCAGGTGCTGCGCGATGCCAACCTGGCCCTGCATCCGGGCGAGATCG
>CAZCBO010000053.1:0-13404 GCA_964496825.1 uncultured Acidimicrobiaceae bacterium
AGGAGCGCATATGTGCCGATATGCGTGGGTGTGGCTATCCGTCCACAGATTCGGTCTCGGTGTCGGGTAGGAGACCAGCTATTTCAGAAGCGATCCTGAGTCCCAGGGCCTCTGCGTCGGCCTGTTGAACATCTGGGCGATTCTGTATCACCAAGTAGTTGAAGCACCACCAAGCGCCACGGCCAGCTGCGATATCCACATGCAGCCGCCAATCAAACTCCCACCAACCGTGAACGCCGATGTCGGCAACCTCTACGCCCTCCGGCATCATCTCGTGGGGGCGGAACTCCTCGTCTATCCGGGTAGGACACCAATCCCCTTCCTCGCTCTGAGGCGAGTCCTCATCGAAGGGCGCCACAGTCAGCGATGCGAAGTTGGGGGTCAACCAGATGCACTCGCCGTTCGGTTCCTCACCCACGAAGAAGTCCACTTCCCCTGGTAGCGGTATTCCCATCTCCTCATACGCCTCGGTGGCGATCCGCTCCCACTCGGCGGTGCTAATCACATCGCACGCACCTTCGGTCAGGGCTGGCAGTTCGGCCCCAACGGTGGGAGACGGGGACGGCACGCCCTCAGCAGTGGAACTGGTTTCCGACTCAGCATCGCTGCCGGCACCACTACAGCCAGCCAACATCAGCGTCAGCACGATCACCAGCACGATCACCAGCACGAATACTCGTCTCATCTAACCGCCTTAGATGAGTCCACCAATTTCACCCTTACGGCAAAGGAGATGCGCAAGCCAGAGGCATAGGTCGGTTTCTCCCGCATCTGACAGCTCCCACTCAGGGCGCGCGACATCCGGCACTATGGGCTTCTCCGAGCGGGTGATCTTGTGTCGCTGCGGACACTTCGCGGACACCCAAACGTAGAACCGGCAAGATTCTCTTGCTGGCAACGGGTTTTGCCGTTTCGACAGCTTCCCTTACAAGGAAGAGGTCGGCGGTTCGAGCCCGTCAACGCCCACCGGCTCTGATCTCCGGGCGGTCTCGAGTCCTTTTCGGTCTCGAGATCGCTCTCTGACTGGGCCGCTCCTTGCTGCCCCTCGGCTCGTTCATCTTCGGTGCGGATGGCCTGATGTCGGCTGACCGTCTGTGAGCGCGGAGAAGGTTCGAGCCCGTCAACGCCCACCATCTCCGAGGGCAAACCCCTTTCGGCTCGGGCCGGGACCCGGCAAGGCGCCGGTGCGAACGGTCGTCATCGAGGCCCGTGAGGATCTCGAGATCGCCCGCCAGACGCGAGCAGTGCTCGACCCCGCCGCGTGACGGCGGGCGGGTGCTGGGCCGCGAGGTCAGCATCGCCGCTCTGGCGGAACCGGTGATCTGGTGAGATCTCTGATCTCCGGCGTTGCGACGATCCCGGTTTCCACGGAGGTCGCCGTTGTTCGTGGTGTGCCGGTCATGGTGCGTAGCTGCAAGGATCGTGATTTCGATTTCGCGGTTCGTTCCGATTCGTTTGACTGAACCCGGCCGGCCCTTATGGTGCGGAGCGGACCGCAATCCGAAGTAGGTGATTCGATCATGGTCCGCGTATCCACTACAGCCGTGGCACTCCTCGAGGAGAGCCGCCGAGACCAGGGAATTCCCGACTCGCATGGGGTTCGGGTCTTCGGCGAAGAGAATCAGCAGGGCGGGGTGAACATCCGTCTTGCGTTCACCGACGATCCGGAGGAAGAGGACCATCGCCTCGAGGAGCACGGAACGGCGTTTTTCATCGCACCGGAGGTGCTCCAGCCGCTCGAGGACTCCGTCATCGATGTCGCCGGCGAAGACTCACAGCGGCTGATCCTGCGCCAGGGCGAGCCGAACGCCTGAGCGTCAGTCAGGACGGCCGACCATTGGGATGATGTGCGCCTTCGAACCGTGCACGTGCCCGGCCGAGGACGCAGACGAGCACTGTGCGCCGACCTGTCGGCTCGGGATCGGAGAGCAAGGGGAGCCGTGCAAGTGCGGTCACGCCGAGTGCTCGGCGACGATCGGATCGGCACCGCTCGACCGCAGCGCGTCGGCCGGCCGCTGAACGAGCCGAGCGTCGTTGAGCACCCGCGATCACCCGGCGTGGCTCGCTTCGACGTCAGCTCGATGAGTCCCGACTGCCTCAGCCCGACCGGGCCGCGAGGCTAGAGGTGGTTGAAGAGGCGGAACTGGCTCATCGCGGTCACCGCCCGCAGCGCCCCGGTCATAGCACGAGAGTCGTCCACGCCGTGGCCCGGCTGCAGGTCCAACTCGCCAATCCCGCGGAGCTCGTCGTTGCGCATGTTCGGGTTCGACGGCTCGATGCCACGCAGGAACGCCACATACCTCGGCATCGCCTCAGGACGCGGTCTTCTGCCCGGTCGCCTTGTACAGGTGCACCGAGTAGGGGAGGAAGACGACGATGAGGATCACCACCCAGATCAGCGTGTAGGTGACTGGGTGCTGTAGCGACCAGACGTCGGGCTCGGGGGTCGGGAACGGAGGCACGTTTCCGAACAGCTCGCGCACTGCCTGGGTTAGCGAAGACACCGGGTTCCATTCAGCGAAGGTCTGTAGGGGCTCGGGGAGGTTCTCCAGCGGGACGAACGCGTTCGAGATGAACGTCACCGGAAAGATGACGATGAACGCCGCGTTGTTCACGACCTCGGGGGTGGGCACGAGCAGCCCGACGCTCGCCATCACCCAGGAGAAGGCGTAGGCGAAGAGCAGCAGCAACCCGAAGCCGGCCATCACCTCCCAGGCGGAGGTGTGAACCCGCCAGCCAACGACGAGGCCGGTCACCGCCATGATGATGAGTGACAGGACGTTGTATCCGATGTCGGCGGTGGTGCGCCCGGCGAGCACCGCGCTTCGAGACATAGGGAGCGAGCGGAACCGGTCGATGATTCCCTTCTGCATGTCCTCGGCCATCCCGGCGCCGGTATAGGTCGAGCCGAAGATCACCGTCTGGGCGAAGATGCCGGCGATGAGGAACTCCCGGTACGACAGGCCCTCGATCGGGATCGAGCTGCCGAAGACGTAGGCGAACAGCACCACGAACATGATCGGCGAGATCAGCACCCAGACCAGCACCTCCGGCACCCGCTTGATCTTGATGAGGTTGCGCTTGGCAACGACCAGGCTGTCGCCGGCAGCGGTCCTCAGCCCGTTCATCGGCCTCGCCTCCTTCCGCCGCCGTCGCCGGTCGTCGCCGGCTGCAGCTCACCATCGCCGTCACCCTCGATCGCCACTGGTTCGGCCACGTGCCCGGTGAGGGTGAGGAACACGTCGTCGAGTGTGGGACGACGGAGCCCGATGTCGAGGATGTGGATCGCGTTGGCGTCCATCTCCCGCAGCACCGTGGTGAGGATCCCGGTGCCGCCGCTCACCGGCGCGGTCACGGTTCGAGTGTGCTCCTCGATCAACACCTCGCCGTTCGAGATCGGGGCGAGCGTCTCGCGGGCGCGCCTCAGGTTCTCGGCGTGTTCGATGACGACCTCGACACGTTCGCCGCCGATCATGCGCTTCAACTCGTCTGCGGTTCCTCTGGCAATCTCGCGACCGTGGTCGATGACGAGGATCTCGTCACAGAGGTGGTCGGCCTCCTCGAGATACTGGGTGGTCAGCAGCAGTGTCGCCCCGCGGTCGACGAGGCCGCGGATGACTTCCCACATCCCGATCCTGCTCCGGGGGTCGAGGCCGGTTGTCGGTTCGTCGAGGAACAGCACCGGCGGCTCGGCCACCAGGGCGGCAGCTAGGTCGAGGCGCCTGCGCATTCCGCCCGAGTATCCCTTCACGGGGCGATCGCCGGCGTCGGCGAGATCGAGGATCTCGAGCAGGTCCCGGGCCCGATCCCGAGATCGGGTCCGCCCGAGGTGGTAGAGCCGACCCACCATGTCCAGATTCTCGAAGCCGGTGAGATACTCGTCGACGGCGGCGTTCTGGCCGGACAGTCCGATCATCCGCCGTACCGCGTCGGGGTCGCTGGTGACATCGATCCCTGCGACCTCGGCACTGCCGGCGTCCGGGATGAGGAGGGTGCTGAGGATTCGCACCGCCGTCGTCTTGCCGGCGCCGTTCGGACCCAGCAGACCGAGCACGGTACCTTCCGGGACGGTGAGATCGAGCCCGTCGAGGGCGACCACCTCCTTGTAGTGCTTGACGAGCCCGCGGGCTCGGACGATCTCGTTCATGCCAGCTCCAGCTCCTGTCTACCGACCGACGCGGCCGGCGAGACCACCCCCTGCGGATGTGAGCGCACAGTGTGGTCACGATGCAATCACTACCGCGACGGGGTCATGCGCTCTCCCGAAAGCGGCCGCGGCCGTCGCCGTCCAGCCACGCCTGCAACTCCGCATCGCTGATGACCACCGCCCGCTCCGGCAGCGGGACCGGCGCGAGGGGCGGTGGGGCGGTCTCGAGTTCGCGGCGCCGGACTCGCCGGGCCGCACGCTCCCGTGCCGCCTCGTCGAGCCGGCTGCGCTGTATCGAATGGGCGAGGTCGTAGTGGATGAAGTGGTGCATCGGGCGCGTCCTCCGACGGCGGGATTACAGCGATGAAACTACACGGCATTCCGGACAGATCCTGTCCGTGATTCTGGAGTAGGGTGGTGGCAATGGATCCGCCGGCCCGGATGCTGCGACTGCTCTCGCTGCTCCAGGCGCGGCCGAACTGGACCGGGTCCGAGCTCGCCGATCGTCTCGGCGTCACCGACCGGACCCTGCGTCGCGACATCACCCGGCTGCGCGAGCTGGGTTACCCGGTCGAGGCCTTCTCGGGTCCTGCCGGTGGTTATTCGCTGGCCCCGGGTGGAGCGCTGCCGCCCCTGTTGCTCGATGACGACGAAGCGGTCGTGGTGGCGCTCGGGTTGCGAGCGTCGGCGGAGGGGGCACTGCCAGGATTCGAGGATGCCGCGATCGCCGCATTGGCCAAGATCGAGCAGGTGTTGCCCCTGCGTTTGCAGGATCGCATCGCGACCCTTCACGGGTCAACCGTCCGCCTCGGGCGGTCTGGGTTCCCTGCTGAGCCGCTGGATCCGGAGGTGTTGGTCACCATCGCCCAGGCGTGCCGGGGCCCGGAGCGACTGCGGTTCGGCTACGTGGATTCGGCCGGGCGGTCGAGCGAACGTCACGTCGAGCCGTACCAGCTCGTCCACGCTTCGCGGCGTTGGTACCTGGTGGCGCGGGACCGCGACCGGGAGGCGTGGCGTACGTTCCGGGTCGATCGTATGCGGGATCCGGCGTCGACCGGTATCCGGTTCCGTCTCGCCGATCCGCCCGATTCCGCCGCCCTGGTGGCCGAGGGACTTGCCGTGTCGGTTTGGCGGTGGCAGGCCAGGGTGCTACTCGCGGTGCCGCCCGAGGAGGCGGCGCAGATGGTTTCGCCTACCACCGGCGTCCTGGAGAAGGCGCGGGGCGGGACCTTGCTCCGGATTGGGGGGGACGACCTGGACTGGATCGCCCGCTACCTCGCGGGTCTCCCGTGCCGCTTCCGGGTGCTGGAGCCTGAGGCGCTGGGGGAGGCTCTGCGGATCCTGGCCGATCGGCTCGTCGCTCAGGCCCGCTGAGACTCGCGTTGTCGAGGAGGCGCCCGAGGGCGGGGGTTAGCCTGCGAGCGAGGACCGCATGGCCGAATACCCGATCGAGTTCGAATTCGACACCCTGCTCAAAGACGGGGAGGTGATCCACCTCCGCCCGATCCGGCCCGACGACGCCGACCGCGAGCGAAGATTCTTCGGCCGGGTCGGGCAGGAAAGCGTCTACTACCGCTTCTTTCGGATCAAGGCGGAACTTTCGCCCGAAGAGCTGCGGTACTTCACCAACGTGGATTACGACGATCGTATGGCGTTCGTCGCGATCGACGGCGAGGAGATGGTGGCGGTGGGACGCTACGACGTCCTCGCCGATCGGACCACGGATGGTGGCAGAGTCGCCGAGGTGGCATTCCTCGTTCAGGACGACTACCAGGGCCGGGGGATCGGTACTCACCTGCTGCAGCATCTGACCGTCTACGCCCGACTGAGGGGGATCGACGAGTTCGAGGCCTTCGTCATGGCTGAGAACCATGCGATGCTGCGCATGTTTCGGGCCTCGGGTTATCGGCTCACCCGCCAACTGAGCGAAGGGGTCTATCGCGTCGAGTTCCCGATCGAGTACTCCCTCGAAGCCCGAGAGGCGGAGTGGGAACATGAGAAGCGGTCGGTCACCGCGTCCCTGCTTCCGATCCTGTATCCCACCTCGATCGCAGTCATCGGTGCGAGTCGCGACGAGACCTCGATCGGTGGCAGGTTGCTCCGCAATCTCCTCAGCCAAGGGTTCGCCGGTCCCGTCTACCCGGTGAATCCGAGCGCACCCTTTGTCAGCTCGATTCGTGCCTACCCGTCGGTGCTCGACATTCCCGATCCCGTCGACCTGGCCATCATCGTGGTGCCTGCAGCGGACGTGACCGCCGTCGTCGAGGAGTGCGGGAAGAAGGGCATCAGGGGTCTTGTCGTCATCTCGGCAGGGTTCGGCGAGACCGGCGCCGAAGGAGCCGAGATGGAGCACGACCTGGTGTCGGCGGCGCGCCGGCACGGAATGCGGCTGGTCGGGCCAAACGGGATGGGGGTGGTGAACACCGATCCGGCGGTGAGTCTCGATGGCCAGTTCGGACCCACGTTCCCCCCTGCCGGCAATGTGGCGATGGGGAGCCAGAGCGGTGCGCTCGGACTTGCCATTCTTGAGCAGGCAGCCGAGCTCGACCTCGGGATCTCCACCTTCGTGTCCCTGGGCAACCGGGCGGATGTCAGTGCCAACGACTTGCTCCTTTATTGGGAGGAGGATCCCGCGACCGATGTGATCCTGCTGTACATGGAATCGTTCGGCAACCCGCGCCGCTTTGGTCGCCTGGCGCGGAGAGTGAGCCGCAACAAGCCGATCGTCGTCGTCAAAGCGGGCCGATCCTCGGCCGGAGCTCGAGCCGCCGGCAGTCACACGGGGTCGCTGGCCAGCCTCGATGTGGCCGTCGGTGCTTTGTTCCAGCAGAGTGGTGTCATCAGAACCGACACTCTCGACGAGCTGTTCGAGGTCACCTCACTGCTCAGCCACCAGCCCCTCCCCGCGGGACGCCGCGTCGCCGTCCTCAGCAACGCCGGGGGACCGGCGATTCTCGCAGCCGACGCCATCGAGACTCGAGGGTTGGAGCTTCCTCGACTGTCCGCCCCGCTGCAGGCCGCCCTGAGCCAGCATCTCCTCGATGCTGCCAGCACCGCCAATCCGATCGACATGGTGGCTTCGGCCGGTGCCGACCAGTACGAGCTGTGCCTGCGACAGCTCATCGACTCGGATGAGGTCGACTCGGTCATCGTGATCCACATTCCCACTGCACCCGGAGGCTCGGATGCGGTCACCGCCGCCATCGCACGGGCCATCGAGTCGGCACCCGAGATCGACAAGCCGGTGGCCGCGGTGCTCATGGGCGGGCCACGCGCTGCCGGGACGCTGACCTCGGCCCCTCCCCACGTACCGGTCTACGCCTATCCCGAGTCGGCCGCCAGGGCGATCGCTGCTGCGATCCGCTACGCAGAGTGGCGTGAGCGGCCCGAGAGCGGCTACGTCCGCCCATCGGGCCTCGACCGGGTGGAGGCGGAAGCTGCCGTCCGTGGAGTCTTCGCCAGAACCGGAGGCGATGGAGGATGGTTGAGCGAGGGGGAGCGAAGGAGACTCTTCGCCGCCTACGGGATCGGCATCGCCGCGTCCAAGGAGGTCGCCTCGGAGGATGAGGCGGTTAGGGCTGCGGCGTCGCTGGGAAGGGTGGCGGTGAAAGTGATCGCTCCCTCCGCGGTGCACAAGACCGACCTGGGTGGCGTGATCCTCGACGTGTCCGGCGCCGACGAGGTGCGGGCCGCGTATCGCAACGTGACCCAGGCCGTGGACGACGCCGAAGGCGCCATCGTCCAGGAGTTCCTCGAAGAGGGCCACGAGGTCATCATGGGCATGACCGAGGATCCAACCTTTGGCCCGCTCATCGTCTTCGGTCTCGGCGGTATCTACGTAGAGCTGATGCAAGACGTGTCTTTCCGGATCAACCCCCTTTCGAAACTCGATGCCCACGACATGGTCGCCGAGGTGAAGTCGGCTCAGCTCCTGTCCGGGTACCGGGGCGGACCGGCCGGTGATATCGAGGCGCTCGAGGACTTGCTGCTCCGCGTGTCGGCGCTGGTCGACGACCTCCCCGAGATTGCCGAGATGGACCTCAATCCGGTGAAGGTGCTGCCCCCAGGTCGCGGTGTGTGCGTCATCGACGCCCGGGTCCGAGTCCGGCCGGTGAAGGGGGCGTTCCTGCCCAGCCGCAAGGACATCCCCGGCAGGATGCTGTGACCGGCGGGTGGCGGCGATGCTCGTTCGACTCTGGATTCGACGTCGGTTCGCTGCCGCGAATGCGGTGGTGAGTCGGGGCAGCACGTCGGTGACGTCGCCGACGGTCCGGTACTTTCGGGCCCAACGGATCGCTGCGCCGGGAGGTCCGCTGCACGTGGACGAGTCTCGCCCGAGCCGGCGTTCGACGTTGCGACGCCACCCTCGAGGGACGCCGGCGGGGGCACCGGTTCGTCAGAACTCGTCGAAGAGGACCTCCGCAAGGGCGCGGTATGCGCCGACCGGATCCGGGCCGAGCGCCTGAATCGCGACGTGATCGGCACCTGCCTCGAGGTGGGCCGTGATCCCCGCAGCGATCGAGGCGGCATCACCGGCGAGGACGAGCTCGTCGCGGAGCCGGTCGCTGCCTCCTCCGCTGAGGTCGGCCTCGGACCAGCCCTCCCGCAACAGATTGTTGCGGTAGTTGACCAGTCTCAGGTAGCGCGCGACGAAGTCACGGGCCAGACGCTGGGCTTCGGACGTTTCGCCACTCAGCACCACGGTCTGTTCCGGGGCGAGCAACGGCCCGGCGCCGATGACGGTGCGGGCCATCGCGGTGTGGCGCGGGGTGGTGAGGTACGGGTGGGCGCCGGCGGTCCGCTCCGCCGCCAGTTCGAGCACGCGCGGACCGAGGGCGGCGAGCACGACATGTTTGCGGGGCACCTCGGCGGCGTCGAGCCCGTCGAGGTAGGCGACGATCGTTTCAAAGGGGTGCCGGTACTCGGCGGTCGCTTCCGGGTGACCGATCCCGACGCCGAGCAGGAATCGGTTGGGGTGGCGGCGCTGGATCCGGTGATACGCCGCGGCGGCACCATGGGCCGTGTCTCGCCACATGTTGACGATGCCGGTGGCGACGATCAGCGACTCGGTGGCGTCGAGCGCGGCGTGCACCTCCTCGAGCGCCCCGGTGGGCGACCCGCCCACCCACAGGGTCGCGAATCCGAGGGACTCGATCACCCCCGCCGTATCGGGCGAGACGTCGCCAGCCCGTTGCCAAATTCCAAACCTTCCCACATCCATCCTGCACCCTCGGAGTGTGCTGCTCGCGCGCTCCATTCTGCCGGGCCGGCTGAAATCGGCGTACCGGGCGAGGAACACGCGGAGTCGTTATCGATCGGTTCACCGGGTCTTAGCGCACCGTTAGGAGCAGCTCTTCGATCCTGGCGGGGTCGTCTCGCAAGGGGCCGGGATGGTGTGAGGGACGCGGTCAAGCATCGTACGAGGGAGCGTGTCGATCGGCTCAGCAGGGCCAGCCTGACGGGCCTCGTGCACTCGGTGTGGATGGAGTTCCGGTGGCTCTGGCAAGGGAGGGAGCCGCTCAACGACACGGAGCGCCGAGAGGTCATCGAGCGTCTCTTTCCCGTCGAGGAGTCGCGGCGGCGTCACTTCACCCGCTTCATGGCGCTGCTGCTCCTGTCGACGGCGATCGCGGTATTCGGGGTGCTGGCCGATTCGACGGCGGTCGTGATCGGGGCCATGCTCGTCGCACCCCTCATGATCCCCGTGCTCGGGGCCGCCGCCGCCGCCGTGATGGGCTGGCCCCTTCGCCTCATGCGGCGGGCGCTGCTGGTCGCCGCCGGGTCGGTGCTCGCCGTCCTCTCGGCTGCGCTGGTCTCGTTCGTGGTGCCGGGAACCCCGGATCCGCTCCCCGGGGAGCTGATGGCGAGGACCTCGCCGAACATGCTGGACCTCGGCATCGCGCTGGCAGCAGGGGCGGCCGGCGCCTATGGGCAAGTGCGGCGTCACGCCGCCGACGCCCTGTCCGGGGTGGCGGTGGCCGTCGCGCTCGTCCCCCCGCTCGCGGTGGTTGGCATCACGCTGCAGCTCACCGAATGGCAGCTGATGCTCGGCGCCCTGTTGCTCTTCCTCGCCAACGTCGTGAGCATGGTGATCGCCGCCTCCGCCACGTTCCTGGCCGCCGGGTTCGTCCCTGGTCGCAATCCGCTGCGCGGGTACACCTCGGTGCTGCGGGGCGTGGGCTGGGCAGCCATCGCCGCCATCATCGTCGTGCTGCCGATGCAGTTCGGTCGAGGGAACGTCCTCCCGCCCGCCGATCCCACCGACACCGTGACGGCGGCGGTCGAGGAGTTCGTCGCACTAGACGGGAGCCCGGCCGAGGTCGTCAACGTGGAGGTGGAGGTGATCGATGACACGACGCTCGTCGACATCGTTCTGGCGAGCTCACAGTCGGCGCCGACGGCCGATCCCATCGCCGAGCACCTGGCCGAGTATCTGGCGGCGCCGGTGCAGGTTCGCCTGCTGGTGGCGGCGACCGAGACCGAGCGGGCCACCTTCGCTCCCTGATCAACCACGGCCTGAGCCCTCCGGATCCTGATTCTCACCCCGCTCTCATCGCATCGGAGAGATGATGGCGGTATGAGGGGGGAGCAGAAGCGGGTGGCCCGTCATCGACCCGGTCAGGAGGCCTGAGATGAGTACCCAAACCGATCCGGCCGTCGAGGCCGAGGCGTCGCCGGCCTCAGGCAGTGGAAACAGCGCATGGGTCGTGCCGGGGGCATTCCTGGTCGCGCTCGTCGCCGTCGTCGTCGGGATCGGCCTGGGTTGGCTGATCTGGGGCGGGAACGATGGGGAGCAGCCGACCGCCCCGACAAGCGCCGCGACCCAGGCGACCACGGAAACCTTGCCTCACCAGGATGAACCGGTCGCCGCCGTGGCCGCCGCGTTGTTGCCGACCGTTGTGCAGGTGGAGGGCTCAGCGGGTCAGGGGAGCGGCTTCGTCTACGACCAGGGTGGTCTGATCCTCACTGCCGCACACGTCGTTGGCGGTGAACAGGAGGTGCAGATTCGGTTTGCCGACGGGGACCGGGAACCCGGCGAGGTCGTCGGCGTAGACCCGGACTCGGATGTCGCCGTGGTTCGAGTCGACAGGAGCGATCTCGTTGTCGCCCCCCTGGCGCTCGATGCCGAGCCCGAAGTGGGTCAGACCGCGGTTGCCCTCGGCAGCCCCTACGGGCTGGAACAGACCGTCACCGC
This sequence comes from uncultured Acidimicrobiaceae bacterium, assembly GCA_964496825.1. GTDB lineage: Bacteria > Actinomycetota > Acidimicrobiia > Spongiisociales > UBA5794 > JACZST01. Next base: position 11,343 of record CAZCBO010000053.1, read on the forward strand.
GGGTGTGATCAGCGCAACCGACCGGGCCGTGACCGGGCCCGACGGAATGGTGCAGATCGCCATCCAGACCGACGCCCCGATCAACCCCGGCAATTCGGGTGGGCCCCTCGCCGACCTGCGGGGACAGGTGATCGGTGTCAACGACGCCATCTTCAGTCGGTCCGGTGGAAATGAGGGCGTCGGCTTTGCCATTCCGATCGGCGTCGCCAAGCAGGTCGCCGATCGGCTCGTCGCCGGGGAGCCGGTCGAGACGGCGTTCCTCGGTGTCGTCGGCAGAGATCCGGCCTCGGGTCGAGCCGGAGCACGGATTAACGAGGTGGTCACCGGCTCACCCGCCGATATCGCCGGGCTGCGTGTTGGTGATCTGGTGACCAGCATCGACGGGAACCGCGTCGAGGGAATGGAAGACCTGGCCGTCGAAGTGCGCTCCCGGCAGCCGGGGGACCAAATAGCGATCGGCCTCGTTCGGAGTGGAGACGAACTGGAGTTGACGGCAACCCTCGGGTCGCGCTGAGCCGGCCCAGATCCCCGGGGACTCCGGCCGGCGTGTTCGCGCCCAATCGTGCGGCGATAGGCTCGGCGGGAGCCGAACGGGGAGGATTGTGATGGAGTCCGAGGACGCGGTCATCGAGAACCGTCGGTTCGATGCCACCGACAACGCGGACCTCCACAGCACTGCCCGGCGGTTCGCCGACGCCTTCGGCTACACCGCCGAGCTGACCGTCGACGGACGACTCGCCCAGCTCCTCCGGCTCCGGGTATCCCAGATCAACAACTGCACCTACTGCATGAACCTGCACTACGAGGCCGCCCGGGCTCTCGCCATTCCGCGGGCCAAGATCGACACCCTGACCGCGTGGTGGGAAACCGCCCTGTTCACCGACGCAGAGCAGGCCGCCCTCGCCTACACCGAGGCCCTGACGCGGATCGCCGACACCACGGTGGCCGACCGGTTCCAGCGGTACCACGACGAACTGGGCGCCCACTTCGCTCCAGCGCAGGTCATCGAGATCGCCGCCATCGTCATCAACATGAACGTCTGGACCCGGCTCAAGCTGGCCGAGGGAGCAACGCCGGCGCCCGCGGCCAGGGGGTGAGTAGCTGCTGGGGTTCGGTGCGGTGTCGGCGGCGGCGCCGCGGCGCCCTGCTCCTCTTGCATTCCTCGGGCGGAGACTCGACACTCGGATACGAGTTGTAGATCGAGAGCAGCCCATGCAGTTCCATCTCAACGGGTTCCGACCCGGCGATCCGAGCATCGCCGAACCGGCGGAGGGTTACGAGACGGGTCCCTCCGACGGCCTGCCCGGGGAGGTCGACGTCCTCATCGTCGGTTGTGGCCCGACGGGGCTGACCCTGGCGGCGCAGCTTGCGGCCTTCCCCGAGATCCGAACCCGGATCATCGAGCAGAAGGCGGGCCGGCTGCTCAGGGGTCAAGCCGACGGCATCGCGGTCCGCACGGTGGAGGTGTTCGAGGCCTTCGGGTTCAGCGAGAAGGTGGTGAAGGAGGCGTACTGGGTCAACGAGACGACCTTCTGGAAGCCCGACGAAGTGAGCCCGGGGATCATCGTGCGGAGCAGCCGGATCCAGGACACCGAGGACGGGCTCAGCGAGTTCCCCCACGTGATCCTCAACCAGGCCAGGGTGCACGACTTCCTGCTCGACGTCATGGCGAACGCCCCGACCCGACTCGAACCCGACTACGCCCGCCGGCTGGTGGAGCTCACCGTCGACCCTGAGAGCTCGCCCCACCCGGTGACGGCAACGATCGAGCGGGTCGAGCCCGAGCACGAAGGGGAGATCGAGACCGTGCGGGCCCGCTACGTGGTGGGGTGCGACGGGGCCCACAGCATGGTGCGCAGGGCGATCGGCGGGGTGATGCGGGGGGATTCGGCGAACCAGGCCTGGGGTGTGATGGACGTCCTCGCCGTCACCGACTTCCCCGATATCCGGCTGAAGACGCTGATCCAGTCCGCCGGCGACGGCAGCCTCCTCATCATCCCGCGCGAAGGCGGCTACATGGTCCGCATGTACATCGAGCTCGATCAGCTCGAGGAGGGGGAGC
>CAZCBO010000054.1:0-13136 GCA_964496825.1 uncultured Acidimicrobiaceae bacterium
CGAACTCGCGGGTGCGGAAGATGAACTTCTCCGGGGTGATCTCGTTGCGAAACGATTTGCCGATCTGGGCGATGCCGAACGGGATGCGCTTGCGTGCGGTGCGCCGCACGTTCTCGAAGTTGGTGAAGATGCCCTGGGCCGTCTCCGGACGCAGGTACACCAGGTTCTCCTCGGACTCGACCGGGCCCATGTTGGTGCGGAACATCAGCTGGAACTCTTTGGGCTCGGTGAAGCTCATCCTGCTCGAGCATTCCGGACACTGATCGGGGTCGTCCAGCTTGTCGGGACGGAACCGGTTGTGGCACACCTGGCACTCGACGAGCGGGTCGGAGAAGCTGGCAACGTGCCCCGAGGCCACCCACACTTGCGGGGCCTGGATGACGGCGCTGTCGATGCCGACGACGTCATCGCGCTCGGTCACCATGTCGCGCCACCACTCGTCCTTGACGTTGCGCAACAGCTCGGCACCGAGCGGGCCGTAGTCGTAGGCGGAGCGGAGCCCTCCGTAGATCTCAGAGCTCTGGAAGACGAAACCGCGCTTCTTGGCGAGGTTGACGATCGTGTCGAGGTCGGGCGTCATCGTCGCGGGATGGTACAGCCGGGCGCTACTGATCGACGCTGGGGCCCTCCGGGGCGTCGACCGCTCCGCCGTAGCGCCGATCGCGTCCCTGGTACTCCGCGATGCAGCGGAAGAGCTCGTGCCGGTCGAAGTCGGGCCACAGCACCGGCGTGAACACCAACTCGGCGTAGGCCGACTGCCAGAGCAGGAAGTTCGAGATCCGGTGTTCGCCCGAGGTCCGGATGATGAGGTCGGGGTCGGGCATCTCCGGCAGGTACAGTCGCCTGGCGATGGTCTCCACGTTGACGGCATCGGGGTCGAGATCGTCGGCAACCGCTTCCCTGGCGATGTGGCGCGCCGCCCGGGCGATCTCTGATCGGCCGCCGTAGTTGAAGGCGTAGACCATGTTCAGCGTGCGGTTGTCCTTGGTCAGCGCCTCGGCCGCGTTCATGCGATCGCGCACCGCGTCGGGGACCCGCGGATCGTCTCGATCACCGATGAAGAGCAGCCGTACCCCCATCCCGTGGAGCTCGTCCCTGCGCCGCTCGAGGAGATCGACATTGAACTCCATGAGGAACTGCACCTCGTCGGGATCGCGGGACCAGTTCTCGGTCGAGAAGGTGTAGACGGTCAGCCACTCGAGGCCGATCTCGAGGGCGCCCTCGATGACGTCGAACAGCGCCGGCTCGCCCGCGGCGTGGCCGGCGGTGCGATGCAGGCCCCTGGCATTGGCCCAGCGCCCGTTGCCGTCCATGATGATCCCGACGTGGCGGGGAACGGCGTCGGGGTCGAGGCCGGCTGCCTCGAGCCGGTCAGCCATCGAGCACGGCCGGCGAGGCCAGGCGTCGCTCCAGGTGGTATTCGACGAACCGCCGCGCGACTCCGATCGCCTCCCGGCTCAATGCCTCGTCCGGGTCGGGGAGCTCGGTGAGCTCGCTGGCGCCGACCGCGGCCAGGTAGTCCGTCAGCCCCTCCCGCAGGGCGTAGGCGCCGGAGGATCGGCAGCGCTCGCAGACCACTCCCCCGGCGGCGAAGCTGAACCGGTGCAGATCGTCGGTCCGTCCGCAGCTCGCACAGTGCTCGAGGGCGGGAGCGACGCCGATGATCTCGGCCGCCTTCAGCAGGTAGGCGGTGACCAGGTCGGGGTGAGGGTCGCCGGCGTCGAGCACCCGCAGCCCGCGCTGGAGGAGCAGGAACAGGCGGTGGGTGGGCTCGTCCTCCTGGGCGACCAGGTCGGCGACCTCGACCATGGTCCCGGCGGCGACGACCCGGTCCAGATCGGCACGGAGGTGGGCGAAGGCCTCGATGATCGTCGCCTGAGTGATCGTGTCGAGGTTTCTGCCTTCGTAGAGGACGAGGTCGACGTGGGTGAAGGGCTCGAGGCGGCCCCCGAACCGGCTCTTGGTCTTCCGCACCCCCTTGGCCACCGTCCGCAGCTTGCCCCGGTTGGGGCTCAGCAGCACCACGACGCGGTCGGCCTCACCGAAGGGGTAGGACCGCAGCACGATGCCCTGATCGTTGTACAACGCCACGGGCTGAGAGTACCGCCGACAAGCCGTGTTGCTGCGGAGGTCAGGCCATCCACGTGGCCAGCACGTCGAGCTCCCAACCGTGATCGGTCGGGATCAACTCGAAGAGCCAGCCCCGACCGATCGCGTCGACAGGGATGTAGACGTTGCCATCGACCGTGATCGCCCGGCCGAACGACAGCAGACCGGCGTCGTCCTTGATCTCGGGCGGCACGACCGCCAGGGGAAGGACGACCTCGCTCCGGTCGGTAACGAAGTCGACCCTCGCCGGCGCGATCGCACCCACGATCTGTTCGGCGACGTCGGCAGGGAACGGCGCAGCGAGATCGATCGTCATCGCTTCCAGGGCGCGACACGGGGCGAGGTCGGCCTCGACACCGCACCACTGGTCCCAGACCGCGGGCCGGGGCTCGACGACGTACACGAGCTCCTTGTCTTCGGACTGGTCGAGGGCGTGTCGTACCGCCTCGGCGTGAGGTCCCGCGACGGGCTGCGGCTCGCCCGGTGACGCCGAACACGCCGCGATCGACACCAGCAACCCGAGCGCAATGGCCGTCCTTCGCATGGTTCTGAGACGACCCGACGCCCGGGTTGGGTTCCGCTCAGAAGCCGAGCCGGTCCAGGGCATGGTCCCGACGCTGCCAGTCCTTCTCCACCTTCACCCGCAGGTCGAGAAAGACCGGTGCGCCGAACAAGCGCTCCAGATCGGCCCGGGCTTCGATGCCCACGGACTTGGCGAGCTCACCCCCCTTGCCGATCACGATCCCCTTCTGCGACTCCCGCTCAACGAAGACCGCGGCGGGGACGACCACGAAGCCGTCGTCGCGGACCTCGATGTCCTCGACCACGACCGCAACCGAGTGCGGCAGCTCCTCGCGGAGGCGCGCCAGATACTTCTCGCGGACGAGCTCGGCCGCGAGATAGGCCTCCGGCTGATCGGTGTGCATGTCCGGGGGGAACAGGAACGGTCCTTCGGGGACGAGTCCGCCGAGTTCCTCGACGACGCGATCGAGTCCATCGTGCTGCAACGCCGACACGGGGACGTATGCGGCGAAGTCCCATTCCCCCGCCGTGGCCAGCTGGGACAGGATCTCGTTTGGCCGGGCCCTATCGACCTTGTTCACGATCACGATCACCGGGGTGTGGGTCCCGCCGAGCCGGTCGGCGATCCGCCGGTCGCCGGGCCCGATCGGCTGGGTGGCGTCGATGACGAAGAGCACCGCGTCGGCATCGGCGATCGATCCTTCGACCAGCGTGTTGAGACGGGCACCGAGGGCCGTGCGCGGCTTGTGCAGCCCCGGCGTGTCGACGAAGACGAGCTGGAGATCGTCTTCGGTGAGGACACCCCGGATCGTGTTGCGGGTGGTCTGGGGCCGCGGCGAGGTGATCGCCACCTTCTCTCCGACCAGCGCGTTGACCAGCGTGGATTTGCCGACGTTCGGCCGCCCGACGACCGAGACGAAGCCGGCTGAGGTCATCGCTTCGCCACGCGGACCTGGGCGACCCTCCGTCCCTGAACCTGCTCGGCGGTGAGCACGAGATCGTCGTACTCGAACGACTCCCCCGGCTTGGGGACTCGACCGGCGAGCCCGAGAATCAATCCACCGACCGTGTCCCAATCCTCGTCGGGGAACTCGGTGCCGAGCACGGCGGCGAGATCGTCGACGTCGAGCCTGGCGTCGACCAGCAGCGTCCCCTCGTCGAGGGGCACCACCATCGGCTCCTCGGTGTCGTACTCGTCGTGGATTTCGCCGACGATCTCCTCGAGAAGATCCTCGATCGTCACCACCCCGGCGGTCCCCCCGAACTCGTCGACGACGATGGCCAAGTGCCGCTTCTTCGACTGCATCTCTCGCAGCAGGTCGGCGATCGGCTTGGTCTCAGGGACGAAGTAGGCGTCGCGGGCGATCTCACCGCACGGCCTGGGCGGGGAATGCTGGTCGAACAACTCGAGCAGGTCCCTGGCGTAGAGCAGCCCGACGATGTCGTCCACGTTCTCACCGGTGAGCGGCACCCGGGAGCGACCCTCCTTCAAGACCAGATCGACCGCCTCATCGGTCGAGGCCGCAGCAGGCAGCGTGACCATGTCCGTACGGGGCACCATCACTTCGCGCACGATGGTGTCGCCGAACTCGATGATCGAGGAGATCAGCTCGCGCTCCTCCTCTCCCTCGTCGAGCGGCTCCTCCACCATCTCTTCGTCCTCATCGGAGACCAGATCGTTCGCCGCGTCGCCGATCCGCACCGACGCCGCCAGGAGCGGAGCGAATCGGTAGGCGAGCGTCCTGAACCGGCTCCTCCCGATGGTCCTCGGGATGATGTCGCCGACCATGACGACCACCACAGCCATGACGACGAGGGAGACGGCCAGGGCCCACCCGTCGAACAGCCGCGACAGGGCCCACGTCAGGGTCAGCACCGTCAACACGAGCAGGCCGCTCAACACCGGAGCCAGGGACGGCTGGAGACGAGCCCGATCTTCGAGCAGATCGGCGACCACCGCTGCACCTCGCGTGTCCTCGGCGGCATCGGCCAGCGCGTCGGCACGCGGCGTGCGTACCAGCGCCGCCCCGGCGGCCCGCAGGATGGCCGTGATCAGGAGCAGGATCGCCGAGACCACGAAGGCGATGGAGGTCACGGGCGCACCTTGCCCATCATGCCGAGCAGCTCACCCTCACGCTGTTCCATGGCGACCGCGTCATCGTCGTCGACATGATCCCACCCCAGCAAGTGCAACAGACCGTGCACGACCATGAGCGCCAGCTCGTCGTCGAAGTCGACTCCTTCAGCCCCGGCATTCTTCCGCACCACGGACGGGGCGATGAACACGTCACCGAGCTCGACGGCGGGTCCCCCGGCGTCCGGTCGCGGCGGAGCTCCAGGCCTCGCGTCCTCGATGGGGAACGCCAGCACATCGGTCGGGCCGCTCTTCCCGAGGTGCTGCTCGTTGAGTCCGGCGATCGTCTCCGCATCGACGAGGGTGATCGATACGGTCGTCCCCGAAGCAAGTCCCTCCGCCTCCAGCACCATCTCGGCAAGTCGCCTCAGCTCGTCGACAGGAGCGGGTTCGTCCTGTTCGTCGCCGAAGCTGATGATCACTCCTCGGCCTCGCTCGATGCGGAGACGGGAACCTCGGGCAACGCCGGCGGTGAGCCCGCTTCGACCGGTTGGGGTCCGGGGAACCCCGGGTACGGGACCCGAGCGTGGTAATACCCCATCAGGGCGCGTACCAGCTCGGCCTGAATCGCGGTGAGGTCACCAAAGGTGAGGGCCGAGTCGTCGAGCTGGCCGTCGGCGACCTTCTCACCGACCACGGTCTCCACGACGCGCTGCAGGCCCTCGGCGGTCGGGTCCTCCTCCAGCGAGTAGGCGCGCGCCGCGGCCTCGGTGGCGTCGGAGAGCATCACGATCGCCATCTCCTTCGCCTTCGGCTTGACCCCGAAGTGCCGGTACAGCGCAGGATCCACATCGCCATCGGCTTCGCGGGCCTTGTTGTAGAAGTAGCGCATGAGGCTGGTTCCGTGGTGCATGCGGATCCCGTCCGCCACGTCGTGGGGGATGCGGTACTTCCTCGCCAGCTTGAGCCCCTCGGTCACATGGGAGCGGATGATCTGGGCGGACTCGGCCGGCACCAGCGAGTCGTGCGGGTTGGAGACACCGAACTGGTTCTCGACGAAATACTGGGGGTGCTCCGTCTTGCCCAGGTCGTGGTACCAGGCCGCGGCCTGGGAGAGCAGCGGATCGGCCCCGATGGCTCGGGCAGCTCGCCCGGCCAGGGCACCGACCAGCATCGAATGGTTGAAGGTGCCCGGCGCCTGCTCCTCGATCAGCCTGAGCGCCGGGTGGTTCCGGTCGAGCAGGTCGAGCAGACCGACCGACGTGGTCATCCCGAAGGCGTTCTCCAGGAACGAGACCAGACCGAGAGAGACCAAACCGGCGACGAGCGCACCGAGGAACGCCCACAACGCGGCGAGCCCCGGGCGCGACGGTTCGGTGAACAGCCATTCGATGGACGCGGCGACCGGTGCCACGGTGACGGCCGTCAACAGCACCGCAACGCGCAGCTGCCTTCGTGACGAGACGCTGGAGACGAACCCGACCGGGATCACGGTGGCGATCCCGGCGTAGATGGTGAAGGCCAGGTCGCCGGTCGAGATCGCGGTGAAGCCCGCCATGGGGATGGCCAGCAGCACCGCGGTGCGGGGATCGAACAGGATGGCGGCGATGAAGCCGATGGCCACGGCGGGGATGACGTACCCGAGCGCGTGATCCTGCTCCGACAGCAGCTCCGGCAGCCGTGAGAAGAGCGCGGCGAGGATCAGCAGGATCGACAGCAGCGCCATGTGGCGGGGTTCGGTCCACTCGGTCGGAGCGATCCGCCACAGGAAGAAGGCGGCGAGCAGCACCGCCATCACCCCGAGCAGCGCCATGGCCAACGGCGAGGCGCCCCCGGTGACCTGGGGTTCGTAGAGCTCGAGCTGGGTGATCGCCTGCAGATGGATGGTGTTGATCGGCTCGCCCTCTTCGACGATGAGGTCACCGAACTGGTAGGTCACATAGACGGGTTCGACGGCGGCCGCGGCAGCATCCTCGGCTTCTGAGGTGGCTTCCTCGTCCCGCTTGAGGTTGGCCTGGAGGCTGAAGCCGACGAGCTGGGCGATCGCCTCGCGTGCGACGGGCTGCTCCTCGTCGGGCAGACCGAGCACGAAGATCGGCGGCCGCGTCAGCGGGTTCAGGTAGTAGTCCTGGCGTGCGGTCAGTTCACCGGGCCTGATGCCGCGGCCGAGCTCCTCGTTGACCAGCTCGACCGTGCGGGTCTTCACCTCCGGCCATGCCGCTTCGGCGCCCGCCGTGACCCGATCGAGATCGTTGTTGTAGAGCGTGATGAACGACGGGATCGGGAGTGCCAGGGTCGAATGCTTGAGCTGGAGCAGGGCGATCTGCTCCTCGATCGGACGCCGGGGCAGGGTCGTCGTCGTCGTGTCCTCGACGGTGGTGTCGGGGGCCGGTTCCGTCGTTGTTGCCCCCTCCTCCGGCGTCGTCGTCGGTGTGGTGGTTTCCGGCGGAAGCGTCGTGGTCGGCGGCGGGGCGTCTCCGATCGCTCCTTCCTCGAGGTCGTTGAAGAAGGCATTCACATTGCGCACCACCGATAGGGTGGCGTCGTTGTCGTTGGAGAACACCGTGTCCACGTTCCGGCGAGCCTGCTCGCGGAGCTGGTTCGTTGCGGCCTCGTCGAGGATCGGCTCGGTCGAGCGGTTGGCGACGAAGTCCTGCGGAGCCGGCTCACCGACGGCGATCGCCGGCGGGATCTCGACGCCGGTGTCGGTGCCGGCCACGAGGATGAAAGCCACCGCCACCATGGTGAACGCCAGGATCAGGATGTTGATGAGACTGTTGCGCGTCATCTCATCCACCGTTCTCCTCGAAACGACGGTACGCCTCGACGATGGCCGCCACGATGCGGTGCCGGACCACGTCGGCGGCGGTGAGCTCCTCGAAGGCGATGCCGTCGATGCCGGAGAGCACGTCGGCGACGGTCTTGAGCCCGGAGCCACGCCCGTCGGAGAGGTCGACCTGGGTCACGTCGCCGGTGACGATCATCTTCGAATTGAAGCCGAGCCGGGTAAGGAACATCTTCATCTGCTCGGGCGTCGTGTTCTGGGCTTCGTCGAGAACGACGAAAGAGTCGTTGAGGGTGCGGCCCCGCATGTAGGCGAGGGGAGCGATCTCGATCGTGCCCCGCTCCATGAGCCGGGCCGTCTCCTCGGGGCCGAGCATCTCGAAGAGGGCGTCGTAGAGGGGGCGGAGGTAGGGATCGACCTTGGCGGCGAGATCCCCCGGCAGGAACCCCAGCCGCTCCCCGGCCTCGACGGCGGGGCGGCTGAGCACGATCCGCTTGACCAGGCCCGACATCAGGGACTCGATGGCACAGGCCATCGCCAGATAGGTCTTTCCGGTGCCGGCCGGGCCGATGCCGAAGACCAGCGTGTTGTCGCGGATCGCATCGACGTACTGCTTCTGGCCGAGGGTCTTGGGTCGGACGTGGCGGCCCCGCCCCACTGCGATCGACTCGGTGAAAACGCCGGACGGGCTCGGGATGTCCTTTCTGACGAGCTCGATCACCCGGCTGACCCGGTCGGCGTCGATTTGCTGGCCCTCCTGAATGATGATCAGCAGTTCCTCGAGTACGGTGCGGGCGGCCTCGGCGTCGTGGTCGGGGCCCGAGATCGTGATCTCGTTGCCGCGTACGACGATGCGGGCCAGGGGGAACCCCGCTTCGACCTCGCGAAGATGCACGTCGCGCTCGCCGAGCAGCTCCACCATCAGGTGGTTGCTGGGCACGCGAATCTGGACGTCACTGGCTGCGGTGCTGGTCACAGGAACGCTCCACCAATTGGAAAGATCCGAAGGTGAAAGGGGGAACCCATCGGGAGACCAGGATTATATCGGTCGGACCCGGTAACTCGTAAGTACCCAGTTCGGGCGGATCGGCGCCGTTTCAGGCCTCGACGACCGGCGGCGCGTCCTCTTCCTCGGCGGCCCGAACCTCGTCGAGCGCTGAGGAAAACTCGGAGCCGGTGCCGATCAGCCGGGACAGGACCTTCAGGTCGTCGCGGCGCACGGTCAGCACCCGCCCGTTGAAGTCCTGGCGCTCCACCTGGATGGCGGTCAGGAACCGCTCCAGGACCTCGCTCTCGGCCCCTCCGATGTCGTCGAGGCGGGTGAGGTCGATCGTGATCTGGTCCGGCGAAGGGGCCTTGACCGCCTGCCGGGGATCCGGTGGCAGCAACTGAGCCACTGGGACGTCGTAATAGCTGGCCAGCCGGTGCAACCGGGGTACGGAAATGCTCCGCTCCCCCCGCTCATAGGCGCCGAGCACGGCGGCCTTGAACTCGCCCTCCGACAGGGTCTGGACGTCCTGCAGCGAGAACCCGCGCTGGCGGCGGATCGATCGCAGACGACGCCCCACCAGCTCGTTGTAGGTCGACACTGAGACCCTCCTATATACGGAGCGCACTGCCCTGAACGCTCACAGTAGCAGTTTAACACGCTCCGACGCAGCTTCCGCAATTCATCTGCGGGCCCAGGGCTGGGAGGGGGACTATGTCCCCCTGCGAGCCCTGGGCTCGCAGGGGGACATTTCACACACATGGCCCACAGAATGCCGCGATCAGCGGCGGAACAGCCCCTTCTTCGGCTGCTCCGGGACCTCGTCGCGCAGCTCGCCGTAGGTGCGGAGGGCCGCTTCCTGGTCGGCATCGAGGTCGGTGGGGATCACCACCCCGACGTGGACGAACAAATCGCCGCGCCCCCGCCGTTGCAGCCGCGGCATGCCCTGTTTGGAGAAGCGAAACACGGTCTCGGGTTGGGTGCCGGCGGGGATCTCGATCTTCTCGAATCCCCCCTCGATGAGCGGCACGTCGACCTTGGTGCCGAACACCGCTTCGGTGATGCCGATCTCGATGCGGTGGTGCAGGTCGTCGCCGACCCGCTCGAACCGCTCGTCGGCGGTCACGGTCACCTTGACGTACACGTCGCCGGGGGGAGCCCCGGTCTCGCCGGCGCCGCCGCGCCCGGCCAGCCGGAGCCGGGTCCCGTCCTCGACGCCAGGCGGCACCTCGACCGTGATCGAACCCGAGGTGTCGACCCGACCCGCTCCCCCGCAGTTCTGGCAGGGGACCTCGATGATTCGACCCGACCCGAGACACTGCGGGCACTCGGCCACGGAGGTGATCCGACCGAGGAAGGTGTCCCTGGCGACCTGGATCGCACCGGCCCCGCCGCAGCGGGGGCATCGCGTCGCCGTGTGGCCGGGTTCGGAACCTTCGCCGGCACAACGCTCGCACTGCGCCGGAGCCCGGAACTCGACGGGTTGGCTCACCCCGACCGCCGCCTCCTCCAGGGTGATCGTCATCGAGACCCCGACGTCCGGACCGCGCCGCGGGCCGGCGCGGCGGCCGCCGAAGCCGAAGCCGCCGCCGAAGAACTGCTGGAGGATGTCGTCGAGGCCGGCGAACTGGGAGAAGAGATCCGCACCGCTGAACACCTCGCCCCGGTCGTAGCGGGCCCGGCGTGCGGGATCCGACAGGACTTCGTAGGCCTCGGCGATCTCGCGAAACCGGATCTCCGCCGTCGGGTCATCGGGGTTGGCGTCGGGGTGCGTCTCCCTGGCAAGGCGCCGGAAGGCACGCTTGATCTCCTCGCGCGAGGCGGAGCGGTCGACGCCGAGCACCTGGTAGTAGTCCCTCACTGCTCGTCACCGTGACTGCCGAGACTCTCCTCCAGGCCTTCGCCCACCTCCTCGACCACGCGGATTGCCCTGCGGTAGTCCATGCGCATCGGGCCGATCACGCCGAGCCGGCCGGTCAAGTCGGTGCCGAAGGGGGCACTGACCACGGCCACATCCATCTCGTCACCGAGCTCCTCGCCGATCCGGACCGTCGCCCCCTGGCTCGCCTCGCTCAGCATCCGCTGCAGCTCGGCCTCGCGTTCGAGCAGGCCGAGCATGTCCTGCACCATCGCCAGGTCCGCCCACAGCTCGGCGAGCTGGCTCGTGCCGCCGACGAACACGTCGCGCCGCCCCGAGGACTGGATTCCCTGGAGCTCCTCGTGGACGGGCTCGATGATGCGGCGCACGACATCGGGGACGTCGGAAGCGATCAGGCGGTCGTCGTCGATGGCATCACCACGGGGCCGGCCGCGGTACACCGCCTCGATGATCGCCTCCGCCTCGCCCAGCTGATCCTCGGAGGGCTCGAAGCCGAGCGAGACGATCTGTTGGGACACACCCCCGCTCTCGGCGATCGTCACCACGAGGACGGCCGGCCCTCCCAGGCGCACGAGGTGCACCGCGTGCAGGTCTTCCAGGTTGCGCTCGGGGCCGATGACGACGGCGGGGAGGCGGGTCAGGTCGGTGAGCAGCCCGGACGTCTCCTTGAGCAGCCGGGACACCTCGCGATGCACGTCGGCGAAGAAGGCCTCGATCCTGGCATGGGTGGCCAACCGCAGGTGGGCCGGCTTGCAGTGATCGACGTAGTAGCGATATCCCTGCCGGGTCGGGATCCTCCCCGACGAAGTGTGCGGCTGAGCCACGAACCCGTATGCCTCGAGGGCGGCGAGCTCGTTACGGATGGTCGCGCTCGACACATCCAGGTCGCTGTGATCGAGGATGGCCTGCGAGCTGACCGGCTCTCCGGTGCGGATGTGCTCCTCTACCAGCGACTGCAGAATCCTGGATTTGCGGTCGTCGAGCATCTCTAAGGGAAATTAGCACTCTCAGGGGGAGACTGATAGAACGTCTCTGGCGACGGCATCGGTGAGCAACGGCGCCACGACGACGATCCGCTCGTCCCGATGGGCGATGGTTCCCGCCGCCAGATGGCGTCGCCCCTCTGGTTCCGCCAGAAACCGCCCCCCCAGCTCGCCCGCCTCAACGCCGGCGGCGAGGCGGAGGCCGATGACGAGGCGCTCCCGCTCCCCGTCGGCGGCGGTGAGCCGTTCGCTCCCTGCCCGGGGTCGGGATCCGGACTCCACCCGCTCCAGGTACGCATCGAGGCGGCGTACGTTCCGGGACCGCCGGCCGTCCCGGTGATCGTGGGCACCGAGGCCGAACCCGATGAACTCACCCATCGCCCAGGTCGAGAGGTTGTACCGGCAGTGATGCCCCGGCCGGCACCAGTTCGAGACCTCGTACCGAACGAGCCGCACCTCAGGGGCTCGCCGTGCCAGGTACTCGTACTTGTCGGCCTGGTCGTCGGGGTCGGGGGCGGGTGCCCCGGCAGCGACCGCCCGCGACAGGGCGGTGCCCCGCTCCACCGTGAGCGCGTACGCCGAAAGGTGCTCGGGCTCCAGGCCGAGGGCACGATCGACGGTCGACCTCCAGGAGGTCATCGACTCACCCGGCGTCCCGTAGATGAGATCCAGGTTCACGGTGACGAAGGTCTCGATCGCCTCACGGACGGCGATCTCGGCTTGCTCGGGGGTGTGGCTGCGCCCGAGTGCCGCCAGCACCGACGGGTCGAAGGACTGCACACCGAGCGAGATCCGGTTGAAGCCGGCATCGACGAGGGCCGAGCCGTACTCGGACGTCCAATCCTCCGGGTTCGCCTCGAGGCTCACCTCGGCTCCGTCGGCCAGGCCTAACCGCCGGTCGAGGGCGGTGACGATCCGCCCGAGCTGATCGGGGGTCAGACGCGACGGGGTACCGCCGCCGAGGTTGATCGCATCGAGGGGGCCGAAGGGCTCCTCCATGGCGATCTCGTCGACGACCGCCGTCACGTACCGCTCGGCCATCTCACCGGTCCCGCCCTCGCCGGGCGTGACCACGGCGAAGTCGCAGTACGGGCAGCGCTCGGCGCAGAACGGGATGTGGACGTAGGCCGAGCGCCAGTGTGCGGCGGCATCGGCGAGCCCCGCCGCATCGGGTGGGGTGGGCCGCGAGGTGACCTTGATGCGGTTCATGGCGACACCGAATCGCTGTCTTGGAGCGAGGGTAAGACCACGCAGTCATGCGTCGAGCCCCGTCGAGCCGCACCAACAAACACTGCTCCACAGCTGATAGCGCTCACCTTTCCAACTGCAACGCCGCCACGAAGGCCTCCTGGGGGACCTCGACGGTCCCGACCAAGAGCTGACGCGGGATGAGCTCCCTGAGCCGCTCCACCATCGACTTGCCGTAGGCATAGGCCTTGTCTCGATGCACGATGGTCGAGAACGCATCCACGGGCTGGCCGTTGAGCAGGATGTCGACCCGCACCAGATCGGACGCCTGGTAGTCGGCGGGCTCGTAATCGAGCGAGGCGTACCCCTTGGTCTTCGACTTGAGCTGGTCGAAGAAGTCGAGAACCATCTCGTTGAGCGGCAGCCGGTAATGCAACTCGGCCCGCTCCGGTGACAGGTAGATCATGTCCCCCATGTCGCCCCTGCGCTGCTGAACGAGCTCCATCACCGTCCCGATGTACTGCGCCGGGGTGATGATCATCACATCGACGTAGGGCTCCTCGATGGTGTCGATCTCACCAACTGCGGGAAGATCCTGCGGGCTGCGC
>CAZCBO010000055.1:0-13122 GCA_964496825.1 uncultured Acidimicrobiaceae bacterium
ACCTTCGGCGATCGGCCCGGGCTCCAGGATGTCCACCTGCAGATCGGAGAAGGCATCGAATAGCTCCGTCACATGGGCAAGCCCGGCCCCTGTCGGCCAACTCCGGGGTGAGAGAGGTCAATCCGCGTTCCAGGTCATGCTGGTTCCACATGACCCCGGCGTACTCCAGGGCGATGTCCCTGTTGGACCGTGCCATAAGCCCCGCACCAGCCGGGCCCGGTGCCGGCGACCGCGATTCCGGGCGATGGGGTCAGGTCTCCACGGTAAGGCTGAACGGTGACGAGGCTTCGAACTCGTGCGCCGACACTTCGATGTAGTACGACCCAGCATTGACGAACTCTGCCAACCCAGGCTCGACAACGATGACCTTGTCGTCGGTTCCCCGCTCGTTGGCGGTGGTCCAGAACGTGAAGCCGCCTTCCTGGACCGTCTGCAGATCGGGGTATCCGACATAGAGGTTGAGGTCGGCAGTCATGCCGGTGAGCGCGAAGGTGATACTCGTCACCTCGGTCGGGATCTCGACGCAGAAATAGAGACGCTCACCGGGCGGCTGGGCGCTCCCGACGATCTCGTCGGTTACGGGAGATCCGACGGTGATCTCGGTCGCCTCGTTCGTGCACTCTTCGACCGCGGTGGAGCCGTCGGCGGTGGTCGTGGTCTCGGCGGGCACCGGTCCCGCCGTCGTGACGGTTTCCGGTGCGATGAGGCCGGCCGTTGTGGTCGTGTCGTCGCTGCCCCCGCAGGAAGAGGCGACCAGCATCACGACCACAAGCGTGAATACGACTCTCCCAACGGACATCGGCACTTCCTCCCCACGACAACCGCCCACGGAAGCCAGACTCGTCCAACGTTAGCGGCGGCTGAAGAGCTTCGCTCGATGACGAGTGCAGACAACGACGAGGCCACGGTGGCGCAGCTGGCTGAGCGTCATCACGGCGAAGAAAGGCACCCAGGAGGTATGGAAACTCGCCGCTTTCCACCGTGTCTCAGACCGTGAAGCTCTGCCCCCAGTCGACGTCGACCAGCTCGATGCCGTCGTTTGCCAGGACGGCCTTGACCATTCCGCGAATCCACTGACGGCCCGAGTCGGACAGATAGAAGTCGTGGATCGGCACGACCTGCCGGGGCCCGACACGGCGGGCGAAGTCCACGGCACCCGTTGCCGAGTCCCAGGGAACGATCAGCGGTAGGGCGAGGACCGGGCCCGTGGTGGTGGGCTCCCTGCTGTCTCCCGGGTGGGTCACGAGGCCGCTGATCGTGAACGCCCGGTTCGGCGGTGTGTCCCCGTTGGGGACCCGGGCGTGGAGCACGTCCTCGACGGCAACATCCGAGGGAACGTCCGTGGAGACCTCGATGTCGTGGGCCTCGAGCAGGGTTCGGACCGCTTCATTGGAGTACACGGTGATGTCGGTGCCGCGATCGAGCACCCACCGCACGAACTCTGGGTTGACATGATCGCCATGCTCGTGGGTGATGAATACCCGCGTCACGTCGCCGATGCCGTCCAGATCGATCGAACCGCTCCGGAAAGTGTGGAATCCCGGATCGAACAGGGTCGCGTCGGTGTCGGTGGTCACGAGAAGACAGGAGTCGCTCAACCGTTGAATGGTCGCCATACGCCGATCTACCCCTCCTCGGCGTAAGCAGCGGCGCACGCTTTCACGCCGTCTGGATGGTCGAGATAGTTCGCCCACAGGTCGTCGACGAGCTGGTCGGGATCCGCGTCGTTTCTGGCATGGAGATCCTCGCTGACTTCGATGTTCCTGTCGGTGGGAACGGGCTCACCGTCGGGTCCGATGCCGTCGCCCTCCGTCTCATACCAGGCATCGACGAAGTCCATCAGACCGAGATCGTCGGCGGCGTCCTCGACGATGTCGAGGTTGTCGAGACACCAGGCTCGTTCGTCCGCAGGCTGGGCATCTCCGCCGCCACCGCATGCAGTGGCAGCCAACGCGACGGTGATCAGAGCGAGGAGGAGTCTGCGCATCCCCCAGACCCTAGACGCGACGCAACGCCGAGTCCGGAGCTCCAGGTCGGGACCCGGCGTACGTCGTTGGAGCGTTCCTATAGATACCCGAGCTCGGTACCAACGGTCGCATACCGCGCCATGCCATCGGCGAGCAACTCGCCGGTGAAGAACATGTCGTAGCGGAAGTTGGCCGTGGTGAACGAGCTGGTCGCGATCAGGTTGCGCGCCTCGTCCAGCATGAGGATCTCGTGCAGGGCTTCGGGTGTCTCTGCCCTGACGATGATCATCCCACCGCCGAACCCATGGTGGAAGACCTCGGGTTCGGCGCACTTCCCATCGGCGGCCAGCTTGCCCAGGAAGGTCTGGCCGTCGGCGAAGGCCTGCAACGAGGCTGCCTCCCGGCCGGGTACCGGTAGGCCGTAGCTGAACACGAGTGCCGCATTCCAGCCCATGTCACTCTCCTCTCGTGGGGAGGCACTCCGACCAGTGAGTAGCACGCTGCGGGCGATCCCCACCAGAGGCGTTGGTCCGTTCTTCTCCCGACCCACCCGGAAAACGGGCATCGGACTCTGGTGCGAGCCCGGCGCCGGTGCTAACGGTCGAAGTGACCTGCACGGGAGGTGGTGACCATGACGGGTCGAAGGATCCTTGCCGTTGTCTTCGGCGCCCTCGGCGTCGTTGTCGGGGTGGCGCTGATCGTCGGCGCGGCCACGGTGCTCATCGGGGACCGCGATCCCGACGGTTACGTCATGACGGACTCGTACCCGTTCCGAGCCGACGGACGGGCCATCGTGCTCGAGGACGTGGACCTCTTCGCCGAGGTCCCGGGAGGGCTCGAGGGGTGGATCACCGAGCCCACCGATCTGCGGCTGCAAGGGGCGAGGGCCGATGGCGGCGGCCTGTTCATGGGGATCGCCCCAGCCGATCGAGTCGACCGGTATCTGACCGCGGTGGCGTATCACGAAATCACCGGGTTCGAGCTCGACGAAGCGACGATCACCGAGGTCGCCGTCAGAGATCACCTGGGCGTGATCTCGACGCTGAAGCCCCGCACCCAGGACATCTGGGTGGCGTGGGCCGGTGGCGACGGACCGCAGACGCTCGACTGGACCTACGAGCCGGGCGACTGGGCCGTCATCATGATGAACGGTGACCGCAGTGCCGGCATCGATGTCGAGCTCGCCCTCGGGGCGAAGAACACGAACACGATGGTGCTCACCTGGATGGCCATGCTCGCCGGCGCGGTGTTGTTCGTCGGCGGCGGATACCTGGTGTACCGGGGGCTGCGGCCCAGTGAGCCCGAGCGCGTGATCGAGGTGCCCGAAGGAGCACCGCCGGTGCCGAGGGAGCCGATTCCGACCAGCTGATCACCGATTCGAGTGTCGAGCCGGTGGGCGGCGCGAGTTGCTCGATAACCTGCCGTCGTGGCCGAAACGACGACCCTCGCGTACTGGTTCTCGGATCTCGAGGCGAGCACCCGGCTGTGGGAAGAGCATCCGGAGGCGATGCATGAGGCCCTCGCCCGCCATGACGCCATCCTGCGCAACGCCGTCGCAGAGGCCGGCGGCTCGGTCGTCAAGACCACGGGCGATGGCCTCATGGCCGTGTTCGAGGGCGCTGAGGGCGCGATCATCGCCGGCGTCCTCGCGCAACAGACGCTGGAGGAAGAGGACTGGACCGAAACCGGGCCGCTGCGGGTGAGGATCGGCATCCACATCGGCGAGGCCCAGCCCAGGGCCGGTGACTACTACGGGCCTGCGGTCAACCGAGCTGCCCGCATCATGTCGGCTGCGCACGGCGGCCAGACCCTGGTTTCCCGGGCGATCGTCACCGATGTGCGGGACGGACTGCCGGCCGACGTGGGATTCCGCGATCTGGGCGAGCACCGGCTCAAGGATCTCGCCGGACCCGAGCATCTCTACCAGCTCGTCGTGCCGGGTCTGCCGGAGGCTTTTCCACCGGTGGCAACGCTCGATCTGCGACCCAACAATCTTCCGACCCAGACCTCGGTCTTTCTGGGAAGGGATACCGAGCTCGACGAGCTTCGTGCTCTCATCGACGAGCCCGGCGCTCGCTTGGTGACGCTGACGGGTCCCGGCGGGACCGGCAAGACCCGCCTCGCCCTGCAAGCGGCGGTCGACCAGCTGGATCGTTTCGACGATGGGCTCTTCTTCGTCGACCTGGCCGACGAGCGGGACGCCGACGGGGTCTTTTCCGCCATCGTCCGCACGATCGGGATCGAGGGGGCGGTCGATGCCGCACCGCTCGAAGCGCTCCAGGAAACGCTTGCGGAGCGTCACATGCTGCTGGTGCTGGACAACTTCGAGCAGGTCACCACCGCCGCGACCGGGCTGGCGACCGTCCTCCAGGCCTGCCCCGCCATCAGCGTCGTGGTCACCAGCCGCGAGGCCTTGCGGGTCAGGGGGGAGCGGCTGTATCCGGTTGAGCCGCTGTCGCTGCCTCCGTCGGGGAACGGCAGCGCGCCGCCCCTCGAGGCGGTCCTCGAGTCCGAAGCCGTGCGCCTCTTCGTGGAGCGTGCGGTCGAGGTTCGGCCCGACTTCGAGGTGACGGAGTCGAACGTGCCCGCCATCGCCGCGATCACGATCCAGCTCGACGGGCTGCCCTTGGCTCTCGAGCTCGCCGCGGCCCGGCTGAAGCTGTTCTCGGCAGAGGACCTCAGCCATCGCTTGCAGAGTCGGCTCGACCTGCTGCGCGGCGGGTCGCGGGACATGCCGGGCCGGCAGCAGACGCTGCGCGACACCATCGAGTGGAGCTACGACCTGCTCAGCGAGCCGGAACGACGCCTCTTTCAGGTGTTCGGGATCTTTGCCGGAGGACGCTTCGACGCGGTCGAAGCGGTCGCCGGACGGATCGATGCCCTCGCCGACGTCGACGTCATCGATGGTCTGGAGTCTCTCGTCGACAAGAGCCTGATCCGCAGGATCGAGGACGACGGGCCGTGGTTCACGATGCTCGAGACCATCCGAGAGTATGCAGCAGAGCGCCTCGCCGAGGACGACGAGCTCGCCGCCGCGGCCCGCCGTGCGCACGCCGACTACTACGTGGCGCTCGCCGACCGGCTGCGGCCCGATCTGGTCGGCGACACCCGTGCCCGCACCCTCGACGAGCTGTCCCGCGAGCTGGGGAACCTGAGGTCGTCCTGGCGGTACTGGGTGGAGGCCGCCGATGTGGAGCGGCTGGAGCAACTCCTGGACACGCTGTGGGCCCTCCACGATGCCAGAGGCTGGTATCGGGGCGTCATCGACCTCGCCAACGATCTCCTCGGAGTCCTCGCCGTGAGCCCGGAGGCGCCGGAGCGGGTGAGGGAAGAGATCGCATTGCAGACGAGCGTGGCACGAGCCTTGATGACGCTGCGCGGCTATACCGCTGAGGTGGAGGAGGCCTTCCTCCGGGCTCGGCAGCTCGCCGATGAATCCGGTGATGCGCCCCAGCGGTTTCCCGTGCTGCGCAGCCTGGCAGCCCTCTATGCCCTCCGCTATGAAAGCGACAAGGCGCTCGAGGTCGGCAACGAACTGCTGACGATCGCCAACGAGCAGAACGATCCCGGGCTGAAGGTGGAGGCGCATCTCGTCGTCGGCGCCAACCTGGCGTTCACCGAGAGCATCGAGGCCGGGATGGGGCATCTCGAGCAGGCAATCGAGCTCTTCGATCCGGCGAGCGACCGATCGGAGCGGTTCCGGCTCGGCCCCAACCCGGGGGTGGTCTCGCTCACGACTTCGGCGTTGCTCTTGTGGATCATCGGGTTCCCCGATCGCGCCATGGCTCGTGCCGCGCAGGCCGAGGAAGCGAGCGCCGCACTCGACCACCCGAGCACGCGGGCGTATGCGCTTCACCACGTGATGCTGTTGTACGCGTTCGCCCAGCGCTTGGATCTGATTCCCGACCGCGCCGCCGAGTTGCTCCAGATCGCCAACGCCAACGACTACCCGGTCTGGCGAGCCCTGGCCGTGGTGTGGCGAGGCATGGCGCTGGTCGCCTCCGGGGAGGTCGATACCGGGCTCGACCAGCTCGAGCAGGGCATGGTGCTGTATCAGGGGGAGACGACGCCACCGGTGTTCTGGCCGACGCTGCTGACGCTCAAGGCCGTCGGTCATGCGATGGCGGGCCGGTTCGGCGATGCTCTCGACGTGGTCGAGGAGGCGTTGTCCTTCTTCCGTCCCGACGACCCGACGTCGAGCGACGCCGAGATCCTGCGTGGCGATCTCCTGCTTGCCGTGCCCGAGCCGCGGATCGACGACGCCCGGGCGTCGTACGAGCGGGCACGGAGGGCCAGCCACGCCGTCGGGGCGAGGATGACCGAGCTGCGGTCGGCGACTCGACTCGCGTCCCTGTCCATCGGAACCGCGGACGAAGGACAGGCGAGGGAAGCGCTCGGCGAGCTCTATGCCACCTTCACCGAAGGGTTCGATGCTGCGGATGTGGCCGCCGCCGGGGAGCTGCTCGACGGAGGCTGACGGACCGGCAACGTCGGGCTGCTCTGGCTAACGTCGCACTGTGCCGTATCGCTGGATCCGTTTTCTCCACATCGCCACCGCGATCGGGTTCGTCGGTATCCACGGAGCGTCGATCGTTCTCCTCTATGCCCTGCGCAAGGAGCGCGACCGGGTCCGGATCGAAGGCATCCTCGACTTCTCATCGGGGACCGCCACCGCCATGTATGTCTCGCTGGCAGCCGTCATCGGAACCGGGGTTTGGCTCGGCTTCACCAGGACGAGGCTCTTCGGTGAGGTCTGGTATTGGCTGTCCCTTGTGCTCCTGGTGGCCATCAGCGCCCTCATGTATGTCATCGCCAAGCCCTTCACGGCGCGGATCAGGCAAGCCTGTGAGATCCGGCCCACGGGGGTGCCTCGCGTGTCTGACGAGGAGCTCGCCCAGATCATGCGCTCCTCGCGGACGTACGTCGTCACCGCCATCGGTGTCGGCGGGCTGCTCGCCATCCTGTACCTGATGGTGTTCCAGCCCGCCTTCGGGGCCGATGACGGACCGGTGACCGAAGGCCCTTCCATCGCGACCACCACGACTACCGCAGGAGCGATCGAAGATCCCGTGTTGGCGCTCGGACGCGAGATCTTCGAGGTCACCGCGGGCGGAACCGGGTGCGCCGAGTGTCACGGCTTGGATGGCCTGGGAACGAGCGACGCCGATGCAGTGGCCGGAGCGTCGAAGTCGGCGATCAGGGAGGCCCTGGACGAAGAGCGCGACATGGCGGACATCGACCTCAGCGAGGAAGAGCTCGAGGCGGTGTTCCAGTACCTCCAGACCCTCCCGTGACCGCAGGAGCTCAGAACGGGCGGAGGCCCTTCGCCGCGGGCCCCTCCAGGACCTCTCCCCGTGGACCGAACCGCGAGCCGTGACACGGGCAGTCGAAGGATGCTTCGGTGGGGTTCCACTCGACGATGCAGCCGAGATGCGGGCACCGTGCCGACATCAGATGCAGCTCGCCGCGGTCGTCGACGTATGCAGCCACCTGCTCGCCGTGCCGCTCGATGATGCCGCCGGTTCCCGGTTCCAGCTCCGACTCGCGTTGCCTGACGGTTCTGACCAGCAGTACGTCGGCATGGGCGCCGGCGAGCACCGCGGCCGGAACGGAGTCGCCCGGGAGCATCCGTGACCGAGCGATGCCCTTGTTGCCGATGACGACCAGATCCGCCGACACTTCGGCGGCGGTGTCGAGGATCCGCTTCGCCGGGCTGCCTTCGAGGAGATGCACCTCGGTGGAAACGTCGTCTCCACACACCCGGATCGTGTCGGCAACGATGAGCTCGCCCGTCGCCGGATGTCCCACGAAGACGAGATGGATGGTTGCGTCGAGAGCGCGGGCGAAGTCGTAACCCCGCCTCGCGGCGCGATCTGCGGTCGCCGACCCGTCGGTGGCGACCAGCACGCGACGGTATTCGTCGGGCCGATCGGAACCCCGGGGTGCGACCACGAGCACATCGCACGGCGCCTCGTGGAGTACCTGCCTGGCGAGGCGAGCGAGGCGGTCGCCACCCCGGCCGACGACGATCAGGTCGGCATCGCCCTCCTCCGCGGCGAGGCGCAGCGCAGAGGCCGGTCGCTCGGTGCGCAATCCCGAGCTCACCCGTTCCCCTGCGACTCCGGCACGACCGACGCGATCGACGGCCTCCGACAGGATCCGGTTCACCGTTGGCCCCTCGGTCTTCCCGGCATGGATCACGGCGAGGTCGGCATCGGTCGCGGCTGCGGCCAGCGCCGCCACCGCCAACGTGTCGTCGGAGGTCTGCTCGCCGACCCCCAGAACGATGCTCCGATAGGGCATTGCGGCGGCCACCGGTCTTCCAAGCCCAAGCGGCACGGCCTCGACCTCGCGGTCGGCGGCATCCCGTGCCACGAATCCGGTCTCGAAGTGGGTGCCGTCGCAGAACGGCTTGTTCTTCGAGTGACCGCATCGACAGAGCGCAACCCGGTTGCGGGTCTCGAGCTGCGTGCCGTCGCTCCCGACGATGGAGACGTTGCCGGTCACCCAGAGCGGGCCATCCTCGACGGGAGAGACGGCGCTGCGGAGATCGGGCTCGATGACCTCGCCGTCGATCTCATAGACGAGCGCACCGGACGGGCAGTGCTCGATCATGGCGATCACCTCTGCCCGGACGTTCGTGTCGGCCGTGTCGGGCAGCAGCTGGTACCAGTCGGTCACTCGGTTTGCGCAGAAGCTGGCGTGGGCGCACAGGGCGCCGACCCGGTGCACCGTGATCCCCAGCCCTTCGTAGGTCTTGTGGCGCTCCCAGTACGGTTCCGACGAGGCCGTCTCGGTGCCGTCGAAGTCCACGGTGAGGTGGGTGTCATCACAGAACGGCTTGGTGCTCGACTGCCCACACCGGCACAGTGTGGTGGGGGAGCCGTGGGGCAGCTCGGCGGCGGAGGCCCAGGTCAACGGCTCCCCGGCCTCGGAGGTGACCACGCGCTTGGGGACGATCGGCAGCTCCCCCTCGACCTCGTAGGGGCCATCCTTCGTCACCCTGATCACGGGCGGAGTCGTCAACGTATTCCCTCCGGTCGGACAATACCGCGCGGCGACCGCACCGTGTCTGGATTACTCGGTCCCGAAGTCCTGTTCCTCGCGATGGCGCGTCACCCACTGGGTGAGCGGCGCGGGCATCTCCGCCGGCCGGTCGCCCCAGTCGTAGACGACGACGGATCCCGCTGCGGCGTCGTGGAGCGTGCGCCGCTCCGGACTGGTGAAGATGCCGATGAAGCCGAGCCCGAGGATCAGGAACGAGAAGGGAAACACCAGCGTTCTGATCAGCGCCTGGCGGCCGTTGAGCGGTGGTCCCTGGCGATCGACGACCCGGATGCCGACCAGGCCCATGCCGGCGGTGCGACCGGCAATGGCGAGCGAGAGCCACAGGTAGGCAAAGGCTCCCAGGCCGAGCAGCGCCAACCCGACCGGCCCGAGCCCCAGATCCGGCGTTCCCTCGTCTCGCGTGATGAAGTCGACGATGAAGCTGATCCCGGCCGCGGTGAGCACAAAGCCAAACCAGACGATGGCAACATCGATGAGAAACGCGCCGAGACGCGAGAGCGGTCCGGCGTAGTGTCCCGTTACCTGCCCTCTGCCCTTCCGCCCCAGGCCGACAGGGGCCTCGAGGCCGGGAGGGGAGCTCGGGCGGGTGGCCGGATCACGACCGAAGAGCCGGTAGGCGCCGCCGCCGACGATGGTGTCGAGGGCGACCAGCTGGCGGCGGAAGACGTCGACGGCCGAGCCGGCGAGCTCGCCGGTGCTCTCTCTGACGATGTCGGGAATGCCCGCCCGGTCTGCGACCTCCTTGACGTCGACCCGTGCGACGAGGGCGTCGACATCGACACGCGACAGGAGGCGATCGACATCGACCTCGTCGAGGAGCTCGTTCACATCGATCCGGGCCAGCAGCCGGTCGATGTCGACTCGATCGAGGAGCGCGTTCACATCGGTGCGGGCGAGCAGCCGGTCGATGTCGACCCGATCGAGCAGGGCATTGACATCGATGCGCTCCAGGACCGCTTCCACGTCAACGCGCTCGATGACGGCATCCGGGTCGACGATGTCGACGACTGCGCCGGTGGCCCTGGAGGCGACCCTGCCGAGGACGCCGTCGGGGCGGCGTGTTCGGTCCTCGGCGAGCAACAGCACCAGAGCCGCCAGCGAGCTGCGGTCGATCATCGTCGTCCTCGGACCGTCCTCACCCCTCGGTCGCGTAGTCCTCGAGGATGTAGCGGGCGTACACCGTCGGCCAGTACTTGATCTCGGGCTCTTTGGTCCGGTGCCGCTCATCGGCCGCGGTGAGCCAGGCGGCGAGGGTCTCCACATCCGGGCTGAAGCCGACCTGCTCGTCGATCTTGCCGTGCAGATAGTCGGCGTACCAGCCCGCCCAGTTCGAGTCCGGCCCTCCCGTCGCCTTGTGGTGGGCGTCCGCAGTCTCGGCGAGCAGGCGCTGCAACGCCTCGATCTTGTCCTGGTCGGCCACGGCAGGACCCTACACCCGCCGCCGAGGTGCGGTCGGGCCCGGCCGGCCCGGAATCAGCTCCCCGCCGAGCGCGTGTAGGACACGAGCAGCGCACCGTCGGTGCTGCGCAGCTCGAGATCGAGGCCCCGGATCAGCCAGACCCGCGCCGCCTCGAGTGCGTCGTAGTACATCTGCTCCTGCTCCATCACGGGCTCTTCGCACGCCTTGCGGGTCGAGGCGATGGAGGCGACCTCGATCGACCCGCCCTCGACCACGTCGTAGTCGTCTCCCACCACGTAGGCGGACGTGTAGGTGTTGCAGCCGCCGAATCCGGAGAAGAACCCCAATTCCTGGAACTCGAGGGTGACCATGGTTCCGTCGACGAGCGACTGGACGCCGCCCTGACCGTTGTTGATCCCCGTCGCCTCCCAGGTGGTCAGGCTCAGGGTCGGTTCGAGGACGGCGAAGGATGCGGTCACGCTGCCGTCGGCGCTCTTCAGCTCGAGACTGGACTCGGTCGCCGAGAAGGTCTCCGTATTCTCGAGGGCTGCCAGGAAGGCGGTCTCCTGGGCGCTCACCGCCGGGTCGGCGCATGCGGCGAGGGTGGTGGCGAAGGGGCCGATCGAGATCGTGTCGGCGTCGATCTGGTACCCGCCGGCGATGTTGTTGCAGCCGGTCGATCCGAAGACCTGGCCGCTCCCGTTCTCGGTGGCGCCGAAGATGATCGTCGGTGGGGCACCCGCAACGACCTCGCCGTCGGCGATCTCGGTCGCCGTCCACGCGCTCTCCGACACGGACCCTCCATCCGACCCGCAGGCAGCCGCGATCACGGCGAAGCCGGCGAGCAGGAGCGTCCAGCGGAGGGTGTTCCGGGTCGGCATCGGGGTCATGGCTGTTTCTCCTGGAATCGAGTCGAGTCGAGATGGTAGGCGTGACCGCGACTTGCTCATTTGCTCAGATGAGGATCGGCAACCTGAGCAGGATCACGACCCCGACGGTGACGCCGATGATGCCGATCAGGTTGACGAACCGGCGGTTCCATCGGTTCTCGAGCCGCGAAGCGACCCCGGAGAAGAAGAGCACAGCGGCGAACAACACGGCGGTGAGGACGTAGTTGTCGCCGTTCTGATTGGCCGCGCGGGCATCGTCTGCGGCTCGATCGGCGGCGGCCGCGAGCTCGTCGGCTGTGATCGCCTCTGCGATCCGATACTCGGGCATGACGAACGGCGTCGGGGGAGCGTCCTGGTTGTTGATCGGGTCCGTCGCCAGCCAGGCCTCGAGGGCGGGACGGAACTCGTCACGCATCCGCAGGAAGAGGAAGCCCGACACCGTGCCCGGCGTCGGGGTGTACTGCTGGGCGGACGATACGTCGGGGATGAGCCCGTCGCGCAGGTCGTCGTTGAACGCCGTCACCCAGTCGATGTACATGGCGATATCGACCTGGGCCAACTGGCCGGCCCTGGTGTCGTTGCGGGCCGACTCGGTTCGGGCAGCCCCGGCCTCCGAGAACTTGATCGACATCTCACCGCCCCATTTCCCGGCCTCGAAGGCCGCCCACGCGGTGAGCACCACGGCCAGGGCGAGCACGATCGATGCGGCCTGCTCGAGCCGGTCGGTGGGCTCGGGTTCCGTCGACTCCTGGGGTACGTCCCGCTCTTCTGCGGCCATGGCGCACGGAGTGTAGGAGGTGCCCGGTTCCGCTACCGACCCAGGGTGATCGGGGCGGCGACGTCGGTGGGCAGGAACGTGTTTCCCTCGCCCTCGGTGGCGATGACCCCGACTCCCGGTGCCGGATAGTGGCCGGCGATGAAGAGGATCTGGGTTCCGGCGAGCTCGTCGAAGACCCCTCCCCGGGTAGCCGCAGCAGCCTCGGGATCGACGTCGACTCTCAGGCTCCAGTCGGGGTGCCGCACCTGCAACGGATGGTTGCTCAGATCACCTCCGATGAGCGCCTCGGTGGCACCGGAGGCCACCCGCACGCTGAGGTGTCCCGGTGTGTGCCCGTGCGTCTCGACGACCTCGATCCCGGGACCGATCGGCTGTGGCTGCTCGATGAAGTCGACGAGGCCGGCGTCGAGCAGCGGCTCGAGGATGAAGCGTGCCCCTTCACCGCCCGGCCCGTCCTCGGTCGACCAGTAGGCCCACTCCCGCCGGTGGAAGACATGCCTGGCGTTGGGGTACATCGGTTCGCGCTCGGTCGACACGGTGCCGCCGATGTGGTCGAAGTGCATGTGGGTCTGGACGATCGCCTCGATCGAGGATCGATCGATGCCGAGCATCTCGAGCGCTTCCGGTGTCTGCCCGGCCACGAAGTCACCGGTGCGATGTGCTCCCATTCCCGTGTCGACCATGATCCGCCGGTCGGCGGCTTCGATGAGGAAGCAGCCGAAGCGGTTGCGCAGTCTCCCGTCGGGCTCGAGGACCTGGTCGGCCCAGTCGGCCTCGGTTGATTGAGGGATCCATTCCAGCGGATCGCGCAGGATGTGTCCGTCCTCGATGGCATAGATCGTGTAGCCGCCACAGGGGATGCTCCAGATCATCCGCCGATCGTACCGGCGTCGCGCAGCGCTCCGGCCACCCGTACCCTGACCGCATGCCGAACCGCCTCGCTCGTTCGACCTCCCCCTACCTCCTCCAGCACCAGGACAATCCGGTCGACTGGTACGAGTGGGGCGAGGAGGCGTTTGC
>CAZCBO010000056.1:0-10792 GCA_964496825.1 uncultured Acidimicrobiaceae bacterium
TACACCCTCGCCTCGCGTCCGGTAACCGGGCCGTGCTCGAACATGAAGTAGATGTTGCCGATCGGTGCCAGGTGGTCCCGTTTGCCGTTGACCATCAGCACCGGCTGGGTGATCGCATCGAGGATGCCGAGCTCCGAAAGAGCCCACCGATCGAACTGCTCCTGCTCCTGCTCCGCCGACCAGGTCGGGAAGGACGGCGGTCCGCCCGGCTCGCCGAAGACGTACTCCGAGCGCCGGTTGAGCCCCTCGACGTAGGCGTCGAGCTCCTCCTCGGGCATGCGATAGCCGAAGGGATGCCCGGCGACGGCCACCACCGCCCGGACCATGTCGGGGTAGGTCCCGGCGAGCTGCAGCACCGAGTACCCGCCGCGGCTGATTCCGAAGGCCCCGATCCGGTCGGCGTCGACCTCGGGCCGCGCCGCCATGAAGTCGACGGCGGCAATCCACGCCGTCACCGACGCCGGGTCCCAGGGGAAGGGGTTCTCGCCGGTCCCGGGCCCGTCCATCACCAGCGAGGCCATGCCGTTGGCGTGTGCCAGGTCGCCGGCCCAGCCGCGATCCTCCTTGAAGACGTCGGCGCCGCACATGACCAGCACCGCCGGGACCGGGGAATCGGGTACCGCGTCGCCCGGTGCCCGGAAATGGGCCACGATCGTCTGTCCCTCGCACGGGATCTCGACGACCTCCAGGGGCGGGGAGAGATGGGCCGAGGCCTTGCGGTAGGCGCGGGCACAGTCGGCGCTGACCTCGGCCTTCAACGGCGTGATCTCACCGGGGAACCGGGCGATCGAATAGAAGGTCTTGGCCTGGAGGTACTCCCGTCGTGCCGCCTCCGCATCCCCCGCATCCTCGAGACGGTCTCCGGTCTCTTCGTGGCGGCGGCCTGCGTCCCGCCACACCGGGATCCATCGATCTTCTGTGGTCCCCCCGAGGGACGCCACCACGTCGCGGAGCTCATCGAGGTCGTCGATCATGGAGAACCAGCGTCGGTAGAACCCGCCGTGCTCGACGACGAACGGATCCTCTGAGGGGGCGAAGCCGAGAGCGGACGTCATGGGGGTGGAGCCTACCGACGGCCGCTAGTCGTCCTCGTCCTCGCCCTGGTCGTCGTCGTCCTCGCCCTGGTCGTCGTCGTCCTCGCCCTGGTCGTCGTCCTCGTCGCCGGCGTTGGAGTCGTCCTCGTCCGCGCTGGGGGGCGGATCGTCCGCGCTGGGGGGCGGATCGTCCGCGCTGGGGGGCGGATCGGCACCATGCCCGGGAGGGTCGCTCGGCTCTACCGGCGTGTCGTCTCCCTGGTTGTCGCCGGGGTCGGTCGACGGACCGTCCTCGCCCGGGGCAGCCTCGCTCGCTTCGTCGGGTGGGCCGACGGGATCGGGTGCGTCGGTGCCGACCTCCGTTGCACCTCGCGTCCCGGTGGATCCGGTAGCCGCCCGCTCATCCGCTCCGTCGGTCGGCACCGAGGATGTAGCGCTTCCCGGCTCCGGCTCGTCGAAGGGCTCGGGCAGGCCCAGCGTGGTCGTGGCATCACCGCCTGGAAGCACCGGGGCCGTCTCGGCCGCGTCCGGCGGGATCACAGCGGCGGCTATGACACCGGCCCGGCCGTCGTCTCCTTCGAGAGCGAGCAGCTCGCGCAGACGCTCGTCGGCACCGCCGTCACCGATGCCGATCACTTCGAGGGCGCGGTCGAGGCCGTACAGGAAGTCGCCGGGCTTCGCGCCGTTGGCGGCGTAGGCCAGCCCGCCCGACAGGGTCACGGCCACCAGGAGCGCCGCGGCCCCGGCTGCGAGCCGCACCAGCGCCCCGGCACGCCGGTCTCGAGCCCCGTTCGTCCTGGCGTACGCCTCGATCGGGGTCAGCGTCGACTCCTCGACGGCCGCGAGGATGAGATGCGTGAAGTCGGCGTCGGGATCGGGGATTGCCTTAGAGCGGACGGCGGCGAGGAACTCGGCGAGATCGCCGAGGTTGTCGTCGAGTCCGACCTCGCCGTCGGCGAGCATCGCAGCAAGGATCTCGGTGATCGAGTGCGCGGCCATGGGAATGCCCTCCTCCCACCTGTATCGGCACTCAGCGCCAGCTCCTTAGCGGAGTCGCGCGCCTCGGTCGAGCGGGCGGGTCAGCCGGGCGTTTCCCAGATCAGGACGAGGTCGATCCCCTTCGTCCCCTCGGTGACCTTCCATGAGTGGAGCGTCCACCCCTTCTCCGCTCCCTGGTCGAGAAACGGCTGGATCGCGGCCTCGATCCGATCCTCGCCGTTCGTGAAGAACGTCGTCTTGATATCGCCGTGGACGATCCTGTACCCCACCTGAGCACCCCCTCCGTGGCTACGGCCCCCTGCCGCGTCAGGGCATCGTACCGTCCGGGCGTGGCCGGTGCCAGCATCCGGTCACGGCATGGCGACCCGGCCGAGCAAGCGGTTGCGGAAGAGCAGGCTGACGGCGACCCCGAAGACGAAGCCCCCTGCGTGCGCCTCCCAGGCCACGCCGGTCCCACCCAGGGCGAACTGGGCAATGAACCAGACGAAGAGGAAGACACCTGCGGGGAGCGGCACGACGATCCAACCCAGCAGCGAGGTGATGCGGTGCTTCGGGAACAGCACGGCGTAGGCACCCATCGTCACCGCGATCGCCCCCGACGCCCCGACCAGCGGAATCGTCGTGTCCGAGTTGAGGGCGATGAAGGCCGCGGTCCCGGCCAGACCGCCGAGGATGTAGAGCGCCAGGTAGCCGAGGTGGGTGTAGGCCTCCTCGACGTTGTTCCCGAAGATCCAGAGGAACCACATGTTGAACAGCAGGTGCCCGATCGAGCCGTGGAGGAACATCGAGGTGAACACCGCCAGGTAGACGTTCTTGCCGGGGAAGACCGGCGCCCCGGCGCCGTCGAAGCACGCGCCGGTCACGATCTCGTCGACGTCGAGCGGCTCGCCCGTGGTGACCTCGCAGGCGATCGCCGCCCGCTCGTAGACGAAGGCCTGCTCCTCGGCGGGGCTCCCGCGTCCCTGGATGAGGAAGAACACGATGATGTTCACCGCGATCAGCCCGATGGTGACATAGGGGCGGATCCGGATGGGGTTCGCATCACGCAGTGGGATCATGCGTCCCCGATCCTACGGAAGCGGTACGGTGCCGGCATGCGCGCGGTCAGCGAGCTCGCCATCGCCGAACTCCCGTCCCCGGTGCGGCGTTCCCTCGAGCGCTCGGGTGCGATCGGGAAGGTCGTTCCCGAGAAGGTCGAGCTGCGCCAGCGCGGCGAGATCTTGCTGGGCGACCGGTGGTTCCCCTTCACGGCCGAGCAGGAGTATCGGCTCGAACCCCCGGCATTCCACTGGTCCGGTCGTGTCAGGGGAGCGGGACTGCCCCTCGCCCGCGCCGAGGACAGCCTCGACAAGCGGGGGCGGGGACGGATGCACGTCCGCCTCGTCGGACTGTTTCCCGTCGTGGATGCTTCGGGCCCGGAGATGGACCAGGGTTCGTTGATGCGGTGGCTCAACGAATCGATGTGGTTCCCGCAGGTCTGGGCGACCGAGGTCATTTCCTGGACACCCGTCGACGAGACGTCGGCGAACGGGTCGGTGACGGCGGGAGGTCTGACGGTCGAGGCGGAGTTCCGGTTCGACACCGAGGGTCGCCTGGTGGATTTCCGCGCCGATCGCTATCGCAGCGTCGGATCGGGCTTCGAGCTGCGGCCGTGGGGAACGCCAATCACCGCACACCGCAGGTTCGACGGCGTGGAGATTCCTTCTGCGGGAAGCGGCATCTGGTACCTCGACGACGGGGAGCTCGAGTACATCCGCCTCGAGATCACCGATCTCGGCTACCAATGACGCCAGGCGAGCTTCTCGACTACTGCCTCGCCAAGCCCGGCGCCTGGGAAGACGAGCCCTGGGAGGGCGACGTCGTGGCCAAGGTCGCCGAGAGGATCTTCGCCTTCATCGGTGACGGGACCGCGGTGGGCGTCAAGTGCGGCGCCAACCGCGACGATGCCGACGAGTGGCTGGCCCGCTATCCCGACGACGCCTCGGTGATGTCCTACATCGGACGCTCGGGATGGAACGTGCTGGGGCTCAACGGGGCGATCCCCGACGACGAGATCCGCGCCGCCATCGACGACTCCTACGACACGGTCGTGGCGAAGCTCCCCAAGAGCCGCAGACCGGATCCCGCCTGAACCCTGGGCTCGCAGCCGCGCCAGACGCGGTCCCGAACCCTGGGCTCGCAGCCGCGCCAGACGCGGTCCCGAGCCCTGGGTTCGCAGCCCCGCCGGGCGTGCGGTCAGCCGAAGCGGTAACCGACCGAGCGGACGGTGGTGATCCACGAGGCGCGTTCCTCGCCGAGCTTGGCCCGGAGCCGGCGGACATGGACATCGACGGTGCGCGACCCGCCGAAGTAGTCGTAGTCCCAGACCTTCTCGAGGATCTGCTCGCGGCTCCACACCTTGTTGGGATTCTCCACGAAGAAGCGCAGCAGCTCGTACTCCATGAAGGTGAGATCACAGCTCGTCCCGCCGACCGTCGCCTGATATGTGGCCGTGTTGAGCTCGAGATCGCGGAACCGCAGCACGGCATCGGTCTCGTCCACCGGCGCCACAGCGGAGAGCCGCCCGAGCCGCACCCGCAGCTCGGCGGTGTCGATCGGGGTGAGGAGGAAGTCGTCGAAGCCCGATTCGTCCGCCAGGTCGGCGGTGTGGGTGCGGTCGACGACGAGGAGGAGCGGGGTCGTCCGGTCCTCGCGCAGCTTCCGCGCGACCGAGATCGACAGGCCGGGGTCGTCGCCGAGCTCGACCACAGCGGCGGCCCAGCCCCCCACCGGCTCACGGCGCTCGGCGTCGGCGACGTCGGCGATCGGGACCGGTTGATATCCGGAGGCGAGGAGGGCGCCGGTCAGAGCGCTCGACGGGGTCTGCGGGTAGACGGCGACATACATCCTTACAGCACCGGCAGGTATTCCTCGAGCTCGTAGCGGGACACGTGGCCCTCGTATCGAGCCCATTCCTCGTGCTTGTTGCGCAGAAACCACTCGAAGACGTGATCGCCGAGGGTGCGCTGGGCCAGCTCGGACGCCTCCATCGCCCCCAGGGCCTCGGCCAGATTGCGGGGCAGCCGGCGGATGCCGCCGGCCCGTCGTTCGGCGTCGCTCATGTGCAGCACGTCGGCGCCCATCTCCGGGGGCAGCTCGTAGTTGTTCTCCACCCCGGCGAGACCGGCGGCCAGGATCATCGAGAACGCCAGGTACGGGTTGCAGGCCGGGTCGGGCGAGCGGAACTCGATGCGGGTCGAGTCGATCTTGCCCTGCTTGGCCATCGGGATCCGGACCAGAGCCGTCTGGTCGTTGCGGGCCCAGGTCTGGTAGATCGGGGCGTCGAATCCACCGACCAGCCGCTTGTAGGAGTTCACCCACTGATTGGTCACCGCGGTGATCTCATCGGCGTGGGTGAGGAGCCCGGCGATGAAGCCGCGGGCGATCTTGGAGAGTCCGTAGTCGGCGCCCTCCTCGTGGAAGGCGTTGTCGTTCCCCTGGAACAGCGACAGGTGGAGGTGCATGCCCGACCCGTCGTAGCGCTGGAGCGGCTTCGGCATGAAGGTGGCGTAGATGCCCTGCTCCATCGCCACCTCCTTCACCGCCAGGCGTGTGGTGACGACGCTGTCGGCCATGGTCAGGGCGTCGGTGTGACGCAGGTCGAGCTCGTGCTGGCTCGGCGAGACCTCGTGGTGGGAGAACTCGACCGGAATGCCGAGTTGCTCGAGGGCCAGGATCGTGGTGCGCCGGTGCTCCTGGGCGACGTCGAGCGGCGTGAGGTCGAAGTAACCGCCCCGGTCGAGCACCTCGGGTTCGGGTCCTGCGTCACGGAAGTAGAAGTACTCGATCTCGGGCCCGACGTAGAAGGTGAAGCCGAGGTCCTGGGCTCGCTGGAGGTTGCGCCACAGCACGTGGCGGGGATCACCCTCGAAGGGCACACCGTCCGGGGTCACGATGTTGCAGAACATCCGTGCGACGCCGGCCTCGTCGTGACGCCACGGCAGGGTCTGGAATGTCGTCGGGTCGGGGACCGCAAGCATGTCTGCCTCGTAGGCCCTGGAGAATCCGTCGATAGCGGAGCCGTCGAAGCCCATCCCCTCCTCGAGGGCGACGTCGAGCTCGGCAGGCGTGATGGCGAAGGATTTCAGGAAGCCGAGAACGTCGGTGAACCAGAGCCGGACGAAACGGATGTCCCGCTCCTCGACCGTGCGCA
Source organism: uncultured Acidimicrobiaceae bacterium (assembly GCA_964496825.1). Lineage (GTDB taxonomy): Bacteria > Actinomycetota > Acidimicrobiia > Spongiisociales > UBA5794 > JACZST01. The sequence continues at coordinate 6,226 of CAZCBO010000056.1, forward strand.
GCACGTACTCTTGCTCTCGCTCCACGGATTCGACCTCCTGGACCTCCGCCATCGTACGGCGACCGGCGCGCAGTGCCAGCGAATTTCGCGATCCGTAACACAGCGTTCACGCGCGACGAGGGGGCGGCGTCCGGCCGCCCCCTCGCTGCCGTGGATCAGTGCCCGTTTGCCCCCACAGGGTCGAGCTCCCGTGGGTCGGCGACCTGCTCCTGGAAGACGAACTCCGGATACGCCTCGCCGCCGTGCTCGGAGCGATCGAGCCCCATCTGCTCCTCCGCCGCGCTGACACGCAGACCGATGGTCACATCGATGACCTTGAACACCGCGAACGAAACGACGAAGGCCCAGGTGATGATCGCCGCCGCTCCGATCAGCTGGTCCACCACGTTGGCATCGCCGCTGAAGAGCGCCACGGCGAGCACGCCCCAGAGCCCGGCCGTTCCGTGCACCGAGACTGCCCCCACCGGGTCGTCGAGACCGAGACGCTCCAGGCCCATCACCGACAACACCATGATCACGCCGGCGATGAGGCCGGTGGCGATGGCAAAACCGAAGCCGATCGATGCCGCACCCGCGGTGATGCCGACGAGACCGGCCAGGACGCCGTTGATCGAGAAGCCGACGTCGGGCTTGCCGATGAGGATCCAGGCGGTGAACATCGCCCCCACGGCGCCCCCGCAGGCGGCGAGGGTGGTGGTCACGGCCGGGGTGGCGATGTCGGCACCGACGGCCACGAGCGTGGAACCGGCGTTGAACCCGTACCAGCCGAACCACAGGATGAACACGCCGAGCGCACCCAGGGTCAGCGAGTGGCCGGGAATCGAACGCGGCTTGCCGTCGACGAACCGGCCCAGCCGAGGTCCGAGCACGATCACCCCGGCGAGCGCACAGGTACCGCCGAGCATGTGGACCACACCCGAACCGGCGAAGTCGAAATAGCCGAGCTCGGCCAGCCACCCATTGGAGCTCCACACCCAGTGGGTGACGATCGGGTAGATGAACCCGGTGATGAAGGGCGTGTAGATCAGGTAGGAGGTGAACTTCACCCGGCCCGCCATCGCGCCGGAGATGATCGTCGCCGCCGTTGCGGCAAACACCACCTGGAAGAACCAGGCCGACGCCATCGACTCGTCGTTGAAGAAGAAGAAATCCCCGTAGGCGACGAACCCCCCGAGCGTGGAGCCTCCATAGGCCAGGGCAAACCCGAACGCCCAGTAGACGATCCCGCCGACCGAGAAGTCCATGAAGTTCTTCATGATGATGTTCCCGGCGTTCTTCGCCCTGGTGAATCCTGCCTCGACGAGGGCGAACCCCGCCTGCATGAACATGACGAGGATGGCGGCCACGACCAGCCATACCTCGTCTACCGCGCCTGCCACCTCCGTGATGTCCACGGCACCCTCCCGTGTTGATCCTGAGGCCCGAAATCCGGGCCGTGCTCTCGGGAAGGGACCCTACGCCCCGGTGGTTACACGGCTGTAACTACCGCGTTACGCCTCGGCGACGTTTGCGTTACGGGCGTGTTACGACCAGATCGGCGACCCGGTCGCCGATCTGCGTAGTGGTCTCGCCCATCTCGCCGGCCCGCAGCGAGGGAAGCGACCCGGCGACCTCGGACACGGCCGCCTCCACGGCGTCTCCCGCCTCGCCTGCGCCGACCGAGCGCAGCAGCATGGCGCCGGCCCCGATGGCCGCCAGCGGATTGATCGTGCCGGTCCCTTCGAAGCCCGGGGCGGTGCCACCGATCGGCTCGAACATCGACACGCCCGCGGGGTTGATGTTGCCCCCGGCGGCGATGCCGAGTCCACCCTGAATGGCGGCTCCGAGGTCGGTGAGGATGTCGCCGAACATGTTGTCGGTGACGATCACGTCGAAGCGAGCCGGATCCTCCACGAGCCAAAGGGCGGCAGCGTCGACATGGGCGTAGTCGAGGCCGACGCCCGGATAGTCGGCGGCGACCTCACGGGTCACCCGGTCCCAGAGTCCCGAGGCGTAGGTGAGCACGTTGGTCTTTCCGACCAGGGTGACCCGCCGCTCCGGTCGCGTCGCGGCGAGATCGAACGCATAGCGAACGCAACGCTCGATGGCGCGCCGTGTGTTGACCGATTCCTGGATCGCCGTCTCTCCTGCGGTCCCCTCTCCCTCGAGCCGGCCGGAACCGGCGTAGAGACCCTCCGAGTTCTCCCGAACCACGACGAGATCGAGATCCTCGGGTCGCAGCCCCATCACCGGACTCGCCACGCCCGGGTAGAGCTTGATCGGCCGCAGATTGACGTACTGATCCAGCTCGAAGCGGATCCGCAGCAGCACGCCGCGCTCGAGGATGCCGGGTGGCACGTCGGGGTGTCCGATCGCCCCGAACAGGATCGCATCGGACGAGGCGAGCAGCTTCATGTCGTCGTCGGTCAACACTTCGCCGGTGCGGAGATAGCGCTCGCCCCCGAGGTCGACGGGGACGTACTCGAGATCGAGCCCGAACCGGTCGGCCGCCGCGTCGAGGACCTTCTCAGCCTCGGCGACGACCTCGGGACCGGTTCCGTCTCCGCCGACGACGGCGATCCTCATTCGACCGCCGTCGTCGCTACTTCCTTGGCGACCTTCGCCGCCGCCGCCCGGTTGAGCGCCGCCATGAAGGCCCTGGCCGAGCCCTCGACCACGTCGGTCGACACGCCGATACCGCTGTAGACGCCGCCGTTGAGCCTGATCGTGACCTCGATCTCAGCGATCGCGTCGGAGCCGGGGGTCAGGGGCCGCACGCTGTAGCCGAGCAGTTTGGCGTCCACGCCGAAGGCCTCCGTCGCCGCCTCGAAGATCGCATCGACCATCCCGTCGCCCTCGGTGTCGTACTCGAACTCCATCCCGCGGGTCTGCACGCGCATCTTGGCTCGAGGCGTCACCGCGGTGCCACCCGACACCTGGACCCCGAGCAGCTCGATCAGGTCCTCGGCCGACGACTGCTCGTCGACGATGGCCTTCAGCTCGCGGTCGGTGAACTCGACCTTCAGGTCGGCGAGTTGCTTGAACCGGGCGAAGGCGGCCTCGAAGCCTTCGCCGTCGACCTCGACGCCGATCTTGTTCAGCGCATCGCGGAAGGCGGCCCTCCCCGAGTGCTTGCCGAGGGCCAGCACCGTGCCCGCCTGGCCGACCGCAGTCGGATCCATGATCTCGTAGGTGGTTCGTTCCCTGAGGATCCCGTGCTGATGGATCCCCGACTCGTGGGCGAAGGCGTTCCGACCCACCACGGCCTTGTTGTACTGGACCGGGTAGCCGGTCAGCTCGGCGACGAGCCGCGACGTCGGGTACAGCTCGGCGGTGTCGATGCCGGTCTCGACGTCGTAGGCATCGCCCCGCACGTCGAGCGCCATCACGGTCTCTTCGATCGACATGTTGCCTGCTCGCTCGCCGATGCCGTTGATGGCACCCTCCACCTGGCGGGCCCCGTTCTCGATGGCGGCCAACGCGTTGGCGACGGCGAGCCCGAGGTCGTTGTGGCAGTGGGCGGAGATCACGACGTCGTCGCGGTCACCCTTGACCTCGTCCACCACCCTGGCGATCAGCGCCCCGAAGTCGCCCGGCGTCGCATACCCGACGGTGTCGGGGATGTTGATCGTGGTCGCTCCGGCGGCCACCGCCGCCTTGCACACCTCGATCATGAAGTCGGGATCCGACCTGGTGGCGTCCTCCGGTGAGAACTGGACGTCGCGGCAGTAGCTGCTCGCCCGCGTCACCGCTTCGATCACGGCTCGCTTCACCTCATCGGGTGTCATCCTGAGCTTGTGCTCCATGTGGACGGGGGACGTCGCCAGGAACACGTGGATGCGGGGCCGGGCTGCGCCCTCCAGCGCCTTCCACGCCGCATCCACATCCCCCTCGATCGCCCGGGCCAGGGCGGCGACCACGGGGCCCTCGGTCCTGCGCGCCACTGCCCGCACGGCCTCGAAGTCCCCCTCCGATGCCGCCGGGAAACCGGCCTCGATGACGTCGACGCCGAGACGGGCGAGCTGGTCGGCGATCTCCAGCTTCTCCTCCCTGTTGAGGGCGATGCCTGGAGACTGCTCTCCGTCCCGCATGGTTGTGTCGAAGATGAGTACTCGTTCGGTCATGGTTGGTTCCTCTCGCTCGATGGATCTGGACGCTCTGGGGGAGGCCGGGTCAGCCGCTGGAGCCGCCCGGCCGCGTAAGCGCCAGGTGCCCTGGAGGGGAGGTGAGAAGCAGGGTCACGGTGGGGGCGCCTTCTCTTCGAGGAACGGCATCATCTCGCGCAGGCCGGCACCGACCTGCTCGATGGGATGGCTCCGTTCCCTCTCTCGCTGCTCGAGCAGGAAGTCCGCCCCCTCGGTGTATTCGTTGACCCACTCCTCGGCGAACTCGCCGGACTGGATCTCGGAGAGGATCTCGCGCATCGCCCTCCTGGTGTCTTCGGTCACGATGCGCTTGCCGCGGGTGTAGTCACCGTATTCGGCGGTGTCCGAGATCGAGTGGCGCATCCAGCTCAGACCCCCCTCGAACAGCAGGTCGACGATGAGCTTTACCTCGTGCAGGACCTCGAATTACGGCGACGCCTCGG
>CAZCBO010000056.1:10802-13027 GCA_964496825.1 uncultured Acidimicrobiaceae bacterium
ACTTTGAGGTTCGCCTGCCCTTTACCGGACCGGAACAACTGGCCCTGATCAAATCCGGCTTTTTGTTTTCCGACCTCAACCTGTTTGTCGATGCCGGGGTAGCCTGGTATGAACCGACTCCTCGGCGTAGCCAGCCTCGACCAGCGTCTCGAACGAGGCCTTGATCAGCTCCGAAACCCCGCCGCACAGGATGACCTGCTCACCGAACAGATCGGTTTCGGTCTCCTCCCTGAAGGTGGTCTCGAGCACTCCGGCGCGGGTTGCCCCGATGCCCCTGGCGTAGGAGAGGGCGACCGGGAGCGCGCTGCCGGTGGCGTCCTGGGCGACGGCCACCAAGGCGGGCACACCGCTGCCCTGTTCGTAGCTGCGCCGCACGAGGTGACCCGGGCCCTTGGGGGCGACCATGGCGACGTCGACGTCCTCGGGGGGTTTGATGTAGCCGTAGTGGATGTTGAAGCCGTGGGCGAACAGCAGCGTGTCGCCGGGACCCAGGTGGTCCTTGATCTGCTCGTACACCGCGGGCTGATCGGGATCAGGGACGAGCATCATGACCACGTCGGCCGACTTGGCCGCCTCGGCGAGCGTGGCGACGTCGAGGCCGGCCTCGACGGCGGCATCCCACGATCCCGAGCCCTCCCGGAGACCGACGACGACGTCGACCCCGGAATCGGCGAGGTTCCTGGCGTGGGCATGACCCTGGCTGCCGTACCCGAGGACCGCGACCCGGCGCGAGGCGATGAGGCCGGGATCGGCGTCCTTCTCGTAGTAGATCGTGGCGGTCATGGCGCTCCCCTCATCGTGGGGCCCCCCTCGCCGCGCGGGCGCTCTCCTTGGCGATGGCGATCCGCCCCGACTTCACGAGCTCCACGATCCCGAACGGTTCCATCACCTCGAGGAAGCGGGCGAGGTCGCCGGGATCACCTGCGACCTGGAACGTCACCGAGCCCGGCCCGATGTCGAGCAGGGTGCCCTCGAGCATGGCCGCCGCCTCGAGCACCGTTCCCCGCGAGACGGGGTCGGCGGCAACCCGCACCAGCATGATCTCGCCCTCGAGCCCCTCTTCCGGCGCGAGCTCGGTGACCTTGAGGACGTTGACCAGCTTGTAGAGCTGCTTGGACAGTTGCTCGACGTCCGGAGCGTCCACCACGAGCGTGATGCGCGACCGGCCCTCCTCGTGGGTCGGGCCCACGGCCAGGGAGTGGATGTTGAAGGCGCGCTGGGCGAACATCGACGCCACGCGCGCCAGTACACCGGATTGGTCTTCGACCACGACCGAGAGCGTGTGCCTCATCAGAGGTCCTCCGGGCCCATGGCCACGTTGTCGCAGGACCCCCCGGCGGCGACCATCGGAAAGACCATCTCGTCGGGATCTACGACGACCTCGATGACCACCGGCCGGTCGTTGATGGCCAGCGCCTTGTCGATCACCGGGCCCACCTCGGCCGGCTTCTCCGCCCGCATGCCGACGCACCCCATCGCCTCGGCCAGCGCCGGGTAGTCGGGGGCGACGGTGCCCAGATCGCTCGCCGAGATGCGGCCGTTGTAGAACAGCTTCTGCCACTGGCGCACCATGCCGTGGCCGTGGTTGTTGAACACGGCGATCTTGATCGGGATCTCCTCGGTGGCGGCGGTGGCCAGCTCCTGGCCGGTCATCTGGAAGCAGCCGTCACCGTCCAGGGCGAAGACCAGGTCGTCGGGCCGCGCCACCTTGGCCCCGATCGCCGCCGGGAGGGCGAACCCCATCGTGCCCAGGCCCCCGGAGTTGATCCACGAGCGGGGCTCGTGGAACCGCCAGAACTGCGACACCCACATCTGGTGCTGGCCGACCCCGCCGACGACCACCGCCTCCCCCTTGGTGGCCTCCTGGAGCTGCTCGATGAAGTACTGCACCTGGATCGGCCCCTCCGGGTCCTGCTCGTAGGCAAGCGGGTAGGTGTCCTGCCAGCTGCGGATGGTCTCGAACCAGTTCTGCCGTTCCGGGGCCGCATCGTCGCCCCGACGACGCTCCAGCGCGGTGTTGAGTTGACCGAGCACGGTCCTGGCGTCGCCGACGATGGGGACCTCGGCATAGCGGACCTTGCCGATCTCGGCGGGGTCGATGTCGACATGGACCACCTTGGCCTCGGGGGCGAAGGTGGAGGGGTCGCCGGTGACCCGGTCGTCGAAGCGGGCGCCGATGTTGAAGATGAGATCGGATCGTTGCAGCGCCGTGGTGGCGGGGTAGG
>CAZCBO010000057.1:0-12520 GCA_964496825.1 uncultured Acidimicrobiaceae bacterium
GGTGATCATGACCGTCTACCTCTGGCATCTCTCGGCGATGTCGCTCGTCGCCGCGGCCGGGCTGTTCACCTTTGGTGGCGTCGCCTTCGAGATCGAGCCGGGCACCTGGGCATGGTGGCTCACCCGACCGATCTGGATCGCCGTTCTGCTTTGCGTCCTCGGGGTCCTCGTGGCGATCCTCGCCCGCTTCGAGTGGCGGATCAGCACCGAGCCTGCTCCGGTCCACCGCCGCTGGGTCACCCTCGGCGTCTTGCTCACCGCAGGGTCGGCGGCGGCGGTCTCGTACTTCGGGCTCGCCACCGAGGACGCAGCGATCAACTGGATCATCCCCGCGGCGGCCATCGCCGGTGCGCTGCTGATGGGTGCGATGCCGCGCCTGTCGAGTCGACGGGAGACCCGTCGGAAGTGAATAGGGTGGAAGCGGTTCTACTCCGCTCATGCGCATTCACCACGCCGCATTGATCACCGGGGCCAGCTCGGGGCTTGGATTCGAGACCGCCGCCCAGCTGGCCGAGGCAGGGTTCGATCGCGTGATCGTGTCGGCGCGGACCGGCGACAAGGCCGATCGCGCCAGAAACCGCCTCGAGGCACGGACGGGACGCACCGTCTTCGAGGTACTGTCCGCCGACCTCGGTGAACGCTCAGCCGTCGAGGCAGCCGCCGACGAGCTGAAGCAGCGCGGCCACGCCGTCGACGTGGTCGTTCTGAATGCCGGTGTCCTGTCGGGCAGGCAACTCGTCCGCAACGACGACGGCATCGAGCAGACGTTCGCGCCGCTCGTCGGCCATCACCTGCTCACGATGCGTCTCATCGAGCACGGCCTGCTATCCGGGCCGGCGCGCATCGTCATTTCCGGCTCGGAAACCGCACGGGGCGATGCCTTCAGCATGGAGACGGTCGATCTGGAGCGTTTTGCAGCCGACGAGTTCGATGGCGACCTCGGTGCTGCCACCGAGGCGATCGCCCGCTCGACTCCGCCGCTGCGGTTCGACTCGGCGAACGCCTATGCCAACGCCAAGCTGTTTGCGGTGCTATGGACCGGGGCCCTCGCCCGGCGCCTGCCCGCCGGTTCCTGTGTCAACGCGGTTTCCCCGGGAGCCACACCGGAGACCGACGCCGCCCGCGACCAGGGCTTCGTGATGAGGAGGGTCGTGCTCCCGTTGACGGCGGCCTTCGGCGACCGGTTCGGGGTCGCCCATGATGTCGCCACCGGGGCGTCGCGCTACCTCGAGGTCCTCGGATTCGCCGATGACGTCACCGGCAAGTTCTACGCCTCCCCGCCCAAGAAGACGACCGGCCCGCTCCATGAATACGCCGGTCCCCAGTTCACGAACCGGGTCGCCCAGGAGGCGGTGTGGAATACGGTGGTGCGGCTGGCCGGGGGGGTCGACTACCCGGCCTGATCAGCCGGCGGCGGCCTCCTCCTCCAAGACCGCCCACGACTTCTCGTACAGGTCGATCAACCCCTGGGCGCCGACGGCGCTGAACCAGTCGTAGGCCTCCCTGGCGGCGACGCCGGCCTCGGGACGATCCGGCATCACCTCGGCGAAGATCGCTCTCCATTCGGCGGCCAAGCGCGCGCTCTCCACCTCACCCATCAGCTCGATGAGCTCGCCCCACTTCGCCGCCGCGCGGTCGGGATCACCCTCGATCGTCTCCAGCCCGGTGTCGACGGCGAAGCGGAGCAGATCGAAGCGGCGCCCGATCGGGAAGTCGATGAGGTCGGCAGCGACACGCAGCTTGTCGGCATCATGGAGGCGGATCGCCGACCCCACTGCGTGGTGTCGGAACAGGTAGGCCGCCAGGCCCGGATCGACCTGCGGGGCGAGGCGCCAGGCGTCTTCGAGTCTTCCCTCGGCCCAGAGCAGGGCGATCTCGTTGTCGATGGCGCCCGCCTTGTACTGCGGCTCGGGATGACTGAGATTGTCGTTGTTCGCTTGCCGTGCCTGTTCGATGTAGGTCGCATCCCCGGTCTGGAGAAACCTGGCGATCGCGATGTTGACCGCGAAGAAGTCGGCCCAGGCCGACTCACCGAGGTCGAACTCCTCGAGCAGGGCCACGGAATCGTCGAAGCGACCGTCCTCGAACAGCCCATAGGAGTAGTTGCCCGCCATACGCGCCAACAACCCGCCGTGTCTGACCCGCTGTGCGAGCTCGTAGCCGCGTTGCCAGCCCTCTCGCAGCGAGGCGATGCCGTTGCCCGCGTCGGTGACCTCGAGGTTGTTCAGGGCTCGAAGCTCGGCATAGGGCAGCTGGTTGAGCTCGGCGAGGCGGAGGGCCTCGCGTAACAGGGCGACCGCCTCGTACACCCTTCCCATGGCACCCAACACGGTTCCCCTGGTGTTCATCACATCGATGGCCATCGGCGTGTTGCCGGTGGCTTCGGCCGCGATGAGCACCGCCTTGGCCACGTCGGCGGCCTCCTGCATCTGGTTCGCCCGCATCTGTGCTCGGGAGAGCTCGGCTCCAAGGCTCATCATCTCGGGCTCCTGAGCACGCTCCGCATCGAAGTGTGACGCCATGGCATCGACGGCCTGAACCGGCTCGTCGGCGTCGACGTAGGCCGTGCCCAACACCTGGGCGGCACGGACGATGTCGGCCGGCGACCCCTGCTCGGTGTACCAGTCGAGCGCTCTTCGGGCATACTCGATCGAGTCCTCGTGGCGGAACAGCGCTGCCGCCGCCGGTGCTGCCAGCTCCCACAGCCGCGCCTGCTGATCTTCAGTACCGGGAACGTCGAGGGCCTGTTCGACCAACGACAGGGTCTGGGCGAACGACTTGAGTTCGATCGCACGATGGGCGGCGTTCATCAGTGAGGCTCTCGCCTTGTCGGCGAGTTCGGCTTCGGGGCCGGCCTCGTAGGCGTTCATGTAGTGGCTGGCGATCACGGCGGCGGCTTCGACCGGTGCTTCTTCCTCGTAGTACGCAGCGACCTTGAGGTGGCGATCCTTGCGCTCGGTTTTGGCGATCCGGCTGTAGGCGACCTCCTTGATCACGCTCTGCACGAACTGGTATTGGCCGCGCTCGGGCGATCGGGGATCGGTGTCGTAGCGGAGCAGCTCCTGGCGGGCCAGCTCCCGCAGCTTCGGTTCGAGTTCGTCGCCCGACCGCCCGGTCAGCACCGTCATCCCCTCCACGGTGAACGACTGACCGAGCACCGCAGCATCCTGGATCAACGCGCGTTGCTCGTCATCGAGCCGATCGAGCCTGGCCCCGACCATGGCGTGGAGGGAATCGGGAAGCGCAACGTCGTCGAGGTCGCCGGTATGGCGATACGTCGATCCCTCGAGCACGAGGTCGCCGCTGTTGATCAGCATGCGGACGTACTCGACGGCGTAGAGCGGCACCCCGCCGGCCCGTTCGACGATGAGGTCGACCACCTCGTTCGAGATCCCCGGCGTCATTCCCGTGACCAGCTCCGCCATCTCGGCGTCACCGAGCGGACCGAGGTGCGTCGACAGGAAGTGCTGTCGGGCCGATCCCCAGCCGGGGTATCGGCTCAGCAGCTCGGGCCGTGCCAGGGTGATGACGAGGATCGGGTGGTCCTGGGACATCTCGACCAGCTCCTCGATGAACTCGAGCTGACCGTCGTCGGCCCAGTGGATGTCCTCGAAGAGGAGCACCGCAGTCTCATTGGCGGCGATGCGCTGGAAGAAGGTGCGCAGCGCGGCGAAGAGCTCGTTGCGGTCCCCCGACGGCATCTCGGCGAGCCCGAGCAGCCCGGCGAGTCGCGGCTCGATCCACTGCTGCTCCTCGGGATCGGGGACGAACTCGGCGACCTTGGTCCGCAGCTTGGTTCGCGCCTTGTGGGGGTCGTCGGTCTCGGCGATTCCTGCCCGGGATCGCACCATCTCGGTCAACGCCCAGAAGGTGACACCGTCGCCGTAGGCGGGGGAACGGCCCTGATGCCAGCGAAACACTTCGCTGAGGCCATCGAGGTACTTGAGGAGCTCCCAGGCGAGCCGGCTCTTGCCGATCCCGGCCTCGCCGACGATCGAGACCAGCCGGGCGCTGCCGTCGCGGGTGGTGGCATGGAGCTGGTCCTTCAGCAGGCGCAGCTCGTCGTCGCGCCCGACGAAGGGTGGCTCGAGCGTCTCCCAGCGATTCCTTCCCCCGCGTTCGCCGACGATCGAGTGGGCTCGCCAGGCGGTGACCGGCACCGACTTGCCCTTCATCTCTTGCTCTCCGACCGCCTCGTAGCGAATGGCGGCGTCGGTGAGCTGCTTGGTGGAGTCCCCGACGAACACCGTGCCGGGATCGGCCGCCGACTGGAGGCGAGAGGCGGTGTTGACGATGTCGCCGACCACCAGACCCTTCTCGTTGCCACCGACCCCCACCGACGTCTCACCGGACAACACTCCCGCCCGAACCGCGAGCTCGGTGATGTCGAGCTCGTCACCGAGGGCCTCGACCGCATCGACCAGCTCGAGCGCCGCCCGAACCGCGCGCTCGGCGTCGTCCTCTGCGGCCACCTTCGCTCCCCAGAAGGCGGTGACGGCATCGCCGATGAACTTGTCGACCTCGCCACCGAAGCGCTCGATGGTCTCCCGGGCTCGGTCGAAGTAGCGGGTGAGCATGGCCCGGACCTCTTCGGGGTCGCGCGACTCGCTGAAGGTCGTGAACCCGACCAGATCGGCGAACAGCACCGACACGAAGCGACGCTCACCCGGCTCCTTGGCCGGAGCGACCGGGGCCTCTGCTGCTGCGGCAGGAGCCGGTGTCGCTTCCTTGAGGGCGGTCCCACAGTTGGCGCAGAAGTTGTTGCCCCGCGGGTTCTCGTGACCGCAGTTCTGGCAGGTCAAAGCCAGTGCCGTGCCGCAGTTGCCGCAGAACTTCGAGTCGGGCGGATTCTCGGCGGAGCAGTTCGGGCAGGTGATCATCCGGCGGCCTCTGCGACCTGTTCGGGTAGCCCATCCTTCCACACCTTCAGGTAGCCCATCGATCCGGTGTCATAGATCCACTGAAGGGCAGCAGTTGAGGCTTCCGCAGCTTCGGGTACCGATCGGCCAACGCCCGCGGCGAACAGGGCGCGCATCGCGTTCACGTCGGTGGCGAGTTCGTTCTCTTCGTAGTGCGCGATCAGCGCTGAGAAGGCGCCGGTGGCGCGCTGGAGATCCCCGGCGAGCGCTGCCTCACCGGCCTCGATGAGCAGGGCGATTGCATGCTTGCGCTTCCCCGGCAGGTCCCAGCTCCGGCCAAACTCGACGGCCCGTCCGAAGACGTCTGGATCACCAGACCAGATAGCTGCCTCGAGCGCCACCAGGGGTGCGTCAACGAACGGAAGCGGAATGGCCGTCGTGGCGAGGTCTACCGCGTGTTCGAAGTCGCGGTCGAGCAGGGCGAGCCAGGCCTGCGTTGTTGCGTCCTCTGCGTCGCGATGGGGGGACGAATCGTCATCGGCGTGCGCTCGTTCCCAGCTCTCGAGCATGGCGGCCGTCATTGCATCCGGACTACGGACCCACTCGAGGTAGGCGTCGGGTGCCGGGGTGTTGAATGCGACGGCGCCCGCGTCGTACTCGGCAGCGAACGCCTTCGCTTCGTCGTACCGGCCTTCCAACGCCAGGGTGAAGGCGTGGAGGGATGCCCACTGCTCGATCCAACCCTGGTTGCCGCTCCTCACGGCAGCATCCAGGCCTCGCGCTCCCAGCTCGAGGAGGGACCGGAGGCCGTCGCCGATCGAAATAGCACCCAGATTGTTGATTGCCCTGAGCTGGGGCTGGATGAGGTCCCACTCCTCGCCGGCGTCCAGGCCACCACGCAGCACGATTCCGCTCTCGTAGTGCCTGCCCAAGAACGCAAGGAGCGAGCCCTTCGTGACTAGAGCGTCGGCGATGGCAAAGCGATTGTCGGTGTGCTCGGCGGCGTAGAGGGCCCGTTCGACCACGTCGAGGCCCTTCTCGGCATCGTCGTTCATCATGAGCGCCCTGGCGAGATGCGCCCCGAGCGACGCTCGCTCGGCGGTCACCGCATCGGGCTCATACAACGGGCTGAGGAGATCGATCGTCGACTGCGCCCGAAAGTCTTGGAGGAGGATCAACGCCAGGGTGTTTGCGGCTGTGACGACGTCCTCGGTGCGACCCTCGCTGCGATATGTCTCCAGCGCTGCCTCCGCAGATGCGATGGCGGCCTCCGAGTTTCCCATCTCGTAGGAGGCCTCGGCAGCGATGAGCTGGAGTGGCGCACGTTCCATCGCTCCGTCGGTGAACGCAATGGCGCGCTCGCACAGGCCGAGCACCTGCTCATAGGCCTTGAGACTGGCGGCGCGCTCGGCAGCGGTGGTCAGCGCGTCGCGCGCACGCGAACCAAGGGCATCGTCCGGTTCGGCCTCATAGGCGCTGGCGTAGTGGCTGGCGATGATCGGCGCCATCTCGGGATCGTCCTGGGCCTCGAAGTACTCGGCGACACGGAGGTGCCGCTCTCTGCGCTCCTTCTTGGCGAGCCGGCCGTACGCCACCTCCTTGATGACCCCCTGGACGAACTGGTATTGGCCGCGCTCCGGGGCACCCGGGTCATCCTCGAGGCGAAAGACCTCGTTCTTTGCCAAGTTTGCGAGGCGTTCCTCGAGGGCAGCGTCGCCGGCGCCGGTAAGAGCGATCAGCCCCTCGATGGTGAAGGACTGGCCGAGCACCGACGCCTGCTGGATGAGATCACGATCCTCTTCGGGGACACGATCGAGGCGGGCGGCGATGACCGAGTGCAGGGTGTCCGGCACGTCGAGGGAATCCAGCGAGTCGACCAGTTCGAAGGTGGAGCCGGCCTGGACCAGCTGGCCGCTCGCCAGGAGCATCCGGATGTACTCGACCGCGTAGAGCGGAACTCCCGCCGCCTGTTTGATAACGAGTTCGGTGGCGGCGTCCGGGATCCCAGGGGCGAGTCCGGTGACGAGCTCGGTCATCTGGGCGTCGGTGAGCGGTCCGAGGTGGACGGCGATGCCGTTGCGCCGGGCTCCCCACTGAGGTCTGCGGTCGAGGAGGTCGGGGCGTGCCAGGGTCAACACGAGGATCGGATGCCGGGGCGAGCGATCGACGAGCTCCTCGATGAAGTCGAGGAGCGCCGCATCAGCCCAGTGCAGATCCTCGAAGATCAGGATCGCGGTGCCCGTCTCCGACACACGCTGGAAGAACGTCCGCAGCGCCGCAAACAGCTCGCTGCGGTCGCCGCCCGGCATGTCGTCGAGGCCGAGCAGGCCGGCGAGGCGGGGCTCGATCCATCGTTGCTGCTCGGGATCCGGGACGTAGTCGGCGACGGCGGTGCGTAGTTTGGTGCGCGCCTTGTGCGGTTCTTCGGTCTCGGCGATCCGGGCCAGGCGTCGCACCATCTCACCGAGCGCCCAGAACGTGACGCCGTCGCCATAGGCGGGTGAGCGGCCACGGTGCCACAGGAAGTTCTCGTCGAGCCCGTCGGTGTACTTCTGCAGCTCCCAGCCGAGGCGGCTCTTGCCGATCCCGGCCTCACCGACGATCGAGACCAGGCGGGCATGCCCGTCTCTGGTCGTCGCATGGACCTGGTCCTTGAGGAGGCGCAACTCGTCGTCACGCCCGACGAACGGAGCCTCCAGCCCTCCCCAGTGGCCCTTTCCCCCTCGTTCGCCGAGCAAATCGACCGCACGCCAGGCGGCGACCGGCACCGACTTGCCCTTCATGGCTTGCTCGCCGACCTCCTCGTATCGAATGCCCCGCTCGGTGAGTCGCCGGGTGGAATCCCCAACGAACACCGTTCCCGGCTCGGCGGCCGATTGCAGCCGCGATGCGGTGTTGACGATATCGCCCACGACGAGGCCCTTCTCGTTGCCGCCGACGCCGACCGAGGTCTCCCCGGAGAGCACGCCGGCGCGAACTGCCAGCTCGGGAATGCCGAGCTCCTCACCCAGCACCTCGACGGCGTCGACGAGCTCGAGGGCGGCTCGCACCGCCCGCTCGGCGTCGTCCTCTTGGGCCTGGGTGGTACCCCAGAAGGCGGTGACCGCATCGCCGATGAACTTGTCGACATCGCCGCCGAACCGCTCGATGACCTCACGGGCGCGATCGAAGTAGCGGGTGAGCATGCCCCGGACCTCTTCGGGGTCGCGGGACTCCGAGAAGCTGGTGAACCCGACCAGGTCGGCGAACAACACCGACACGAACCGCCGTTCGCCCGGCTCCTGGGTCGAGGGGACCGGGGCCGGCTCTACCGCAGCAGGGACGCCGGCCGCGAGGTTGGTGCCGCATTCGCTGCAGAACTTGTGCCCCGGCGCGTTCTCATACCCGCAGGACGGGCACACCGAAACGAGCGCGGTGCCGCACTCGAAACAGAACTTGTGGGTGGCGTCGTTGGTGGCGCCACAGTTGGGACAGTCCAGCCAGCTCTCCTTCGCAGGAAGGGCAAGGGTAATCCGCGAAAACCCGGCATGGAGGAGGCAGTTCTCGGACCCGTCGACCAACCCATTCTTAAAGCGGCGGAGAGGACGTAAGCTCCTGCCATGAGGCCAGTCATCACGCCAGCGGAGTCGTCACGCCTCGACAAGGCCTCCACCGCGCCCGTCGAGACGCTGATGGAGCGGGCCGGATTCGCCGTTGCGGTTGCGGCGGCGGACATGGGCGTGGGATATGGTGACCGCGTCATCGTGCTCGCCGGCCAGGGCAACAACGGCGGCGACGGGTACGTCGCCGCCAAGTATCTGGCCCGGCGGGGAGCGCAGGTGACCGTCCAGTCGCTCGGGTTCCCCAAACGCGACGACTCGCCGGCCCGGAAGGCGGCCACCGCTGCCGTCGAAGCGGGCGTCGTCGTCGAGAAGATCGGCGACGCCCGCGACACCGACCTGCTCATCGATGCCGTGTTCGGCGTCTCGTTCCACGGCTCGCTCCCCTCGGAGGTCGTGCCGTGGACGAAGCTCGACGTCCCTGTGCTCGCCGTCGACCTTCCCTCCGGCCTCGACGCCCGCAGCGGCGAGGTCGACGGCTCGGTCTTCACCGCAGACCTCACGGTGACCTTCCAGGCGCCCAAGACCGGGCATTTCCTCGGGCAAGGCCCCGACCGCAGCGGCGAAATCCGCATCGTCGACATCGGCCTCGGCGAACCGAACGCCGAGTTCTGGCTGTGCGAAGCGTCCGACGCCCCCCTGGCCCACCGCGACCGGCGGGCCCACAAGTGGTCGGCCGGCTCGGTGGCCGTCGTCGGCGGCTCTCCCGGCATCACCGGGGCGGCGATGCTGGCCACCCGGTCGGCGCTGAACGCTGGGGCCGGTGCGGCATCCATCATCTGCGCCGCATCTCTGGTGCCGGTCTATGCGTCGCTCGATCCGGGCGTGATGACCGCAGGTGTCGGGAACTCCTACTGGTTCCGAGCTCGCGACGTCGAGGGGGTGCTCGACGCGGTCGAGCGCTACGACGCGCTGGTCGTCGGCCCCGGGCTGGGCCCGGTCGACCGGGAGTTCGTCGAAGGCTTGCTCAACGGCTGGGAGCGCACGCTGGTGCTCGACGCCGATGGCATCAACGCTCTCGGCAACGTCGGCGCCCTGGCGGCCCGCACCGCTCCCACGGTCATCACCCCCCACGCCGGCGAGTTCTCCCGGCTCACCGGTGAGCAGGCGACGTACACCGCCGCCGAGCAGGTGGCGGAGAAGACGGGGGCCGTGGTCCTGCTCAAAGGGTCGCCGACCTTCATCACCGACGGTGCGACGACGTGGGCGGTGACCACCGGAGGCCCCGAGCTGGCCACGATCGGTACGGGTGACGTGCTTGCCGGGATGATCGGTGCCTACGTCAGCGCCGGGCTCTCGGCAGCCGACGGGTCTCGCTCCGCCGCTTATCACCACGGTCTCGCCGGGGCCCGGCTCGCCAGACGGCGCACGGTCACCGCGACCGAGCTCGTCGAGGAGATCGGCCGAGAGGCATAACATCCCCGTTCTTGCGTAACCTCAGCCCGTATACGGGCCCACACGACGCAAGAACGGTTGGTGAGGAGGCTCTTTGACCGACGCAACGAAGAAGACGGTGTTCTCCGGGGTCCAGTCGACCGGGAACATGCACCTGGGCGGATACCTCGGTGCGTTCCGCAACTGGGTCGCGTTGCAGGAGGATCCAAACATCGACCCGATCTACTGCATCGTCGACCTCCATGCGATGACGAACCCCTACGACCCCAAGGAGTTCGAGGAGGCCCGCTTCGAGACCGCCAAGGTGCTCCTCGCCATCGGCATCGACCCGAATCGCTCGCTCCTCTATATGCAGAGCCAGGTGCCCCAGCACCCGGAGCTGGCGTGGATCCTCAGCACCTTCACGCCGATGGGCGTGCTCAGCCGGATGACCCAATACAAGGACAAGACCGAGCGGGGGATCCCGGCCAACCTGGGCCTGTTCTCATACCCGGTGCTGATGGCCGCCGACATCCTCGTGCTGCGGGCGAACCTGGTCCCGGTCGGTGATGATCAGAAGCAGCACATCGAGCTGACCAGGGACCTGGCCGAGCGGTTCAACAATCGGTTCGGCGAGGTCTTCCCGATTCCGGAGGGCATGACCCCGGAGACCGCGTCGCGAGTCATGTCGCTCACCGACCCGACCGCGAAGATGTCCAAGAGCGACCCCAATCCGAAGAGCCGCATCGATCTGCTCGACAGCCCCGACGAGATCCGCAAGAAGATCATGAGCGCGGTGACCGACTCGGAGCCCGCCGTCCGCTACGACCCAGGGGAGAAGCCGGGGATCTCCAACCTGCTCGAGATCATGTCGGCGTCCACGGGGCGGTCGATCGACGATCTGGTCGAGGAGTACGGGGAGGGCGGCTATGGCTCCTTCAAAGAGGCGGTGTCCGAGGCCGTCATTGCCGAACTGGCGCCGATCCGCGCTGCCTACAAGACCCTCGACGACGCCGAGGTCGCCCGCATCCTCCAGGGCGGCGCCCTCGACGCCCGCACCCGGGCCGAGGCCTACCAGCAGGAGGTCCGCGACGCGGTAGGCCTGCACCGCCAATAAGCCATCGCGCGTGTCTAAAAGGGCGCTACGCGCCCCGTCCAAGCACGTGCGTTGTGGGGGAGAGACGGCTTTGCGGACTACCCTCCCTCGTGCTGGGGCATTCGAGCGGAGGTGGCTGTGGAGATCGACATCGGCATTGCCAAATCGGGCCGAAGGGCGTGGGGTTTCGACGACATCGCCATCGTCCCCTCACGCCGCACCCGTGATCCCGAGGATGTCGACCTCACCTGGGAGATCGACGCCTTCACCTTCGACCTGCCCCTGCTCGCCTCGGCGATGGACTCGGCGGTGAGCCCGGCCACGGCCGTCGCCATCGGGAAGCTCGGCGGGCTCGCCGTTCTCAACCTCGAAGGTCTCTGGACCCGGTACGTTGATCCCCTGCCGGTCTACGAAGAGATCGCCTCGCTGCCCGACGAAAAGGCGACACGGCGGATGCAGGAGCTCTATCTCGAGCCGATCAAGCCGGATCTCATCACCCAGCGGGTCGCGGAGATCAAGGCCGGAGGGGTCGTCACCGCCGGCAGCCTCACTCCGCAGCGCGTCACCGACTACGTTGACCCGGCCAAGGAGGGCGGGCTCGACATCCTCGTGATCCAGGGAACGGTGGTCTCGGCCGAGCATGTGTCCACCAGGACCGAGCCGCTCGACCTGTTCACGTTCATCCGCGACGTGGAGATGCCGGTCATCGTGGGGGGCGTCGCCTCGTATCCGGGGGCGCTTCATCTGATGCGAACCGGGGCCGTCGGTGTCCTGGTCGGCGTCGGGCCCGGTGCGGCGTGCACGACTCGGGGCGTGCTCGGCATCGGCGTTCCCCAGGCCACCGCCATCGCCGACGCCGCCGGCGCACGGACCCGGTACCTCGAAGAGACGGGGCGCTACGTCCACGTCATCGCCGACGGCGGGATGCGTACCGGAGGTGACATCGCCAAGGCGATCGCCGTGGGCGCCGATGCCGTCATGCTCGGCTCACCCTTCGCGGCGACCGACGAGGCACCCGGGACGGGGGTGCACTGGGGCATGGCCACGTTCCATCCCACACTCCCGCGCGGGTCGCGGGTGCGGGTGAAGGCGCTCGGTTCGATCGAGGAGCTGCTCGTCGGCCCCGCCCATGAGAACGACGGCCGCCGCAACCTGATGGGTGCCCTCAGGACGTCGATGGCAACCACCGGGTACGCCAACGTTCGCGAGTTCCAGAAGGCCGAGGTCATGGTGGCGCCCGCCCTGCAGACCGAGGGGAAGCAGCTCCAAAGGGCCCAGGGCGTAGGGATGGGTTGACGTGGCAGCGGCGTCGTCGGGCCATGCCTCGGACACGGACGACTTCGATCGAGTCCTCGTCGTCGACTTTGGCGCCCAGTACGCCCAGCTCATCGCCAGGCGAGTCCGCGAGGCCCACGTCTACTCCGAGATCGTTCCCCGCGACATCACCGCTGCCGAGCTCCAGGCGCAGGAGCCGGCAGGCATCATCCTCTCGGGCGGCCCGGCCTCGGTGTATGCCCCCGACGCCTACGGGATCGATCAGGCCATCTTCGACCTCGGGATCCCGGTCCTCGGCATCTGCTACGGCCACCAGG
>CAZCBO010000057.1:12530-12947 GCA_964496825.1 uncultured Acidimicrobiaceae bacterium
CACCAGGTTCTCGCCAACAGCCTCGGCGGCGCCGTCGAACGCAACGATGTCGCCGAGTTCGGCTCTACCGACCTGTCGGTGTCCACGCCCGGTGCCCTCTTCCGCGGCCTACCCGGGGAGCAGCCGGTTTGGATGAGCCATCGGGATGCCGTAAGCGCGGCGCCGGCGGGGTTCACGGTGACCGCGACCACGCCGGACTCACCGGTGGCGGCCATGGAGGCCCCCGGACGGGGCCTCTACGGCGTCCAGTTCCATCCCGAGGTGGCGCACACCCCGCGGGGTCAGGAGATCCTCAAGCACTTCCTCTACGATGTCTGCCGGGCCCGCCCGACCTGGACCCACGTCGGGATCATCGAGCAGTCGGTCGCCGCTATTCGGGAGGCGGTCGGCGATGGACGGGTGATCTGCGGGCTGCCG
>CAZCBO010000058.1:0-12807 GCA_964496825.1 uncultured Acidimicrobiaceae bacterium
TGGTGTCCTTGCCGTAGGTCCCGGCTTCCACCCGGAAGCAGGTGGAGAAACCGGCGTACCGGGTCGGGAGATCCTCCGCGTCGAGGAACTCGTCACCGTGCATCGCCGCCAGCGACACCTCCGAAGTGCCGACGAGGAACAGGTCGTCTTCGCGCACGGAGTACACCTGCTCGCGGTCGGCCGGGAAGAACCCCGTGCCGAAGAGCGCCTCCTCGCGGACCAGCACCGGTGGCACGACCGATTCGAACCCATGGCCGGTGAGGGTGTTCATCGCCCACTGGACGAGGGCGAACTCGACCAGGGCGAGGCGCCCCTTGACGATGCCGAACCGGCTCCCCGACATCTTCGACGCTCGCTCGATGTCGATCACGTCGAGGTCGACACCGAGATCGACGTGGTCCCGCGCCTCGAATCCGAACTCGGGGGGCTCACCCCACCTGCTCAGCTCAACGTAATCCTCCTCGGTCATTCCCTCGGCCGCGGTGGGGTCGGCGAGGTTGGGGACCGTCACCCAGGTCGCCATGAACTCGTCGTCGAGGGCATCGGCTCGTTCCAGGAGCTCCCCGTACCGGTCGGAGAGCTCCCCCGCCTCGGCGATCGCCGCCTCCTTCTCGGCCCCTTCGAGGCCGGAGATCGTCTTCCCCACGTCCTTCTGCCGGGCCCGCAGCTCCTCGGCGTCGACCCGCGCCGCGCGACGCTCGGCGTCCAACGTTTGGAGCCCGTCGATGTCGATCGACACACCGCGCCGCGCCAGGGCATCTGCCAGGGCGTCGGGGTCATCGCGCAGCAGGCCGACGTCGATCATCCGCGGGGATGCTACCGGGCGAGGGCGGTGGCAACCGCTTCCCGTTCCTCGGGGGACAAGGGCTCGCGAGCGCCACCGTCGACGATCTCCTTCGAGAAGAACAACGTCTCGTCGCGCGACACCATGATCGAGAGCACGATCCCCGTGCCGCGTTCGTCGAGGAGGGCGATCGAGCGGGAGAGCTGGCCGGCGATGTTGCCAAACGCGTCGTAGGAAACGACGCCGACCTTGCTGATCGCCCCGGGAAGGCGGGTCTCCACGTCGCGAAGCCGGCCATCGATCGATCCCATACCCGCTTCGAAGCCCTCCAATCGCACCCCGACCGAGGCGAGGAGGGCGATCACGTTGCCGTCCTTGGGGACGGCATCGATCTGCGAGCGGATCTGGTACAGCTGGTAGGCCTGCCAGACCGCGAGCACGGCGATCAGGAACCCGATGACGACGAACAGCCAGCCGCTCACAGGCTCTCGTTTCGGTAGAAGACCATTCGCCAGGCGTTGTCGTCGGGAGCATCATCGTCGGCGGCCGAAGCCCTGACCACCAGCTCGTAGAGGGCGCCGCCCTCCAGGAACAAGCCATCGAAGATACAGGTCTTCGCCTCGCCCGGCTCCAGCGATGCAACGGTCTGGGTGACCCTCACCGGTTGCTGATCGCGGTCGGTCGCGATCAGGTCGAGCGTGACGGAGACCAGCTCCTCGGTCTCGTTCCCCTCGTTGGCCACGACCGCCTGCACGAGGAAGTCCTCGCTGGCCGGAACGATCGGGACGTTGTTCCGTTCGCCGGTGGGCTGCGGCTCGGTGACGGCGGTCACCGAGATGTCGTGCTCGGATCCGAGGCGGTAGGCGGTGGTCAGCCGGGCGGCGAGCGTCGCCGCCTCGAACCGCACCGGCCCGTCGGTCGGGGCAAAGGCGATTGGGCCGAAATCGCCGGATGCGATCTCGGAATCGAAGTCGTCGGCCCTCGCTTGGAACTCGGCATAGGCGATGTCGCCGGCCCGCAGCAGGACCACCGCCTCCTCCAGCGCCTCATCGGGGCTGCCGTCGGGCGCATCGACGATGGCGACGACGGCCTCGTCGAGAGCGACCAACGCCTGCTCCCAGGCGCGGGTGGCGACCATGAGGTATCCGTGGGCCTCTGCGGCACTCGATGGGACCGCGACACCGTCGATGGCCGCTGCAGCCTCTGCGGTGGCCGTGTGCATCTCATCGAGCCGGCGTAGCAGTTCGGGTCGGTCGATCGAGCTCAGATCGAGGAAGGCTGCCTCGAGGTTGGCAGCCGCCTGGGCCTGCAGCTCGACCGCGTCCTCGGCCACCGCCACATAGTCGGCGATGCCGCGCGCCTCGGTCCGGTACTGGAGCGTCAGCACGATCACCACCACCACCACGACCACCACGAACAGCGCCAGGAGCCAACGGCGACGTCGCGAGCGGCGCACGGGAAAGAATGAGGGGTACGCCATGAGCGTGGGCGAGGGGGGACTTGAACCCCCACGAGTGTTACCTCACAGGTTCCTGAAACCTGCGCGTCTGCCATTTCCGCCACTCGCCCGCGGAACGAGAAAGGCTAACACGGGCAACGCCTAGCGCCCCTGGGGTCTTCCAAATGACAGGTACCCATACAATCTCGACATGCGGCTCGCCAGGGAGATGGAACGCAGGCTCGAGCGGCTGGTCGATGGTGCCACCGCTGCGGTGTTTCGCGGCAAGATGCATCCCGTCGACATGGCCGAGCGGCTCGTGCGCCAGGCTGACTTCATGGCCCTCGACGGGCCGGTCGGTCCCGAGATCCCGAACGAGTGGACGATGCTCGTCAACCCCCTGGACGTCTCAGACGACATCGATCTCGGCGATCTCACCACCGAACTCGCCGCCACGGTCGCGGCCAGCGCGCGCGACCGGGGATGGCGCCTCTCGGGTCCGGTGACGGTCGCGATCGAGGCCGATCCCGATGTCCCCCGAGGCCTTGCCGACTGCACCGGACGATCGGTGCCTGGTCCCCTTCCGCCGTGGGGTCAACTCGTCGCGACCTCGCCACCCCTCGCCCTCGACATCGGCGACAACCGCAACGTGATCGGGCGGGCGCTCGACTCCGACGTGATCGCCAACATCCCCGAGATGTCGCGCCACCAGGCGGTGATCGTACGCGAAGGCGATACGGTCACGATCTCGGACTCGGGCTCGGCCAACGGCACCTACGTCAACGGCCGGCTGATCGGCATGACACCGCATCCGATCCTTCCGGGCGATAGCGTGACGATGGGAGACATCGACTTCACCTTCCGGCTGCTGTGAGGAACCGATGCCGGCACTAGTCCTCAATCTGCTCAAGATCCTCTTCATCATCTTGCTCTTCGTGTTCCTCTGGCAGATCGCAGGAGCGATCCGGATCCACCTCGGCGGTGGCGCCTCGTCGGGTCGCGGTCGGGGGCCGAGCGAGCTCGTGGTCCTTCGCGGCGACGTGGCGCAGGGCAAGCGGGTGAAGCTACGCGGCTCGGGCCATACCGTCGGTCGCAGCCCCGACGCCGACATCATCATCAACGACCCGTACGCATCGGATTTCCATGCGAGGGTGAGCGCGCAGAACGGTCAAACGCGGGTCGAGGACCTCGGGAGCACGAACGGCACCTACGTCAACGGCCGTCGCATCACCGCACCCACCGGACTCACCAAGGGTGACACGGTGCAAATCGGTAAGACGATGCTCGAGGTCCGATGAGGTACGTCTGGGCCACAGCTACCCATCAGGGACGGGTGCGGGGCCGGAACGAGGACGCGGTCTATCCCGAATCCTCCGGGGCCGCCGACACCCCCGTGCTCGTTGGTGTCGCCGACGGGATGGGCGGTGCCATCGCCGGCAACATCGCCAGCACGACGGCCCTCGAAGCGGCGACGGGTGCCGATCCAGACTCCGATGTCACGATCGTCGAGCGCGTCATGGCCGGCAACGAGGAGCTGCTGCGGGAAATCGACAAGCATCCGGACCTGCGCGGGATGGGGACCACGCTGACCCTCGGGCTGTTCCGCCCTGACGGCACGCTCGAGCTCGGCCACGTCGGTGACAGCCGCGCCTATCTCATCCGGGGCGATGGGTTCGATCTGCTCACCACCGACCACACCGTCGTCGCCGAACTCGTCGCGATGGGCCACCTCCATCCCGACGATGCGGAACGCCACCCGCAGCGCCACCTGCTCACCCGTGCCCTCGGGCTGGGCCCGATCCTGGTCGACCACGAGACGATCGAGCTCGTCGATGGTGATCGCGTGCTCCTCTGCTCGGATGGGCTCACCTCCATGCTCACCGACGAGCAGATCGCGGAGATCGCCGTCGGCGACGACGTCGAGCCGACGGTATGGGCCCTCGTCGAGGCCGCCAATAGCGCCGGCGGCGTCGACAACGTCTCCGTCGCGATCGTCGACGCCCATGACGCGTAACGCCGAAGCCGCCCTCCTCATCGCGGCCGCCCTCCTCGCTTCCGTCGGCGTGGCGATGGTGAAGTTCGCCGGCGGTGATTGGCTCGATGCCGACGTCGCCCTCACCTTCGTGGTGTTTGCCTTCAGCTTCGGGACGATCCACCTGGCCTTCCGAGCCTGGGCGCCAAGCGCCAACGCCCTGATCCTCCCGATCGCCGGCTTTCTGGCGGCGATCGGCTTCATCGAGGTGTTCCGCATCGATCCCGAGCTCGCCGCCCTGCAGCGATGGTGGTTGGCGATCGCCGGTGTCGCCGCTGCCGCCTTCGTGTGGCTGCTTCGCGACAGCGGCGTCGCCGTCCTGCGGCGCTACCGGTACCTGTTTCTGGCAGCCGCGGTCGGGCTGCTCCTCCTCCCCCTCCTCCCGGAGACGTGGCCGATCCACGGCGCCGTGGTCAACGGGTCGCGGCTGTGGGTGCGCGTGGACGTGCCCGGCACCGACCTCGTGTTGTCGTTCCAGCCGGGGGAGGTGGCCAAGGTGTTCCTGACCATCTTCCTGGCCTCCTATCTCGCCGATCGGTCCGAAGCGATGAGCACGGTCTCCCGGAGCATCGGGCCCTTCCGGCTCCCCGAGCCGCGACACGTCGGTCCGGTGCTGATCGCAGCCGGCGCCGCGTTCCTGGTGCTGGTCTACCAGCGTGACCTCGGTGCGGCACTGCTGCTGTTTGCCCTGTTCATCGGGATGATCTACGCCGCCACCGGGCGTGGTGTCTACCTCGGCATCGGGTTGGCCACGGGAGCGGCCTTCGGATGGGTCGCCTACCAGCGGTTCTCCCACGTCCAGACCCGCATCGCTGCCTGGCTCGACCCCTTTGCGGACTACGCCGGAAGCGGCTACCAAACGGCTCAGGGCCTCTTCGCGATGGGCAGTGGGAGCCTGACCGGGTCCGGGCTGGGACTCGGCAGCCCCGACCTGATCCCGGCCGCTGCCACCGACTTCGTTTTCGCCGCCGTCGGCGAGGAGCTCGGGCTGGCCGGGTCGATCGCCGTCATCACCGCCTATGCGCTCTTCGTGACGGTGGGTGTGGGCATTGCGCTGCGCTCCCGGGACCGGTTCCGCAAATACCTGTCCGGCGGGTTGACGATCCTCGTCGGCATCCAGGCGTTCCTCATCATCGCCGGGGTGGTCCGGGTGCTGCCGATCACGGGTCTGACGACGCCGCTCATGTCGTATGGGGGATCCTCACTGCTCGCCTCGGCGATGATCATGGCGCTGCTCGGACGGATCTCGCACGAGGAACGCGCATGAACGACCCCCTGCGCCGTACCGCGTGGACGATCCTCGCCGGGTTCCTCGTCCTTGCCCTCGCCGCCACGTGGATCCAGGGCGTCGCCGGTCCGGACTACCGCGACGACCCCCGCAACCCGCGTCTCGTCGCCTTCCGGGTTGGGCGGGAGCGGGGAGCCATCGTCAGCGCCGACAACGTCGTGGCCGCGCGGTCGGATCCGGTCGAGGGGAGCCAAGCCTTTGTGCGGGTCTATCCCACCGCGGAGGCCTATGCCCACACCGTGGGTTTCGTGTCCGTGCTGTTCGGGGCCCGCGGGCTCGAGCGGGAGCGGGCCGGTGACCTGGTCTCCAACCGAGACACCACGATCTCCGGCGTGCTCAACGCACTGATGGGCGGAGACCCGCGCCCCCGGGGTTTGCGGCTGACGATCGATGATGCGTTGCAGGAGGTCGCACGCACCGCGCTGGGCGAAGACCGGGGCGCGGTCTTCGCCGTCGACCCCGAGACCGGGGCCGTGCTCGCCGCCGTCTCGACGCCGGGGTTCGATCCCAACGTGCTCGTCGGGCCGGATGCCCGTGCCGCCGGCCAGGCGCTCGAAGACGACGAGAGCCAGCCGTTGCTCGACCGGTCGATCGCA
This sequence comes from uncultured Acidimicrobiaceae bacterium, assembly GCA_964496825.1. Taxonomy (GTDB): domain Bacteria; phylum Actinomycetota; class Acidimicrobiia; order Spongiisociales; family UBA5794; genus JACZST01. Next base: position 6,139 of record CAZCBO010000058.1, read on the forward strand.
ACCACGTACCCGCCGGGTTCGACGTTCAAGGTGATCACCGCTGCTGCCGCACTCGAGAGCGGCATCGCCAGCCCTTCGACGGAGTATGCGGACCCGCTGGAGCTCCAGCTCCCCGGGTCGACCGCGTCCATCAGCAACTACAACCGCGAGGTCTGCGTCGACGGCAGCCCGGTGACGCTGGAGGAGGCCTTCGTCCGTTCATGCAACACCGTGTTCGCCGCTCTGGGGATGGATGTCGGCGCCGAGCAGCTGGTTGCCACCGCCGAGGCCTTCGGGTTCAACAGCATCATCCCCTACGACCTGGAGGTGCTGGCATCGGCCGTGCCCGACGCCGCCTCCATCGTCTCGAACGATCCGGCCGTTGCCCAGAACGCCATCGGTCAACGGGATGTGAGAGCCACACCGATCCAGATGGCCCTCGTCGCCGCCGCCGTCGCCAACGAGGGCGAGATCATGATCCCCCACGTCGTCTCGGACGTGTTCACCGCCGATGGGGTCATCGAGTCGTCGACGACGCCCCGTCGCTGGCGGCGGGCGACGAGCCCGGCGACGACCGCCGTGCTCTCCGACATGATGGAGCGTGTCGTCACCTCGGGGACCGGAAGGAATGCGGCCATCCCCGGTGTCCGCATCGCCGGCAAGACCGGCACCGCAGAGGTGGCCGGGAGCCCGCCGCACGCCTGGTTCATCGGTTTCGGCCCCGTCGACGCCGATCCAGGCGAGCCTCAGATCGCCCTGGCCGTGGTCGTCGAGTCCGGTGGCTCCGCTGGTGAAACCGCCTCCGGCGGAAGCGTCGCTGCACCGATCGCCCGTGCGATATTCGAGGAGTTCTTCAGTTGAGCTGCAAGCTTCAAGCCGCAAGTCGCAAGGCAGCGTCCTGCTTGCCGCTTGCAGCTTGTGACTTGCAGCTTCACGGTCATATTCCACCCCCTCAGTACCATCTCGACGATGGATGAGCGCACCCTGTCCGACCGGTATCGCCTCGTCGCGCACCTGGCGCGGGGCGGGATGGCCGACGTCTACGAGGCCGAGGACATGCTGCTCGGCCGCCGCGTCGCCATCAAGATCCTGCACCCCAACTTCGCCGCCGACGAGGCCTTCGTGACCCGCTTCCGCCGCGAGGCGCAGGCGGCGGCGAATCTCAGCCATCCGAACATCGTCTCGATCTTCGACTGGGGCCAGGAGTGAGACACCTACTACATGGTCATGGAGCTGATCGAGGGCAAGACCTTGCGGGAGATCATGAAGACCGACGGGGCGCTGTTGCCGCGGCGCGCCGCCGAGATCTCCGCCGAGGCTGCCGCAGCTCTGGAGGTCGCTCACCAGGCGGGCGTGTTCCACAGCGACATCAAGCCGGGCAACATCATGATCGGGACCGACGGTGGGGTGAAGGTCACCGACTTCGGGATCGCCAGGGCGCTCGACGACTCCGAGGAGCTGACCAGGACGGGAGCGGTGATCGGGACCGCCACCTACTTCAGCCCGGAGCAGGCCCAGGGTCTGCCCGCCGACGGTCGGTCCGACATCTACTCGCTCGGCGTGGTGCTCTACGAGATGCTCGCGGGACGCCCGCCATTCACCGGCGAGAGCCCGGTGGCCGTTGCCTACCAGCACGTCTCCGAGTATGCCCCCACCGCCGTGCAGGTGAGCCCCGAGGTGCCCCCGGAGCTCTCGTTGATCGTCGAGACCGCGATGGCCAAGAGTCCCGACGATCGGTACCGAACCGCCGCCGATCTGCGCACGGATCTGCTCGCCTACCTCTCCGGGAGACAGCCGGCCGTGGTCGGGGTCGCCGCCGCGGCGGCGCCGACCGCCCTGGTCACGCCACCGCCGGCGACGATGCCGCCCGACGCCACGGCTCGCGAGGTAGCCCAGCAGCCGCCACCGAGCGACTCGGGCGGGCAGCTGACGTACTTCGCCGCGGTAGCCGCCCTCATCGGGTTGCTGGCAGTAGGGGGTTGGATCCTGTTCCAGATGCTGACCGGACCCGACGCGGTGTCGGCCCAGACGGTCGTCGTACCCGATGTCACCCTCAAGGCAGAAGAGGAGGCTTCCCGCGAGCTGCAGGAGCTCGATCTGAAGGTGACGACGCGCCAGGAGACGCACGACTCGATCCCCGCCGGCGTCGTCATCGCCACCGAACCGCCGCCGGGCACCGAGGTCGAGATTGGATCCTTCGTCACCTTGATCGTCTCGGCGGGAACCGAACAGTTCGGCGTCCCCTCGGTGATCGGTGAAACCCTCGACGTCGCCATTGCCTTGATCGAGGCGCAAGGGTTCGTCGTCGGTGAGGTCACCTACACCCTCACCGAGGACATCCCCGAGGACACCGTCATCGATCAGTCCCCGGAAGGTGGCGTCGCCGCGGATGCAGGCACCGAAGTCGATCTCGTCGTCTCGCGCGGGCCCTTCTCGCTCGAGATCCCGGACATCACGGGCATGAGCGCCGATGCCGCCCAGTTGGAGCTGGCCCGCGTCGGGTTCGAAAACGTCACGGCCGAGGAGGAGTTCTCCGATGAGATCTCCGCCGGGTTCGTGACCAGAACCGATCCCGAGGCCGGAAGGGTGGTCAACCGTGACGCGCCGGTCATCGTCTATGTGTCCAAGGGGCAGGAGACGGTGGAGGTGCCGGACTTCGTCGGGATGACGCTGGCAGAGGCCAGGCGTGCTGCAGAGGAGGCAAAGCTCGCCGTGGTCGACGCCGGGACGGTGGAGGTCAGTCTCGCGAGCCAGTTGGTGGGGTTCGTCGCCGAGCAGGAGCCGGCACCAGAGGAGACGGTCGTCGTCGGAACCGAGATCACGGTGAGAATCGGCGTGATCCGACAGATCACGGTGCCCAATTTCACCAACATGACGCTGGCGGAGGCCCAACAGGCTGCGGCCCAGGCCGGTCTCACCGTGGCCGATGACGGCAACCCCACTCAGACGCCGGTCCAGGCCAACAACGGGAGGGTTGCGGGACAGATCCCCGCCCCCGGAGAGACGGTCGACGAGGGATCCACGATTCTGCTGACCTTGTACGTGTACGTACCGCCGACGACCACGACGACGAACCCCACGACCACGACCGGAGGCTGATGACCACCCGGGTCGATCGGGAGCGCAACGCCGCGCTGTTGGCCTGGTACCAGAGGCATCGCCGTGATCTCCCGTGGCGCGACGTCGGCGATCCGTACCTGGTGCTGGTGTCCGAGGTGATGCTCCAGCAGACCCAAGCCGCGCGGGTGATTCCCTACTACGAGCGGTTCATCGCCCGATTCCCCACCGTCGAGTCCCTCGCCGCCGCCGCGCTCGAGGACGTCCTGGCGGTCTGGTCCGGCCTCGGCTACAACGGCAGGGCCCGTCGACTCAGAGAAGCGGCTCGGACGATCGCCGCCGAGGGGTGGCCCCCGGCCGATGAGCTGGAGCGGCTTCCCGGCGTCGGTCGGTACACGGCATCCGCCATCGCCTCCTTCGCGTTTGGCGCTCACGTCGTCACCATCGACACCAACGTCAGGCGGGTGATCAGCCGCTGGTGCGGCGAACCATTGGAGGGAGACGTCCTCCGTGCTGTGACGGAAGGAGCCCTCGGCGATCCGGCCGCCGAATGGAACCAGGCCGTCATGGACCTCGGTGCGACCGTGTGCATCGCCAGGGGCGCACGATGCGGAGCCTGCCCGGTCTCCGACTGGTGCGCCGGGCCGGCGAGCTACGTGCCGACGACGCCGCAGGGTCGTTTCGAGGGCTCGGCCCGCCAGCTCCGCGGTGCCATCGTGCGCGCCGTGGTGCACTCGCCGCGCTCGGGTCCTGATCTCGCCCACTACACCGGGTTCCCCATCGAGGAGGTCGAGCTGGCGATCGACGACCTCGTGATCGAAGGCTTGCTCGTCGAAGACCTCGACAACACCTACCGCATCGCCGATTAGGGCTCGAGGAAGTTCGCCAGCAGGTCCCTGCCCACTTCGGTCATGATGCTCTCCGGGTGGAACTGCACTCCCTCCACGGGGAGCTCGCGGTGTCTGACACCCTGGACGACGCCGTCCTCCGAGCGGGCCGTCACCTCGAGGTCGGAGGGCACCTCGGCTGCAGCGAGGGAGTGGTAGCGGGTCGCCGTGAACGGATTCGGAAGGCCGCGGAGCACACCGGCGCCATCGTGGGTCATCTGCGAGGTCTTTCCGTGTCGGGGCTCGGGTGCGGGACCGATCGATCCCCCAAACGCCACCACGATCGCCTGATGGCCGAGGCACACCCCGAGGGTTGGGATCTCGGTTCCGAGGGTTTGGACGAAGGCCACCGAGTGGCCGGCGTCCTCGGGAATGCCGGGGCCCGGAGAGATCACCAGCCGATCGGGTTGGAGCGCGGCACCCTCGGCCGGGGTGAGTTTGTCGTTTCTCGCCACGATCGGCTCGACACCGAGCTCACCGAGATACTGGACCAGGTTGTAGGTGAACGAGTCGTAGTTGTCGATGACAAGCACCCTCATCCGGCGCAGCGTACCGGGCTCCACGGTGGGGAACCGGCGGGCGGACTACCCTGGGCTCATGCCGAAGTCCAAGGGCCGAAAGAAGGCCAACAAGCGGCCGACGCCACCCAAGAAGCCGGCGGCCCACGAGGTCGACGAGAAGGGCCCGTCGCCGACCTGGTACGTGGTGTTGATGTTCGGCCTGATGGCGGTCGGGATCCTCGTGATCCTCGCCAACTACATCAACCTGCTCCCGGGTGGCACCGACGGGAAATGGCTCATCGGCGGTCTCGGCATGGTCGGCGTCGGCATGGCCATGCTCCTCAACTTCCGCTGATCACGAGCCGTGGCCTCCAAGCCGAGCCATCCCCACCGTTGTCCACAGGTGTGGAAAATCACATTCTTGTAATTCGGGTCGGCAGATCGCTCCTGTGCTGAAATGTGACCGTCCTCGGTGAGGAGCAGCGTGATGCACAAGCCACACGAGGAGATGACCGACGAGGAACTCGTCGCCGAGTGGAGGACGACGCACGTCGATGCGCTCGGGCTGGAGCCGGGCAAGGAGCCACCGGCCCACGCCTACGAGTTCTCGGTCCGCCACGAGCACGCCACCAAGGAACTCGAGAAGCGCGGTTACGTCTACCACGAGGAAGACGGCTGGATCATCTCGATCTGACTCAGGCCGGGATGGGGTCCATCTCTTCCCGGCAGTGCTTGGGCGGATCTGGTGCCGCGTCCTGGAGATGGGTCACGGTCACCCGCATGCCACAGACCGAACAGCGGTAGTGCGCTTCGACCTCGTGGATCGCCTCAGGGTCCGGCTCGGGCGGCGGGCCCATAGCGATGAGCCGCACTGTGTAGAGCGTCCCGACCACGATCGCCAGGCCAATCGCCACCGCGATGAGCACCGTCACGGCAGCAGCTCGATGATCGTGCCGTTGGCCGTGCCCGCACCCTCGCACATGGCCTGCAACCCGTAGCGGGTCCCGGTTCGTTCCATCTCGTGGACCAGCGCCGTCATCAGCCGCGCTCCGGATGCGCCCAGGGGGTGGCCGAGGGCGATGGCGCCACCGTTGACGTTCACCTTCGTCCAGTCGGCGTCGGACTCGCGCAGCCAGGCACCGATCACCGAGGCGAACGCCTCGTTGATCTCGAAGAGCCCGATGTCCTCAATCTCGAGGCCGGCCTTGGCGAGCGCTTGCTGGGTCGCCGGAATCGGCCCGGTGAGCATCGTCACCGGATTCGTGCCGACCACCGAGAAGGAAACGAAGCGCGCCTTGGGCCGCAGACCAAGCTCCGCGGCCTTCTCCCGGCTGGTGATCAGCAGGGCGGCCGCCCCATCGGTGATCTGCGAGGAGTTCCCTGCGGTCACCCTGCCGCCCTCCTGAAAGGCGGGTTGGAGGGCGGCGAGCGCCGCCAGGGTGGTCGTGGGACGGATCCCCTCGTCGGTGGAGATCAGAGCGGACTCCCCGTTGTCGCGCACCTCGATCGGGATGATCTGGGACTCGAAGCGGCCCTCGTCGGTGGCGGCGGATGCCCGCATGTGCGAGTCGTAGGAGATCTGATCGAGCTCCTCTCTGGGAATGTCCCACTCCTCGGCGATGAGCTCGGCGGAGATCCCTTGCGGCACCAGGCTGTCGTGGTATCTCGCCCGCATCTTCTCGCCGAAGGGCTTGCCCGGGCCCGTGGAGAACGAGCTGCCCATCGGAACCCGGGTCATCGACTCGACCCCCGAGGCGACGACCACGTCGTACACCCCCGCCATGACGCCCTGGGCGGCGAAGTGGGCCGCCTGCTGGCTGGAGCCGCACTGCCGGTCGAGCGTCACCCCGGGAACCGACTCAGGCCATCCCGCCCCGAGGACCGCATTGCGGCCGATGTTGTAGGTCTGTTCCCCGACCTGGGAGACACATCCCATGATCACGTCGTCGACCAGCGCAGGGTCGAGGCCATTGCGTTCGACGAGGGCGCTCAGCGTCTCGGCGGCGAGGTCGACCGGATGCCAGTCCTTGAGAACGCCGTTGCGCTTTCCAAGCGGCGTGCGGACGGCATCGACGATCACGGCCTCGTTCATGAATGCTCCTCGTCGCTTCTGGCATCGTACCGAAGGGGAGGTCTCATGAGGGCGACGACCGTGGCAGCAGACACCACCCGCCCCGAGAACGAGATCGAGCCCGAGCAGGGCTCGATCTCGCATCCAAGGGAACTCCGTGGAGACGATCGGACTC
>CAZCBO010000059.1:0-12734 GCA_964496825.1 uncultured Acidimicrobiaceae bacterium
GTAGTCGTTCACCGTCACCATGTGGACACCGTCGCCGGTGATGGCGTTGAGGTATGCCGGCATCGTGGAGACGAGGGTCTTGCCCTCGCCGGTCTTCATCTCGGCGATCATCCCGCGATGGAGGGCGCCGGCGCCGACCACCTGGACGTCGAAGTGCCGCTGGCCGAGCGTGCGCTTGGCCGCTTCGCGCACGACGGCATAGGCCTCGGCCTCGATGGCGTCGAGCGACTCCCCTGCGGCGTAGCGCTCCCTGAACTCGACGGTCTTGGCGGCGAGCTGGTCGTCGGTGTATCCCTCGAACTCGGGCTCGAGGGCGTTGACGTGCTCGGCCAGCTGTTCGAGCTCTCTGAGCCTCTTGCCCTCACCGATACGGAGGGCTCTGGAAAGCAGGGACATCGAGGGAGATTCTACGAGAGGGAGAGGATTTGTTGAATGAGGCCGTTTGCGGGTTCAGCCACACGCTACAAGCGGCAAGCTACAAAGAAGGGCTCGCGTGGAGCTTGGAGCTTGCAGCTCAGATACTGATCAGATCCTCGCGCACCGCGTAGAGCACGGCCTCGTTTCGGGAGTGCAGACCGAGCTTGTCGAGGATGTTCCTGATGTGGTTCTTCACCGTGTTCTCGGAGATGAACAGGATGTCGCCGATCTCGCGGCTGGTGTTGCCCTTGGCGACGAGGCCGAGCACCTCGATCTCGCGCCCGGTGAGGGCGGGCTTCCTCGACGCCAGCAGCTCCTCGTGTCGCAGCAGCTGGTTGGTGACGTCGAGCAGCTTCCCCGCCATCGTGGGCGAGAGGGCCGCACCACCGTCGGCGACCGCATCGATCGCCGAGATGAGGTCGGGCATCGGCGTGTCCTTGGTCACGTAGCCCCGCGCCCCCGCCTTGACCCCGAACAGCAGATCCTCCTCGGACTCGCTTGCGGTGAGCAGGATCACCTTCGAATCCGGCGACGCCGCGATGATGTCGTCGACGACCTCGAGGCCCGATCCCCCCGGCATCAAGATGTCGAGCAGCACGATGTCGGGCTGCAGCTCCTTGGACTTCTCCACGGCATCGATGGCACTGGTGGCCTCGCCGACCACCTCGAAGTTGGCGGCGGCGAGCGCCGACCCGATTCCGACGCGGAACAGCGGCAGATCATCGACGATCAACAGTCTCCGCATTCGTATCCGGCTCCGGTCCTCGGCTACTTGGGCTCTATCAGACCGAGGTCACCGTCGCGCCGGTGGTAGAGGACCGAGTGCTTTCCGCTGTCCCCATCGAGGAAGAAGAAGAAGTCGTGTCCGAGCATCTCCATTTGCAGCGCAGCTTCCTCGACCGACATCGGACGCATCTCGAACGTCTTCCTCCGCACGACGCTGGCCGTTCGGTCTGTTACCTCATCGACCGGTTCCGGCGCCTGATTGAGAGCTTTGTCCTTCGGGGCGCGCGAGCGCTGAATCATGCGCTCCTTGAGTTTTCGCAGTTGTCGCTCGTATTTGTCCGCCGCGGTGTCTAGTGCGGCCCTGGCATCGAAGGCGTCCGATTCGACCCGTACGACGTGACCCGCCGCACGGCTGGTGATCTCGACCCGGTATCGCCCGTCGCTGTTCCGCGGATTCGCGTTCTCGGAGAACTCGATGTCGGCGGCGTTGAGGCCGTCGAAGATCCGGCCGGCGTGCTCGATGCGCTCCTCGGCGAGGTCGCGCAGGTCGTCGGCGAGGTCCATATTGCGGCCGTGGACACGAACGTTCACTCGAACTCCCTCCCTTGGTGTTGCCCAGGTAGCCGGACGCCCCCCGGCGGAGACGACGAGGGGCGGGACGCGGGGGTCGGTTGAGGGATCTGTGCCGCTGGCCGGGCACCCGTCACACGACCTCCACTGGGGCTGTCTGACCTCACTCTAGGCACAACGGTGGCGGCCAGTACCAGGGCCGGAAGACCATCGAGCGCCCTGGCTGCGGCCATCACCGTGGAACCGGTCGTCACCACGTCGTCGACCAGCGCCGCCCCCGGTTCGAGCGAGAGCCGGCGGCGAAACCGTATCGCCGACCGCTTGCCACGCTCTGCCCCGGCGTGGCGCGGCCACCAGAGTGGTGGGAGCAACGCGGAAACGACCGGGATCCCGGTGGGGCGCGACAGGGCTTTCGCCAGCTCGGCGGCGGGATCGACCCCGTAGCGGACCGCACGCCCCACGGCTCTGGGCACCGGGACGAGTGCCGTCACGGAGGCCGGGAGCCGAGCCACCAGTTCGAGGGCGAACGGCCGGGCCGCCGCGGTGACCCCGCGGTACTTCAGGGCGTGGACGAGACGCCGGGCCGCCCCATCGTGGACGAAGGCAGCGACGACCAGCAGACCGTCGAGACGCAGCTCCGGAGCCGGTGCGAGCATCGAAGCGCACCGGACGCACAGCCGGTCTCGCGCAGGAACGGAGCAGGCGAAGCAGAACATGCGCCGACGGTATCGGCCGGGTATGACAGCAACCGGCGAGGGCCGTTCGCTACGCTCACCGGCGTGACTCCGGAGCTGGCCCCGATGGGCGTCACCGACAAGCTCAACGCCACCTTCGGCCTGTACCGGCGCCACTTCACGACGATGATCACGGTCGTCGCCGTGGTCGTCGTCCCCATCCAGCTGGTGTCGGCGCTGCTGGCCGCCTGGCTGATCCGCGACATCGAGATCGACCCCGAGGCCGGGACCATCGACTTCCCCGAGCCCGTCTGGGGACTGGTCCTCGGCATCGTCGCCGTGTGGCTGCTGAGCTTCCTCACCGGGTTGCTGGCCACCGCGGGCGTGACGAAGGTGGCGGCCGACGATTACCGGGGCCTGAGCGCGGACTGGCGAGAGGCCGTGCGCTTCGGGTTCTCCAAGCTCGGCACCCTGGTCGCCGGGACCATCCTGTTCTCCCTCGCCATCGCCGGAACCCTCCTCGGCGGGATCCTTGCCGCGATTGCGTTGGGGGCGGCGCTCGATGAGCTCGGCGCGATCGTCGCGGTCGTTGTGATCCTCGCCACCCTGGTCGTCGTGCCGGTGCTCCTCGTCTCCTGGTCGCTGTGGGTTCCGGCGGCGGTCACCGAGGACCTCGGCGCCGTGGAGGCCCTCGGGCGTTCGAACGAGCTGGTCGGCGGACGCCGCTGGCAGGTGTTCGGCTTCCTGGCCCTGGTCTTCGTCCTGGTCGCCGTCGCTCAGGGCATCGTCGGAAACATCACCTCGATCGCAGGGCTCACCGAGTCGGGTGACACGATCGCCGTCGTGCTCTGGCTCGTGGTCAGCGTCGCCGCTTCGCTCCTGATCACTCCGGCGGTGGCGGCCGCCTTCGTCGTCCTCTACTACGACCAGCGGGTCCGCAAGGAGCCCCTCTCGTTCGACGACCCGTCCTAGGTCCCCTCCTCCCAGGAGGAGAGGTAGCGTTCCTGCTCCTCGGTGAGAGCGTCGAGCCCGGCTCCCATCGACTCCAGCTTGAGCCGCGCCACCTCCTCGTCGAGCTTGCGCGGCAGCGTGTAGACGTCGGGTGCCAGATCGGCGCCGTTGGCGACGAGCCACTCGGCGGCGAGCGCCTGATCGGCGAAGGACATGTCCATCACGTCGGCCGGATGGCCATCGGCGGCGCCCAGATTGACCAGCCGACCCTCGGCGACCACGACGATGCGCCTGCCGTCCTCGAGCTCGTATTCCTCGAGGTTCTCGCGGAGCGTGCGGCGCGCCGCGGCCATCTCCCCGAGGGCTTCGAGGTCGATCTCGACGTCGAAGTGCCCGGCGTTGGCGAGGATCGCCCCATCCTTCATCACCGCGAAGTGCTCGGGTCGGAAGATGTGGATGTCGCCCGTCGCCGTCAAGAAGATGTCGCCCTCCCTCGCGGCGTCGGTGGCCGTCATCACGCGATGTCCCTCCATCGCCGCCGACAGCGCCCGGATCGGATCGACCTCGATGACGACGACGTCGGCGCCGAGACCATCGGCCCGGTTGGCGATCCCCCAGCCGCAGTCCCCGTAGCCGGCGACGACCACGGTCTTCCCTGCGAAGAGGATGTTGGTGGCCCGGAGGATCCCGTCGAGCGAGGACTGGCCGGTTCCGTGCCGGTTGTCGAAGAGGTGCTTGGTGTCCGAGTCGTTGACGGCGACGACGGGGAAGCGCAGCACGCCATCGGCTGCCATGGCCCGCAGCCGGATCACCCCCGTCGTCGTCTCCTCCATCCCGCCGAGGATGGGCTGATCCGATCGCGACTGGTGGAGCACCGTCGTGGTGTCGGCGCCGTCGTCGAAGACCAGGTCCGGTTCGGTGTCGAGGATGGCGTTGATGTGCTCGTAGAAGGTCTCGGAGTCCTCACCCCGCCTGGCGAACACCGGGATCCCGTCTGCGACCAGGGCCGCCGCCACGTCGTCCTGGGTGGACAGCGGATTCGACGCGGCGAGGGCGACCGCGGCGCCGCCGGCACGCAGCGTGCGCATCAGGTTGGCGGTCTCGGTGGTGACGTGCATACAGGCGGCGATCCTGACCCCGTCCAGCGGACGCTCCTTCTCGAAGCGCTCGCGGATGGCAGCCAGGACCGGCATCCGGCGCGCCGCCCACTCGATCCGCAGCTCGCCTGCTTCGGCCAGCGAGGGGTCTGCGATGTCGTAGTTCACGAGCTCCCCTTTCCCAGGGACAACTTGAATCGTTCGATGGTTTCGACCGGTGTCGGATCGGTCCCCGCCTTCTCGGCGACGAGGAGCGAGGCGACATCCCCCACGACGCTGAGGCTAGACCAGCGGGCGAGCGCACCGGATCCCACCGACGAGACCGTCCCCGCGTTGGCCGCCGCGTCGCCGATCACCGCAGCGGTGAGGTCCAGGCGTCGCTTGATCCGTGGATGGTCGTGCTCGTCGCGCAGATAGGCGATGGCGAACCCTGCGCCGGTGGCATCGTGCCAACCCTCGAGCTCGTTGTGGTTCAGCTCGGGAACGACACCGGAGTAGGCGGGTACTTTGGCGTTCTCGTTGAGCTGGGTCTTCCACCGGTATGCGGCGGTGCCGCCGATCCCGAACCCCCCGTAGATCACCGCGGTCTTGCCGGCGAGCTCGGCGGCGATTGCCCCGCCCTGCTCCACCGCGGGACCGGTGCCTTCGGCCAGCAGGTCGTCGACGATCGCCGCCGCCTCGCTCAGCTCACCGGCCGCGTCGGGAACGACGCCGGAGGCGCCGAGCAGCTGGATGACGCCTGCGGCCTGGTAGCCGACCCCGGCCCTGGGCTGCATTCCCCCCGGCACGACGACGATCGGCAGATCGTGCTCGCCGGCGACCGCCTCGAGCCGGCCGCCCGAGCTGACAGCGGCCACCTCGAGCCCGTTTGCGAGTGCGTCGTCGACACCAGACAGCACCTCTTCGGTGTTTCCGCTGTAGGACACCGCGATCACCGAGGCCCCTGCCGGTACCGCCCATCCGGGGAGCCCGTAGCTGCGGTGCACCTCGATCGGCACACTCGTCGTGGCCGCCAGGCCGGCGACGGTCGCAGCCATCGCCGACCCACCCATCCCGAGCAGCACGATCCCGCGTTCTGCGGTCACGCCGGCCGGGGCGAGGTCCGCTCCCCAGCGCAGCTGGTCGGGCAGGGTCAGGACGGGGTCGAGAACACCACTCATGCCGGCGGCAGCGCCTCGTCGACGAGCATCACCGGGATCCCGTCGCGCACCGGATAGCGCCGCCCACAGTCGGCGCACTCGAGGACGTCGGGATCCCGCTGCTCGCTGAGCGTTCCGCCGTCCACCGGGCACTGCATGATCTCCAGCAGGGCCGGATCTATCAACGTCATGTCTGCTCCCTGATGATCGACGCCACCTCGTCGACGAGCACGTCGACCGCTCCCGGGTCGGGCGCCTCGGCGTTGAGGCGAAGCTTGGGCTCGGTGTTCGACGGCCGCAAGTTGAACCATCGGTCTCCCAGGTCAACCGTCAGCCCGTCGAGGTAATCCGTCTCCCCCGACTCGAAGGCCCTCTCGACGGCTTTCATCGCACCCTGTTGATCGGCGACCTCGAAGTTGATCTCCCCCGAGGCGGCGTACGGCTCGTAGTCACCGCGCAGCTCCGACAACGGCCGGCCGGCCTCGGAGATCACCTGCATCAGCACCAGCATGGCGAGGATCCCCGAGTCGGCTCGGTAGTTGTCGGCGAAGTAGTAGTGGCCGGAATGCTCGCCTCCGAACACGGCCCCTGTCTCCTTCATCACTTCCTTGATGAACGAGTGCCCCACCCTGGTCCGCACCGGGGTCCCACCCGCGGCCTCGATCGTCTCCGGCACCGCCTTGGAGGTGATGAGGTTGTGCACCACGGTGGCGCCGACCCCGCGCCCGCGCAGGAACCAGTCGGCTATGAGCGCGGTGGTGGTGCTGCCGGGCAAGGGCACGCCGCGATCGTCGATGAAGAAGGCGCGGTCGGCGTCACCATCGAAGGCGACCCCGAGGTCGGCGGGTGTCTCGGCCATGTGGGCGAGCAGGTCCTCGAGGTTCTCCGGCTGAAGCGGATCGGCGGGATGATTGGGAAACGTCCCGTCGGGTTCGAGATACAGCCCGTCGAGGACCGCAGGGGTACGCTCGAACACGGCGGGGAGGGCGATGCCTGCCATGCCGTTGCCTGCGTCGACGGCGACGCGGAGACCGGCGAAGCGATCGGCGTCGACGATCGAGAACAGGTGGTCGACGTAGCCCTCCAGCACCGAGCGGCGCTCGACCGCTCCCGGCGCAGGCGCATCCTGGGGAGGATCGGCGGCGACCGCTTTGATGTCGCCGAGCCCGCTCTGCTCTCCCACCGGTGCTGCCCCGGGGAGGCAAAACTTCATCCCGTTCCACTCCGCCGGGTTGTGCGACGCGGTGATCACGACGCCGGGCAGATCGTCGGCGCCGCTCACGTAGTAGAGCGCATCGGTGGTGATGGTGCCGATGTCGACCACATCGACACCCCGGGACGTGATCCCCTCGGTGAGGGCTTTCACCAGCATCGGCGACGACTCCCTGCAGTCGCTGCCGACGGCGATACGCGGTGCCCCCGCAAACTCGGCGAAGCCGATGCCGATGCGGCGAGCGGCTTCCTCGTCGAGCTGCGCCGGCACGAGCCCGCGCACGTCGTAGGCCTTGAAGATGGCATCGAGATCCATGGCGGCGAGCGTACCGCGCCGCGCCGGGCAACCAGCCGCGACCCGCTCCTACCCTCTGGTCCATGAAGTCCCAGTCGCCGCCGACGTTTTCGGTGGTCGTTCCCGTGCACAACGAGGCCGACTACGTGCCGGGGGCCCTCGATGAGCTCTTCGCCGAGCTGGGGCCGGTACCCGCCGAGATCGAGGTCCTCGTCTGTGAGAACGGGTCGACCGACGACTGCGCCGCAGTGACCGAGGCGCTGATCCCGGTCTACCCCGGCCTCTCGGTCATCTCGCTGCCCACCCCCGATTATGGAGCGGCGATGCGGGAGGGCTTCCTCGCCGGCGCCGGGGAGTGGCTGGTCAACTTCGACATCGACTACTTCTCGGGCGACTTCCTCGCCACCGTGCTCGACGTCGGGGAGGATGCCGACATCGTGCTGGCATCCAAGCGTGCGCCCGGCGCCGAGGACCGCCGCTCGGCCTTCAGGAGATTCGCCACCTGGACGTTCAACAAGATCCTCCGCTTCGGCCTCGGCTCGGGCGTCTCTGACACCCACGGGATGAAGGCCATCCGTCGTCGTGTCATCGCCGACATCGTCCCCCAGGTGCAATCGACCCAGGACCTCTTCGACACCGAGCTCGTCGTCCGCGCCGAGCGCGCCGGCTATCGGATCGTCGAGGTGCCGGCCTCGGTGGAGGAGAAGCGCGAGGCCAAGACCAGCCTGATCACCCGCGTGCCGAGGACGCTTCGAGGAATCCTGGCGATTCGACGTGCACTGCGAACCCAAGGCTCGCAGTAACACGGGGTGTACCAGCCGGCCCACGGAAACGGGTAGAACTGGCGACATGCTGATCCCGATGGCGGTCCTCGAGAGAATCGTTGCCGACGACATCGACCTCGCCTTTCGCCGCTGGACCCGTCCCTCGGTGAAGGTCGGGACGAGGCAGCGCACCGCCGTCGGGGTCATCGAGGTCACCTCCCTCGATGCGATCTCGCTCGACGAGGTGACCGACGCCGAGGCACGACGCGCCGGAGCGGCCTCCGCCGCCGAGATCGAGAACCGGCTCGGTCGACGGGAGGGGACGGTCTATCGGATCGGGCTCCGCTACGCCGGCCCCGACACGCGGATCAAACTCCGCGCCACACCCATCGAAGACGAGGAAGACTTCGCGGCCGTCGCCGCCCGGCTCGCCCGTTACGACGCCTCGAGTCGCTGGGGCCCATGGACCGAGGCGGTGCTCCACGCCATCGGCGAGGCCCCGGGGACGCCGGCGGCCGATCTTGCCGTCCGGTTCGGGCGGGAGAAGCGGCACTTCAAGGCCGACGTCCGCAAGCTCAAGGAGCTGGGACTCACCGAGAGCCTCAACCCCGGATACCGCCTGTCGCCGAGGGGCCGCTCGTACGTCGATCGCCTGGCCTAAGACTCCACGGGGACGGCCTCGGCATCCTCCGCCAGCGCCTTCCCGAACACGATGTCGCGATAGGAGGCGAACTTGGGGACCAAGATCACGAACGAGGCGAGCAGGTAGACCGCGTTCGCCGCCAGCGCCGACAGCGGGCCGAAGAGCGTCTCGGCAAGCCACATCATCCCGGCGGTTCCCGCCCAGGCGGCGCCGTTGACGAGATAGAACTGGATCGTCTCCCGTCCCGAGACCCTGCCGTCGCGCAGCTCGAAGGTCCACACCCGGTTCAGCAGGTACGACAGGAACGTGGTGATGGCGAAGGCGAGCGACACCGAGAGCACCGAGTTCCAGTCCAAGCCGATCAGGAACACGTTGAACAGGGCGAAGGAGACCACGGTGTTGATCACGCCGACGATCCCGACCTTGACGAATTGACCGAGCGACTTCCTGTTGAGGAAGCTCTCAAGGTACTGCTTCACGCGGACCCGACCCTCTCTCGACGTTCCCGCCTCACCAGGTAGGCGTAGGCCACCAGCCCCCCGATGGCGAGCGCGCTGAGCGCTATGCCGATGTTCTCGGCAGTTGTGTTGCGGAACTCGAGGACTACGTCCTCCTGGGTGGGGACGACGACCATCAGCGAGGGAGCCGCTCGATACGGCCCTTCGGCGCCCTGGACCTGCCAGTTGGGGAAGTACGAAACCTTCACCATGTGGGGGACACCGACGGCGGTCGTGCTGAAGGAGATGCGATGATCGTCGACCTCGACGTCGCTGACCGCGCCGTCGACTTCGAACGGCTCGAAGAACGTCAGTCGCGCGTCGACCGTGCTCACCCTCGGCCACGCGGGTGGTCCATCTTCGACGAGCCAACGATCCAGGTTCTCGACATCGTCGTACCACTCGAGCGCCGCCTCCAGGAACTCGCCCTCACCGTCCCAGACGGCGGGCTGGAAGGCCGCGATGTCGATCGGGTCCGACTCGGGCAGGGCAAAGACCGTCCACGGTGGTGCCTCGGCGACCCACTCCAACCCGGCGTCGCGCGCGGCCTGGGCCCCCTCTTCGGTGAACGAGACGTAGTACGCGACGTCGTACAGAGCCAGGTGAGGGATCGCACGATCCATGTGTACACCGGGACCCGGGTAGTCCAGCCCGCGCACCGGGTTCGACGGCAGCTGGCTCACCTCGGAGGCATTGAGGAAGTGGAACGGCGTGGTGATCGACGACTCGAAGAACAGCCCCTCCATCGAAGGATGCTCCTCGCTCCAGTACCCGGTGAGCATCAGCGCCATCGGCGTCCCGTACTTGTTCATGTCGTGGTTGGCTTCCCACATCACCCGACCCGGCGGCAGGTTGTCGATCTGCTGCATCAGGACCTCGTACTCGGGATAGGTCGCCTTGCCCTCGTACCCCTCGTAGTTCCACTTCACCCAGCCGGGGACGTCGTGGATGTTGGCGATCGAAGCTGCCAGGATCACCGCCCCGGCAAGCAGCGACCCGGCGATGAGGACAGTTCTGCGGTTCGCCGATCGCCGCGCCACCTCGGTGACGCCCAGCCCGATGCCGATGCCGGCGAAGACGAACATCCCGTAGTACCAGTAGGGCAGGAGCCGGGCGTTGTAGAGCATGGTGATCCCGAGCGCCGGTAGGACGATGTAGCCGACGAGGGGCATCAGCGTGAGCCAGACCAGCGTGCCGACGTCCTCGCGGCGGAGCATGGACCACACCATCCCCACCCCGCCGAGCACCACGACGGGGATGAACTCGCCGGGGAACGGGGTCCCCGGGCTGGTGTCGCCCCGCAGCCCGGTGACCGCCGACCACCCCATGTCGGTGGTGAGGCCGTCGAGCACGCCGAGGCCCAACGGAATGGCCCAGAAGGCGGCAATCGCAAACCCGAGCAGCCACGACGAGACGACGAGGCGCGGCCCATTGCGGCGGAACAGCAACGGAATCGTGGCAAGGATGACGATCATGGTGGTGACGATGTGGCTGAGCGCGGTGAGCCCGAGCAGGACACCGGCCAGCGGGGTCCAGCTCCTCGCCTCCCGCACGCCGCGCACCAGCACCCCGAGGTAGAGGATCGACAGGGCGAAGGACCAGGAGAACGAGAACTCCCCCGCCAGCGTCGACTTGATGTTCGCCCCGAAGATCGAGAAGCTCTCCATGAACAAGAACATGCCGCCGGCCACCGCGGTGATCCCGGCGATGGGACGGGAGAACCCGAGCATCCTCGTGAAGGCGTAGGTGACCGCCGGCAGCGCAACCAGGCCCACGATCGTGGTCAGCTTGAAGGCGACCCCGTAGGGAAGGATCACGTCGAGGAGCACCGTGGCCAGCGCGGGGAGCGGGAAGTAGAAGTAGAGGACGGGGAATCCGGCGTACCAGGCGTTGGACCAACCGAGGATCCGGCCGTCAGAGAGGAGGTTGTCGGCGAGCACCCTGGGGAGCATCACATGGGCACCCATGTCGCCGCCTGTGGGGGTGTTGGCGACGAGCAGCTGGGGAAATCGGATCAGGTCGCCTTGCCCCAGCGTGCCGAGGATGCCGGCCATGATCAGGACGATGAGCAGCGTCGGGGCACCCACCAGCACCGCGATCACCCAGGTCGGAACGGGCCGCCGTGCGGTGAAGGGACGGCGATTCGGCGCCGACTCGGCAGGCGCGATCGGCGCTGTGGTCGTCACCACGGTCAGGCTAGTAAGCGACGGAAATCAGCGGTCGCCGCGCTTGAGGTCGAGGAGCGCATCCAGCTCGAGCTGCTCCCCGTCGCGATCCCACCACTTCGACTCGCAGCGGTGACACGAGCAAAACACGACTTCTGAGCCATCGGGCAGCGTGAGCTCGATCTCGATGACGGAGTCGTTCCCGCACTCCTGGCAGCGCAGCCCCGTTGCCGGTTCCTGCCTTCCCATGGCGGGGAGACTAGCGCGCTAAGCGCGAAAAGCGGCTTCGGGCACGTCCTCGAGCTTGCCCAGATAGCGCGACCGCCGCTTCCCGTTCTCGGACCAGTAGGCATACCAGTACGGCCCGTGGGGACATCGGGTGCAGTTGTCCTTGCCGCATCGCACCTTCTGCTGGCGAAGCTTCACTTCGGGCCCCGAATCGGGGAGCATCATTCCACGGCTCTCGAGGCGGGCCTTGGCGAGGATGTAGAGCCGGCGCAGCTCGTGCTCATCCATCTCGCGGACGGCCTCGATCACGTCTCGGTCGATCGACATAGGGCCCGCGAACCTAGAGCGAACCACATCCGGCACCAAGGATTTGCGCTATGCCTGATGCGCGATGAGTCCTGCCCTCCCGGCGGCCCGTTGCAGCGAACGGCGGCGGGGCACGCCGGCGGCGAGGAGCTCGACCGTGCCGTCGCCGCCGACGACGACGGTCAGCGGCACCGCCTCGACGCCGACCGCGTCGAACCGCGCCGGCTCCAGCTCCCACGTGACCTCCCGGGGCTGCACGCCGAGCGATTCGACGATGGCGCGGGCCCGTTCGCAGTTGACGCAGTCGGTCGAGGTGAACAGCACGATCCCCGGCCGCGGGCCGAGGTCGCCGAGGTCGATCGCGGGGTGTGCGGGCCGCTGCCACCGCCCGAGGAGCCGGACGACGATCACCACGATCACCACGATCACCAGCACGACGGCGATTCGGGCCGTCACTCGACCGGGACTCCCCCGATGAGCGCGACACCGCGGGCGCCGGCGATCGAGATCGCGGCGCTGACCGGGACGGTGGCGTCGATCATGACACCGGAGGTCCCGGTCTCGGTCACCTCGACGAACGGGATCTCGGCCAGCGCTCCCGGGGCAACGATGATCTTGTCGGGGCCGGCAGCCGATGCACCCAGCGGAGTGATCGTCACCGTCGCCTGGTCCCCCGACGGGTTCATGATCCAGAGCGACGTCTCGGCCGCCGGCACGACCCCGATGCCGGGGATGAGCCACCGGGTAGCGGGATCGGTGTTTCCCGTGGTCGAGGCGAGCCCGTCGAAGGTCGAAGAAGGCGCCACCGGCTCACCATCGGCCGGCGGCAAGGGCTCCTCACCGTCGGCCGGGACATCGACCGGCTCGTCGGCGTGCTCGTGCCCCTGGTCGATCTCCGACTCTGCGATCGGGAACGTCCCGTGGGGGGCGGCCTGGATGACGGCGCCCACCGGTGCGTTCGAACTCACCCTGACGCCGAAGGGCGGCTCGGCGAGGTCCGCCAGCTCCACCCGAATCGGCTCCAGCGGTGAGACGAGCAGGCTCGTCGCC
>CAZCBO010000060.1:0-12629 GCA_964496825.1 uncultured Acidimicrobiaceae bacterium
AGCGGACCAAGCTGTTCCTCAGCCAGATCCTCTAGTTGGGTTCACCGATCGAGGCAATACGGCCGGACAGCACAAACTCGATCCGGCAACGAGTCAGTCCATCACCCGGATCGGGCTCTCGTCGTCCTCCACAGGCTCTGCTGTCCGTCGTCTGAGGGCGACCACGACCACGAAGAATGCGGCGCCCGCCACGGCGAGCAACTGGAGCCACAGCAGGCTGCGCTCCGAAGGTGGATCCGGCTCCTCACCGACCGTGAGGAAGCTCCCGGAGATCGAGTAGGTCCAGCCGCAGTCGGGTCCGGTTCCGAGCTGGAGCCTGGCCCAACCTTCCTGCGAGATGGAGAACGAGCCCGACGGCACTGCCGGGGTGCGGCCGACCGTGAGGTCGGCTTGCAGGACGTCCCACAGGATCACCCCCTGGGGATCGCGAGACGGGAAGAGGCTGGCGCTGATGCGACAGCCGTCGTCGCCGTCGAGCCGGTGCCAATACGTGCCCTCGAGCAGATAGACCTCGACCGGGCTGCTCGTGTCGAGGGAACCCGTCCCGTCGAAGGAGCGCGTTTCGGGCGAGGTCGTCTGGACGGCGGCAATGGCGGCCAGCGCCACGATCCCGATGGCGAGGCGGCGCATCGGTTCATCGTACGTCTCCTCCGTCGCGTGCGCGACGGGCTCTAGTCGCCCTTCAGCTCGGGGATGCGCCGCTCCATCTCGGCCCACTCGGTGTCGCCGAGCCCCTCGAGCATGCCGGTGAGCCCGGCGAAGGGCTCGGGTTCGAGGATGCCCTGCAGGAACCGGATCATGCCCTCGCGGTCTTCGGGGGGCTGGCCCCGGTACATCCAGGCGACGAACTGGCCCATCAGCGCCGGCTCGACGCTCCCCGCCATGGCGCCGGCGAGCTCGGCCTGCTCGGGAATGTCGAACTCCGCTTCGAGATGCGGCATCAACAGCTCGTTCTCCTTCGAGATGTGAAGTCGCATCGTCTCGTGGAGCACCGCCTTCTCACGCCAGAGCCGGCGGGCCGCTTCGCTGCGCTCTCCGTTGCCCTCGGCCCGCCCGAGGGCGTCGAAGGCCGCGGCTATGTCGGCGAAGACGTGCTCGTCCGAGTCGTTGTGGTCGAACAGGTAGGTCTCGGCGACGAAGGCGATGCGGTCGTTGAGGGCAGGGAACAGGAAGTCCTCTTCGCTCTCTTCGTGCTTCTTGACCAGCGTGTGAAAGAGGTTGTAGCGCTCGGCCAGCGCCGCGATCTCATCGGGATCGTCGCGATTGAGGTCCTTGGCCATTGCCTCCATCTCGGCGACCTCCCTGAGGATGGCGTCGTGGATGTAGACGTACATCGTCATCGGGCCGGACACGTGGATCTCCTCGCTTGCGTGCGAAGAATCTAGCCGTCGGAACCGCCGACGCCCGCGGAGGGAACGAGTACGGTCCCGGCGGTCAACGCCGACAGCCGCTCTACTCGGCGGCCCGTCGATCTGCGATGATCTGGGAGGCGGCGAGCTTCCCGGGACCCCCGGTGACACAGCCGCCCGGGTGGGTGCCGGATCCACACTGGTAATAGCCCTCGATCGGGGTCCGGTACTGGTTCCAGCCGGGGGCAGGGCGGAAGAAGAACATCTGGGGGGCGAGGAAGGCCCCGGCGAAGATGTCGCCCTCTGTCAGACCCACCGTCCGCTCGATGTCGAGGGGGGTCACCACCTCGCGGTGCAGCACGAGGTCGGTGAACCCCGGGAAGAAGCGCTCGAGGGTGTTCTCCACGGTGTCGCCGAGGTGGTCGCGCTCGGCGTCCCAATCGCTCTCGCGCAGGTGATACGGCGTGTACTGGACGAAGCAGGACAGCACATGCTTGCCGGGCGGTGCCATGTCGGGATCGATCACCGACTGCACGCAGCCGTCGATGTAGGGCGCCGGGCTGTACCAGCCGTACTTCGACACGTCGAAGGCTCGCTCCAGGTAGTCCATGGACGGGGCGATGTTGATGAACCCACGGAAGTGCTCGTCTCCGTCGCCCATGGCCGGGTGGCGGGGCAGCCCGTCGAGGGCGAAGTTCACCTTTGAGGCCACGCCGGTGAAGGTCAACCGCTCGACGCTGTCGACGAGGTCGGCGGGCAGCTCGTGCCGCTCGACGAGGTCGAAGAACGTCCGCCGCGGATCGAGGGAGCTGACCACGATGTCGGCGTCGAGCTGGGTGCCGTCCTCGAGCATCACCCCGGTCGCCCTGCCGTTGCTCGTCACGACTTCGGCGACCGGTGCCTCGGTGACCATCTCGGCGCCGAGGGCCCCGGCGGCGCCGGCGAGAACCTGGGTGAAGCCGCCGTTGCCGCCCTTGTGGAACCCCCAGGTGCCGAACAACCCGTCGTACTCGCCCATCCGGTGGTAGAGCAGCACCAGGCCCGATCCCTGGGACCGTGGCCCGACGTGGTTGCCGATGATCCCCGAGGAGGCGAGCAGACCCTTGAGGATGTCGGACTCGAAGTAGTCGTCGAGGATGTCGGCGGCGCTGCCGGTCAGGAAGCGGATCAGCTCGTGGAGCACGAGGGGATCGAGGCCCCCCAGGTGATGGGCGAGGGAGGCGAGCCGCGCCTGCTCCTCGGGCTCCTTGCTGAACAGGTTGGGCGGGATCGAATCGAACAGCGGCTTCACCGCCTGAACCACCATGGCGAGGCGGTGCTCGAACTCCTCGAGCCGGTCGGCGTCGCGGGCCGAGTGGCGGGCGATCTCCCGGTGGTTTCGGTACTTGTCGGGCCCGGTGAGCAGGTAGTCCCCGTTCTCCATCGGGGCGAAGCTGTGCGGCATCGGCAGCGTCATGAAGCCGTGGGAGACGAGGTCGAGCTCCTGAACGATGTCGGGGCGGATCAGGCTCAGCGCATAGGAGAAGGTGGTGAACCGGAAGCCGGGGTAGGGCTCCTCGGTGATGGCCGCCCCGCCGACCAGATGGCGCTTCTCGAGGATCAGGGTGTCCAGGCCCGCCTTGGCGAGGTAGGCGCCGTTGACGAGGCCGTTGTGGCCTCCTCCGATCACGATGGCGTCGTAAGTGGTGCGCTTCGGCATCGTCACCTCAAGCGGTCCTGCGGTCGGGGTCGAAGAAGGGGACCCGGCGGGTGGTGGCGTCGACCAGGTGGTTGCGGTGGTCGATCGTCACCTCGATCCGCAGCGGCGTGCCCGGGGCGGAGAGCCCCGGCGAGACCCTGGCCAGGGCGATGTGCCGCTGCAGGATCGGCGAGTACATGAAGCTCGAGGCGTGACCAACGATGGCACCGTCCTCGTCGTGCACCATCATCGCCCACTCGATGGGAACGTGGTCCTTGGCCGGGGGAAGTCCCACGTCCCGGTGCGCTCGCTCGTAGCTGCGCCAGTCGATGTCGAGGCCGACGAGACGGAAGCGGGACGATCCCTCCGCGAGCTCCCGCTCGATCGCTTTCCTCCCGACGAAGGGCCGGTCGTCGCGGTGGAGCCGCCGGAACATCCAGCCGTAGCCGAGCTCGATCGGCGTGGCCCGCTGCTCGTCGGTCCAGGCGTAGCGGCTGGTCTCGTAGTCGACGTCGATGAGCAGGAGACCGGCCTCGATGCGGCTCATGTGCATCACCAGGGTGCCGTAGGGAAGGATCCCGCGGCCGGAGCCGGAGGAGAAGACCGCGTCCCACACGTCGAGGGCGTCGTCGGGCTCGATCCAGACCTCGTAGCCGAGATCACCGCTGTATCCCGTGCGCGAGATCACCACCGTGGCGTCGCCGATCTTCGCCGGCGTCAGCCGGAAGAACCCGAGCCGCTCGATTTCGGGGGCGAGGCCGGCGAGGACAGTGCGGGAGGCGGGCCCTTGGACGGCGAGGATGCCGAAGGCATCGGTGACATCTTCGACCTCGACCCGGTCGGCCCTCCCCATGTCCTGCAGGTAGGCGAGATTCGGCTCGGCTGAGGTCAGCCAGAACTCATCGCCGCTGAGGCGCAGCACCACCCCATCCTCGATGAGGTACCCGCGGTCGTCGCACCACATCGTGTACTGCCCCCGGCCGGGGCGGCAGGTGCGGATGTCCCGGGCGAGGACGATGGAAAGGAGCTGCTCGGCATCCGGTCCCGTGACCCGGTACTTGAACAGCGGGGAGGTGTCGAGGACGGCGGCGGCGTTGCGGAGTGCGAAGTATTCGACCTTCTCGTCGACGTTGTACTGGGTCGCCGCGAGATGGCCGGCCCAGTGGTTCCACAGCCCGGCTTCGTTGGCGGCGCTCGTGCGCGGGTGAAACGGGGTGGTGCGCATCGTCACGCCGGTGGAGCCTACCGGTCGTTCAGGGCGGTCTCGATGGCGGCCACGAGCCGGTCGGCGTCTCCGGTCGAGAAGACGAGCGGCGGCTTGATCTGCAGCACGTTCCGGTTCACGCCGACCCGCCGCCCGGCATCGGCACCGTGCGCGGATCGGTCGGCGGCAGCCGGTCGCGGCCCTCCTGGACCCCGACCACGGTGGCGCCGACGGCAGCGATGCCGATCGAAGACGCATACGAGAGCCCCACCAGCGCGCCGGCGTCGACGAACCAGCCGCCCATCGCCGGCCCCATGGCGCGACCAACGGCCATGAGGGCTTGCGTATCACCGGCCCGCTCGTCAGGCTGGAGCGAGCGGTCCGACAGCATCTGCAGCACTCCCGGTATGCCCATCCAGAAGGCGAATCCCCACCACGCCATGGCAGGGAAGTACACCCAGGCGGGCCCATTGACGGTGAGGAACGCGGCGGGGGCGATGGTGACGAGCCACCAGCCGGGATGCCGGTGCCTGGTGGACAGCCGGGCGCCGATGAGCCCGCCGGCGGCGTTGAGGCTGAAGGCGAGGGACGCGACACCGGGTTCGAGATCGTGGATGTCTCGTGCCACGAGGGCCTCGTTCACGAAGAGCGCCGAGCCGAAGAACGTGAGCACGAGCATCGCCGCCAGCAGCACCCGGTTCGAGCGGGATGCGCTGGTCGATCCCTTCGTACGCCGCGACCCGCGCACCGAGGCGAAGAGCACCACCGCCGGGATGGCGGCCAGAGCCAGGAACACGTAGATCGCCCGATCTCCCCACCCGGACAGAATGCCGAGGACGGGCGAGCCGAGGAGCACCGCGGTCGGTCCGGTGGCAGCCACCGCAGCCATCGACCGCCGCACCTGCATGGCGTCCGTGTACGCAATCCACGTCATCGCCCCTGCCGCAAAGCCGGCGACGAGCCGGAGGCCGAGCAGGACGCCGAACACCGAAGGCAGGATCGAGAGGGCGTTGAGGACGACGAGCACCGCCGCCGATACTCGAAGAACTCGCCCGGTCGGGGTGAGGAGCCGCGGGAGCACCACGTTGGCGATGGCGAAGGCCCCGACCTGGACCACCGACACCCACCCCACCGTGCCGTCCGAGACCGAGTAGCGATCAGCGATCGTCGGGATGAGGAACGGGGTGGCTGCGAACATCAGGGCCACCGCAGCGGTGGAGGCCACGAGCGCAACCGGCGCACCCGTCCGCCCCGCGTAGGAGACCCTGGTGGGACCGCCGGTCAACTCGAGGCGGGTTCAGCCGGCAAGGGTCACCACGTGATCCGGCCGGAGCAGGAATGGCGGCAGGTAGGCGGGGATGTTGGAGAACGGCAGCACGTCCTCGTGCAGGGCGATACCGAGCTCGTCGGCCATGAACCGCCTGCGGGCCTGGACCCGGCTCCACGCCTCCGGGTACTTGGCCGCGAACTCGTCCCGCAGCGCCTCATCGGCGAGGGCGATGCCATCCTCGATGTTCGTGGTGAAGTAGTCGGTACCGGTGGCCGGGATGATGTCGACCTGGAACGCCATGCCCGATTGCAGCTCGATCGTCGAGCCGGGGGAGACCGGTGAGTTCACCCACTCGTCGAGATGGATCTGGTGGCCCGGGTTGAGGAAGATCCCAAAGAAGGGGTCGCCGAGGTGGCGGTCCACGATCTCCTGGAGCACCCCCCCGGTCTGGCCGATGTGCATCGCCTCGTACCACTCGGCAACTGCGGTGAAATAGGGGACGACGAGCCTCTCGACGTAGTCCTGGATGTCGGCTGGTAGCTCGGAGGCGTCCTCGACGACGAACCCGGCCCTGCAGTTCAGCGCCCCCCAGATGCCGAAGGCCACGGTGAAGCGATCGCCCCGCTCGATCGGGCGATCCCCGGGACTGAGCAGGCCGAGCGTGGCGCGCTCACCGGCGGTGAGCATCAGGTGGCACGAGAGCGGGCTGCCGTTCCACTCGAGGAGCCGGACCGCCTCCTGCTCCGTCATACCGGGCTTCAGGCCGAACAGCAGGTTCCGTACCCCGTTCGAGGTCTGGCAGGCGGCGTACTCGAAGGCCGCGAGCTGCTCGACCTCGTTGATCACCCGCAACCCGTCTGCGGCGTCGATCAGCATCCCGGTCGCGTTGGCGATGGCGTCCGTATCTCCAATGTTGCGTCGCAGCTCGTCGGCGAGGAAAGCGGGTACATCGAGCATCCCGGGCCGCGAGTACGACTTCCAGCCGATGACGCCGACCCGGCTTCCCGCTCCGATACCTTCGTCGCCGAGGATCTCGCCGAGAGGCCGTGACTTGTCCCGCGGCTGGCTGGGAAGGCTCAGATCCTGGAACAGCTCGATCCGCATCGGCATGGGGGCGGCGTGCGCCATCCCGACGCACTCGTTGCCGACGAGGATGAGCGGCTCGGCGCCACCGCCGACGATGAGCAGCGCCTCCTCGAAACGCGGGTCGAAGCCGGTCAGATACGACAGGTTGGCGCTGTGCTCGCGATCGGCGTAGACGAGGATCCTCTCGTAGCCGTGTTCGGCGGCTCGCTTCGCCAGACGCTCCATGCGGCCGGCGTAGACCTCCGCCGGGATCACCGGCATGGACTCCGGCATCCCGAAGTCGGGCAGCTCGACCCTGGCGAGGTGCGACACGGTCACGACCGCATCATCCCACGGTCAGGGCAACCAGGGCACGGCGGTGTCCGCTCCGCGCTCGATCCTGACGAACTGATTGGCGTCGACCGTCTGCCATGGACCCCGCTCGCCGTCGGGCCACTGCACTCTGATCCGGGTACTCGGGGTGTCACCGAGCCCGAAGTGGATCCATCCCAGCTGTCCGCCGGCGTGACCGCCGCCGATCGTCACCTCCCGGATCACGTCGCCGTTGGCGGTCGCGACCTCGATCCATGACCCGATGGCGTTCCGGTTGGCTCCGGGCTGTTCGAGTTGCACAGCCACCCAGTTGCCCATCGGCTCAGGTTTGTCAGCGTTGCCCCAACCCACGCTGCGATACACCTTCACCGGCTCGCGTCGATCCACCTCGACCAGATCGAGCATCCCGTCGAGGTTCAGGTCGACGAGCGCGGCGCCGCGAGTCCTGGCGAAGTTGACTATCCCGGCGGATTCAGCCGCCTCGACGAAGGTTCCGTCCGGCTGGCCGATGAGGAGGTTGTTCGGATCCCGGTCGGCGTAGCCGAACTGGGCTTCGACGTTCCCCTTGGCGATGTAGAGATCGGCGTAGCCGTCGCTGTTGACGTCCTGGAACTCGGCGTGCCATGCGGTCGAGGGGAGCGTCGTGTCCGCTCCGGTGAAGGGCCGGGTGGCGATCGCCCCCGAGGCGAGGGCGATGTCGCGGTAGCGAGGCTCGCTTGGGCCATCTGCGAGCGTCTGCAGCTTGTTGTCGGCCTGGCTGGCGAGGAACACCTCGGGCAAACCGTCCCCCGTGATGTCCTGGCTGGCGATGCCCATTCCCCAGATGCGGAGCTCCTGCCATCCCTCGTCGTGGGTGTACAGGCGAGGCGTCGTCCGGCTCATGTCCCACAGCTGGTCCTCGCCGGTGAGGTAGTAGTGGCGGTCGTTGGTCATCCTCAGGTCGGCGACGCCGGATCGGTCCCAGTCGCTGAACAGGATCGACAGGGTGCACCAGCCAGGAGTGAGCGTTGTGAGCGCGGCGTAGCCGTCGGGTCCGCCGGGCCTGAACAGGGCGTGATCGGCGCAGGTGTCGGCCGGCTCACCATCCGCGTCGAGGGCCACGTAGTTGCCGAAGGCAAGGGACGGCAGAGTCGCTTGATCTTCCCAGGTGGCGCTGAAGGCCACGGTCCAGGCGTCGCCGCCGTCGAGCCCCCACGCCTCGTTGGCACGCTCGAACCCGCAGTCACCGGTACCTCTCAGGGCCACGTTCTCCCCGACCCTCAGCACGGCGAGGTCGACCAGGCCATCGGAGTCGACGTCGATCGGGTAGGCGCCGGTAACCTCGGTCAAGTCGGCGGCCGGGCCGGTAACTACCTCAAAGCGAAGTGGACCACCTGCCGCGCTCTCGTTGCGGTACAGAGCCGCCGGGTTGGCGCCGCCGGCGAAGTAGAGATCGGGCCTGCCATCGTCGTTGCAATCGAAGACGGCAACGCCGCCGCCGACGAAGAAGGTGAACTCGCCCTCGTAGGTGTGAGCGACACCGGCCACGGCCGACTCTTCGACGAACCGGGGCGGGGCCATTGTCGCAGGTGGTTGGGAGGGCAGAGTCGTAGCGCCGAGCACGATGAGACCGAGCGTCACCGCGACGCCAGTGATTGCCCCGGCGCCGAGCCACAGGCCGCTCCGCGCCGTCTGCTTGGCATCGACGGTCTCCTCGGTCAGGGCGACATCGTCCATCCGCACAGTGTCCCATAGTCTGCTCGTGACGATTGGGCTGATGCCTCAAGCCCGGCCCCTGACTACGGTTTCGTCCATGAGCACGGCAACGTTGCGTTTCGGGGAGAGGACCGTTCCGATCGAGCTGCCGAGCTGGCGTGACCCTCGCCTCGTCGTTGCCGCCACCGTCTTATCCGTCCTCGCCATCGGCGTGATCGGCCTCGACTTCCGGGTGTCGATCCCACAGATCCTCGCTGCGCTCGTTGCCGGCGCGCTCATCGAGGGATCCTGGACCCTGTACCGCACCGGCAAGCTGGTGTGGCCGGCGAGCGCCCTCAACACGGTCGCAGGCATCGCGTTGATCCTGAGGGCGGCGGGGACCGAGGGCGGCGACTACTGGTCGTGGCGCGGCTGGTATCTGTTCGTCCTCGTCGGGGCGTTGGCGCTGCTCTCCAAGTACGCCGTCCGCTACCGGGGCACCCATGTCTTCAATCCCTCGAACGTGGCCCTCGTTGTTGCCTTCCTGCTCCTGGGGAGCACGAGGGCGGAGCCACTGGACTTCTGGTGGGCACCGCTCAGCAATCCTGCGATGGTCGCCGCCTACGCGATCATCCTCACGGGCGGTCTCGTGATCGCCTACCGGCTCGATCTGTTCCCGATGACGATCGCCTTCTGGCTGACGATCGCCGCCGGGCTCGGATTGCTTGCGGCCTCGGGGCACTGCTTCACGGCACGCTGGTCGCTCGACCCGGTGTGCGGATCGGAGTTCTGGTGGGTCGTGGTGTTGTCGCCCGAGATCCTCTTCTTCCTGTTCTTCATGATCACCGACCCGAAGACGATCCCCACCGGGAGGGTGGCGCGCGTGCTGTTCGCCGTCTCCGTCGCCATCGTGTGCACCCTGCTCATTGCTCCGCAGGCCACGGAGTTCGGTGCCAAGGTCGCCCTCCTGGCCGGTCTGGCCCTGATGAGCCCCACGCGGCGCCTGTTCGACCGCGCCTTCCCTGAGGGTGATAAGACTTGGTCGCGCACGTCCGAGTTCGTGCGCAGGGTCACCAGCGCACATGGCGCGACGCTGACCCCTCTGCGATCCTTCCGGCGGGGTGTCCTGGGTGGGGCGGTACTCGTAGCGGTTGCCACCATGGTCGTTGCTGCCGGCACACCGGCGCGGGAGGCGGCCGGGGCGATGCCGACGGCCGGATCGGTTGATGTTGCCCTTGAGATCGATCCCGGGGCGCTTCCGGCCGTGACCATCGATGACAATGTGGCGGCGCTCAACAGCGACATGACCTCTCGAACCGCCCAGGATCTCGCCGTCAGGCTGGCGGAGAGTCTCGCGGTCGAGGCCGAGGCGATGCGTCGTCGGGAGTCGGGGCTGCTGCTTGCCGCCGATATCGGGCCCCGGCTCGCCGAGATGCAGGATCGGATAGAAGAATCAGCCGCTACCGGGGTGTGGGTCGCCTCGGACTACAGATTCGAGTCTTTGCATCTGCGAGTGATCGAGGCCGGCCAGTTCGTCGATCTCGGGTTCGACGCGACGGGCACCGTCGAGACCGTCACCTACGACGTCGGCGGGGCCGAGTCGTCTCGGGAATCGGCCAAGTTCGAGACCGCGTTCGTCCTCTCCAGGAACAGCGTCGGGGAGTGGCTCATCCTCGACGAACTGAGATATCCCTGAATCGGTGACGCACCGGCGGTGTCCGGATCGACGGGTCGGAGGGCATGCAAGCCCGACCCGCGCAGACTAATGTCTCCGTCCTGCCGACCCGTCTCGGGCGGCACAAGGAGGAGGAAGGATCAACAATGGCGAAACCCGTATGGCGCGTCATCGTGCTCATTGTGGCGTTAGCGATGGTGGCCGCCGCTTGTGGAGACGACGAGTCAGGTGAAGCTGGTGGCGGCGAGGACTGCGTCGTCGGCATCTCCTGGAACAACTTCAACGAGCCCCGTTGGGCGAAGGCCGACCAGCCGAAGATCAAAGAGACGCTGGCCGCGCATGGCTGCACCGTGGTCGAGCGCGACGCGAACGACTCCGCCGAGCAGCAGCTGACCGATGTGAGCTCGCTGATCGCCGAGGGCGTCGACGCGCTGATCATCCTGGCCAAGGACACCAAGGGAATCCTCCCTGCCGTCCAGGAGGCCGAGGACGCGGGTATCCCAGTGATCGGTTACGACCGGCTGATCCCGGACGACTACGCCTTCTATCTCAGCTTCAACAACGTTGGAGTGGGGACGGTCATGGCGGAGCAGATCACGCAGGTGGTCCCCGAGGGCAACTACGCCATCGTCAAGGGGCACTCGGGCGATCCGAACGCCACGTTCCTTCGCAACGGGATGGATCCCATCCTGACCCAGTTCCCCGGGATCACCATCGTCTGCGAGGACTTCAACGACGACTGGGACCCGGAGAACGCCAGGAACATGATGACGGCGTGTCTGGCTGCGAACAACAACGACATCCAGGGCGTCATCTCCGAGAACGACAACATGGCCGGAGGCGTGGTGTCGGCGCTCGACGAGGTGGGTCTTGCCGGCACCGTCCCGGTGACCGGACAGGACGGGGACCTCGCAGCCCTCAACCGCGTGGCGCTCGGGACCCAGCTCGTGTCGGTGTGGAAGGACTCGAACGAGCTCGGAGTCGTCGGCGGGGAGGTTGCCTATCAGCTCACCCAGGGCACTGCGCTCGAGGACATCACGTTCGATGGCACGCTCGGATCCCATACCGGCGTGGAGAGCAGTAGCGCGACGCAGTTCGACAGCATCTTCCCGGACGGGACGGCGGGTCCTCCGGTGTGGTCGATCATTCTGAAGCCGACACCGGTCAAAGTCGCCGACCTGCACATTCCCATCGATGCGGGATGGTTCCCCAAAGATGAGATCTGCGCGGGAGCCGACACGACATTCGCGACCGACTGCGCCTGAGTCGAGACCTATGTGGCGCCCCGCGCTCTCCGGAGCGCGGGGCGCTGCTCTGGGCGTCGGCGCCTCCCGGGGGCAGCTCCGATCGAGGCGGAAGTAGAGTGATGCCATGACCGATGTGGCGGACGTCGAGAGCGATCTGGAGGAAGAAAGCTCTCAGGAGACCGAGACCGCCCGACGCTCCGGGCTGAGGGGAGCCGTGCAGGCGGCCGAGGTCGACCTGCGCCTCGTCGGCATGATCGTCGCGCTGATCGCCATCATGGCCGGCTTCGCCATCGCTACCGGAGGCAGGATCCTCGAGCCGGTCAACCTGGTGAACCTGTCGGTCCAGATGGTTTCCATCGCCATCATCGCCACCGGGATGACGCTGGTCATCGTCTCCAGGAACATCGACCTCTCGGTGGGCTCGATCGTCGGGGTCGTCGCCCTCACCAGCGTGGTCCTGATGGTCAAGGTGCTGCCCAACTGGATCGGATTGGGCCATCCGCTGATGTGGATCATCGCCCTCGCCCTCGGCATCGCCATCGGTGCGGCGCTCGGCGGACTCCAGGGGTTCATCATCGCCTACATCGGCGTTCCGTCGTTCGTCGTCACCCTCGGCGGGCTCCTCGCCTTCCGCGGTCTCACGTGGGTCATCAGCGAAGGGGCGACCGTGGCCCCTGTGGATCCCACCTACCGCTTGCTCGGTGGCGGCCCGCGCGGATCCATCGGAGGCACCGCAAGCCTGGTCATCGGTCTCATCGGATGCATTGCCGTTGTCGCCTATCTCGTGAACAAGCGGAGACAGCGCCAGAAGTTCGGCTTCCCCGTGCGTCCCATGTGGGCTGAGGGGCTGATCGGAGCGCTGGGCGTCGCGGCGGTGCTGGCCGCCGTGTGGGTGTTCAATAGCTACCTCTGGCCTGCCCCCCTCGCCACTCGATATGCTCAGGAGAACGGCATCACCGAGCCGGAGGGTGGTCTCAAGATCGCATCCGGCGTGCCGTGGCCGGTCATCGTCTTGATCGGCGTCACGCTCGTCATGACGTTCATCGCGACCCGGACCAGGTTCGGTCGCTACGTCTTCGCCATCGGAGGCAACCCCGAGGCGGCCGAGCTGAGCGGCATCAAGACCCGCTGGAC
>CAZCBO010000061.1:0-12503 GCA_964496825.1 uncultured Acidimicrobiaceae bacterium
GGGGTCCGACTGGCGCGGTGACCCGTCCTCCGCTCTGTTGGAGGTGCTCGATCCTGCTCAGAACCACACCTTCCGTGATCACTACCTGGAGTTCGACCTCGATCTCTCCGACGTGCTGTTCATCGCCACCGCCAACGTCGTCGAGACCATCCCCGGGCCGCTCCTCGACCGTACCGAGGTCATCCGGCTCGATGGCTACACCGACGAGGAGAAGGTCGCCATCGCCAGGGACCACCTCCTCCCGCGGCGCCTGAGCAGTGTCGGGCTCGAGGAAGACGAGGTGTCGGTCACCGACGAGGCCCTGGCTTCCATCATCGAGCAGTACACCCGCGAGGCAGGGGTCCGCGGGCTGGAGCGCATGCTCGGCAAGCTCGCCAGGAAGAGTGCCACGAAGATCGCCACCGAAGACACCGACACGGTGAATATCACGGACGCCGATCTCGTCGACTTCCTCGGCAAGCCCACGGTGTTCCGCGACGAAGCCGGCGAGCGCACCCGGGTTCCAGGGGTGGCCACGGGGCTCGCCGTGACCGGTGCAGGGGGCGACGTCCTGTTCGTCGAGGCCTCGGTGATGCCGGGTTCCCAGGAGCTGACCGTCACCGGCCAGCTCGGGGACGTGATGAGAGAGTCCGCAGAGATCGCCCTCTCCTACGTCCGCTCGAACGCCGCCGAGCTCGGCATCGATCCGACCCACCTCGACCAGGCCGTCCACCTGCACGTGCCCGCGGGCGCCATCCCCAAGGACGGGCCATCGGCCGGGATCACCCTGGCAACCGCTCTGGTGAGCCTGCTGACCGGGCGCAAGGTCAAGGACACGGTCGGGATGACCGGCGAGCTGACCCTCCGCGGTCGCGTGCTGCCGATCGGCGGGGTCAAGCAGAAGGTGCTGGCGGCCCACCGGGCCGGGCTGACCGATGTCATCATCCCCGCCCGCAACGTCGACGACCTCGACGAGCTGCCCGAGTCGATCAGCGAGTCGATGAGCTTCCATCCCCTCGACGACATCTCGTCGGTGCTCGAAACGGCCCTGGAGTAGGTCCATCGCGCACGCGACTCGTGACTCTCTCCCCTAGTCCTCCGCGCCGCTTCACGGTTCGATGATCTCAGAACCCAAGGGAGGTGCGATGCACATCGAGGAATGGCGCCTGCTGTCGGACGACCTGGGACCCGAGCAGATCGCGTTCATCCGCGAACCAGACGTGGGGCTGGAGGCGATCGTGGTGGTCGACAACACCGCGGCGGGCCCATCCATCGGTGGGATCCGCATGGCGGAGGACATCACCGTGACCGAGGTCGCTCGACTCGCCAGAGCCATGACCTTCAAGAACGCCGCCGCAGGGCTCCCCCACGGCGGCGGGAAGTCCGGGATCTTCGGTGATCCGGCGATGCCAAAGGAGGAGAAGCTCCGGTTGATCCGCGCCCTTGGCCGGGCCATCCGGCCGATGATCGACTACATCCCCGGACCGGACATGGGGGTCGATGAAGAGTGCATGGCTGCACTCAACGATGAGACCGGGCGCGTCGTCGGGCTCCCGAAGACCCTCGGTGGCATCCCGTTGGACACGCTCGGGGCAACCGCCTTCGGGTTGGCCGTCGCCGCCGAGGTCGCCGACGAGGAGGGACTGATCCGCCTCGACGGCGCCCGGGTCGTCGTCCAGGGCTTCGGCGCCGTCGGCACGCATGCGGCCCGTTTCCTCGGCGATCGCGGCGCCGTGATCGTCGCCGTCTCGGACAGCAAGGGCGGAATCGCAAACTGGGATGGCCTCGAGGTCGAGAAGCTGCTGCTGTGGAAGGATGAGGGGAACCCGGTCGGGTCGTTCCCCGACGGCACTCCGATCGACGCCGATGCGATGATCGCCCATCCAGCCGACATCTGGATCCCGGCCGCACGGCCCGATGTGTTCACCCGGCGGACGGCCCCGATGGTTCACGCCAACCTCGTCCTCCCCGGGGCGAACATCCCGGCGACGGTCGAGGGAGAGCGCATTCTGCACGAGCGCGGCGTGGTGATGCTGCCCGACTTCATCGTCAATGCCGGCGGCGTGATCTGTGGAGCCGTGGAGTACGCCGGTGGAACCAGGGCCTTGGCATTCGAGATGATCGAGGAACGGATCCGCGAGAACACCCGCGAGGTGCTCGTCAGGATGCGCGCCTCGGGTGCACTGCCTTCCGCGGTCGGCACCTCGATGGCCGAGGAGCGGGTCCGCGAGGCGATGGGCTACCGACGGAGGTTCTGAGCGAGGCTCAGTGACCCGGCCCCGGGCCGAGGCCGAGCTTGGCGTGCATCACGCCGATGCAGTTGTCCATGACGAAGTCGAGGCCGGCCTCGGTTGCGATCCGACCCGCCTCCTCCGAGGCGATGCCGACCTGGAGCCAGAGCACCTTGGCTCCGATCTCGACGGCAGAGGCGGCGATGCCTGGAGCCTCCGGCGGCGGTCGAAAGACATCCACGATGTCGACGGGCTCAGGGATGTCCTCGAGGGTGGGATACGCCTTCTCGCCGAGGATCTCCGCGTGATTGGGGTTGACCGGAATGATCCGATAGCCCTGTTCCTGCATGTACGCGGGCACGATGTGAGCGCGTTTCTCCGGGTCGGGCGAGGCACCGACGACCGCGATCGTCTTCGCATCGGCGTAGATGCGTCGGACCTCGTCGAGCGGGGGCCTGCTGCGCACGGTCAGATCGGGAGTCCCGGGATCGTGACGAGATCGATCCGGTCGAGGATGCCGAGCACGCCGAGCACCACAGCCGCAACCCCGACGAGGCCGAGCAGGCCCTGAACGATCACCAACAGCGTGTTCTCATCGAACCAGTAGTCGCGCCATGCTCCGGCGAACATGGCAGCAGCTATGAGGGCTCCGCCGGCGAGCAAGAGCCCCGGGCCGAGGAGGTCGGAGATCTCGGCGACGTCGACGGATGTGACGATCAGCGACAGCTCCCCCGAGCTCGGGGCGAAGGAGAGCCAGAGCCCGGTGGCAGCGGTGAGGGCGCCGAGGACGCCGAAGAACCAGTAGGCGACGTGGCCTCCGGCGTCGGCGTCGTGCGCCTCGACGGAGCGGGCGGGTCCATAGCTCACGGCTCGGTCATCTCCTCGATCTGGCGGTCACGGCCCGGGAGCATAAGGCGGCGCGGGCACCTGCCGAGCGCGTATCGGTCGGATGGTGAGGGCGCCTAAGCGTCCATTTGGCCGGAGCGTCCTCCGCCCATCTCGCCCATGCCACTGCCGAGGGGGTCGGGACCGTACTGGTTTGGCCCCTTCGTCCCCTCGAGGAACCCGAGCTCGATCAGGAGCCAGAAGAAGCCGATGATCGGAATCAAGCCGATCAGCACCCACCAACCGGATTTGTCGCGATCGTGGAAGCGCTTGATGCCCAGCGCAAGGCTGGGCCACAGGAACACCAAGGAGACCAGGCTGACGATCCCCGTGTTGTCGCGAACGATTGCGAAGATGATGCCCTCAACGACCCAGAGGATCACCGCACCCAGCCACCACTTCGCCCGGTTGATCCGGCCATCGAATTGGAAGAACAGGTGCGTCCAGTCGATATCGCCCATGGAAAGACTCCCCTCGTCGGGTGACGGGGGAGCAGCGTAGTCGGCTGCGCTCGCGCGATGCCGTCAATGCATATGCTCTGGCCGTCGAGATCCCATGCAAGACCGCACCGTCAAGTACCTGTCAGCACTGCACACCGCCGTCTACCGCGCCACCGGCGGCCGTATCGGGCGACGCCTCGTCAACAACGACATGTGCCTGCTCACCACGACCGGCCGCCGCACCGGGCAGCCGCACACGGTCCCGCTCCTCTACCTGGAGAACGAGGCCGACCTGGTGGTCATCGCATCGTACGGTGGCAGGAACCACCACCCGGAGTGGTACCTGAACCTCCTCTCCAGGCCCGCCGCAATGCTGCAGGTGCTCGGCGAGCGCCGCCCGGTCATCGCCCGCACGGCCGATCCCGCCGAGCGGGCGCAGTGGTGGCCGAGGGCCGTCGCCGCCCATCCCGGCTACGCCACATATCAGGCGCGGACGAGCCGTGAGATCCCCGTGATCTTCCTCAGTCCCGGGAACCCGGCACGGCCGGGTAGCGTCTCACCACCATGATCAAGCGACTCGCGATCGGAACCGCACTGCTCCTGGCGGCATGCGGCAGTGCGGACGTATCGGTCGGCGTTGCTCCCACGGAGGTCGTCGTGACCGTCGAATCGAGTGGGGGATGCGCCCAGATGGGACCGAACTGCACCCGGCTCGTCGTGTTCGGCGATGGCACGGTCGAGGCCTACCGGTTCGTGGGGGACGATGTCGATCCCATCGGGACCGGCACCATCGACCCCGGCCTCGTCGTCGACCTCGCCGCGGTCGTCGCCGCGACCGACTTCGATGCGCTCAGGAGCCGCCTGCCCGAGGGCGAGTGTCGCGGGTGCTACGACGGCATCGACACCACCATGAGCTTCGAGACCAACGGCGGCTCGGAGCGATTCGACAGCATCGAAGTCGAGCTCGACGCCTCCGAGCCTCTCTTCGCCGCCGCGTGGGCGGTGGCCGGGGCGGCCGATAGTGCCGTGGAGGTTCCGCTGCTCAGCCGCTGACCTTCACGGGTCGTGGGGGTCGGCGCCGGACTCCTCGTGCTCGGCGCGAATCGCCTCATCGCTGAGCTCGACGACGGTGTGCTCGATGGAGGGTTGGTAGAGCTCCTCGAGGATTCCCATCGGCAGCGGCCGGGGACGGTCCCTCCGGTAGTAGATCCAGCCCCTGCCTTCGGCCCAGAGGGCGGCCCGGTGCAGGCCGTAGCCGGCCGCCCCGACGCCGACAACGACGATCCCGACGATGATCCAGCCGCTCAATACGTCGGCTGGTCGGCGCCGAACACGGCTTTGGTGCCCGGCAGGAAGGCGAGGACGAGCAGCAGGCCGCTGATCACCAGCTCGGGCCAGATGTTCTCCAAGGAGGTCGACCCGAGGAGCGAGAGCAGCAGGAGGAAGATGTTCAGGGCGGCGAGGATGACCACGAACATCCACCCCCGGGTGTCGCCGCTCCAGATCCAGCCGGCGACGATCACCCAGAGCACACCGATCAGCCCGGCCCACAGCGCTCCCAGCCACTGCGCGTCCTCGACGAAGAAGTCGATCTAGCCGATCGACGCCACCGAGATCCAGCCCATGTAGCGCGCCGCATCGAGGAACGACGCGATCGCGGCGGCCACGGCCAGGAAGAAGAAGATCCAGCTCACCCAGTTGCGATGGGTCTCAGGGACCGGAGCCGTCCAGTTCGTGCTCATGGGCACCTCCCTGCCTTCACCCTACCGAGTCTTCGTAACATGGCCCCATGCCGGCCAACTTGACGCCCGAATACAAGAAGGCCGAGGCCGCCTTCAAGCGGGCCAGGGATCCGCAGGAGCGCCTGGCGCTGCTCGGTGAGATGCACCGGGCCATCCCGAAGCACAAAGGAACGGAGCATCTCCGGGCCGATATCAAGACCAGGATCAAGGAGCTCAGGGCAGAGCTCGCCGCCCCGGTGAAGGCCGGAGCGAGAACCGGGCCCACGACCTACATCCACCCCGATGGGGCGGCACAGGTGGCCATGATCGGGCCGCCCAACACGGGTAAGTCGACCCTTCATGTCGCCCTGACCGGGTCCCACAGCCAGGTCGGCGACTACCCGTTCACCACCCAGTACCCCGAGCCCGGAATGCTCACCGTCGAGGACGCTCACCTTCAGCTGGTCGACCTGCCCCCGGTGTCTCCGCAGCACCCGATCCCCTGGATCGGCAACACACTGCAATCGGCGGACGGCGCCCTCCTGGTCGTCGACCTCACCCAGCCCGGCTGTGTCGAGGGGCTGATCGCGCTGCGCGAGATCCTCGACGATCGAAGGGTGACGCTCACCGGATCCTGGGAGCTCGGGGACGGCGAAGACGACGATCCGTTCACGGTCACCCTCCCGACCCTGGTGCTGGCCAACAAGAGCGATCTGATCGATGACGTCGAGGGCGAGCTCGCTGCCTGTTCCGAGCTCGCCGATCTCCACTTCCCGTCGCTCGCCGTCTCGGCTGCCACCGGAGAAGGACTCGACGAGATCGGGGCCTGGCTGTTCAGGAACCTCGAGATCGTCCGGGTCTACACCAAGGTTCCCGGCAAAGAGCCGGATCTGGGTCGTCCCTACACGGTGCGACACGGGGCGACGGTCGGGGACGTGGCCCGGCTCGTCCACCGTGACCTCGCCGCCGGGTTCCACCATGCCCGCATCTGGGGCTCGGACTCCTACGACGGCCAACAGGTCGGCAAGGATCACGTCGTCGAGGACGGGGACATCCTCGAGATCCACGCCTGAGGTCGCACCCACGCGTCGAAGGCACGCGCGATGGGCGGTGCGGAGCCGTCGGTCTTGTTTAGCCTCGGCCCCGTGACCGAGCGCTCCACCATCCTCGTCTCGCTGCACGGGCCCGATCGGCCCGGCATCACCGCTGCCCTCATGGGTGTGCTCGCCGCCAGCGAGTCCGACATCTACGACGTCGAGCAGATCGTCGTTCGCGGGCGCTTGACCCTGAACGTGTTGATCGGGGTGGCCGGTGAGCGTGCCACCATCCGGGACCTCCTTCTCTTCGGGTGGGAGAACGACCTGCACGTGGACTTCGAGGTCGTCGAAGATGCACCGACTCCATCGCGACCGACCGCCGTCGTCACGATGATCGCCGTCACCATCCGCCCGATCGACTTCGGCATGGTCGCCGGGGCGATCGCCGCCGCCGAGGCCAACATCGAACGGATCTACCGCCTGTCCCGCTACCCGGTCGTCAGCTACGAGCTGCTCGTCTCCTTCGACGATCTAGACCGGCTGCGGGCCGGGCTCGTCGAGGCCGCCGCCGGGCTTCCCGTCGACATCGCCATCCAGCTCGACGATCTGGCACGTCGTGCCAAGCGGATGGTGATCATGGACGTTGACTCGACCCTCATCCAGGACGAGGTCATCGACCTGCTCGCCGCCGAGGCCGGTGTGGGCGAAGAGGTGGCTGCGCTCACCGAGGCGGCGATGGCAGGTGAGATCGACTTCGAACAGTCGCTGCGACGCAGGGTGGCGCTCCTCGAGGGCCTCGACGAGTCGGCCATCGCACGCGTCCACGACAAGATCGTGCTCACCAGCGGCGCCCGCACCTTCGTGCGCACCCTGAAGCGACTCGGGATGATCACCGCCATCGTCTCGGCGGGATTCACCCGCTTCACCACCAGGCTGGCGTCGGACCTCGGAATCGACTACTCGCTGTCGAACACGCTCGAGATCGAAGGCGGGCGACTCACCGGTGGGCTGACGGGTGCGTTCATCGACGCGCCCGCCAAGGCCGAGTTCCTGCGCAGGATCGCCGGGGAGGAGGGCGTTCCGCTCAACCAGGTCGTCGCCGTGGGTGATGGTGCCAACGACCTGGACATGCTCGCCGCTGCCGGCCTCGGCATCGCGTTCAACGCCAAGCCGGTCGTCTCCTCGAGCGCAGACACCGCCCTCACCGTCCCCTTCCTGGACGCCATCCTCTTCCTCATGGGTGTCCGTCGTGAACACGTCGAGGCAGCCGATGCGGAGGATCCTGACTTCGACGGTGGACCGCTCATCGACGTGCCCGGAACACCGCCGGTGTGACCCTGCGGTGACCCGTCCCCTGGCCGTCGGCGTTCAGCTCCCCGAGATCGAGCGCCGGGTCGACTGGCCCGAGATCCGGGACATGGCCATCGCCGCCGAAGAGGGCGGCCTTGACTCGCTCTGGGTCGGTGACCACCTGCTGTACCGGACCGACGAGGGCACCACCGGACCCTGGGAGGCATGGTCGATGCTGGCCGCCCTCGCCGCCGTCACGACGAGAATCCGGCTTGGGCCGCTCGTCGCGTCGACGAGCTTTCACGCCCCGGCGATGCTGGCGAAGAAGGCGGCAACGGTCGACGAGATCTCGGACGGGCGCCTGATCCTCGGTCTCGGCGCCGGATGGAACGAATCCGAGTACGCGGCCTTCGGGTTTCCCTTCGACCACCGCGTCGACCGATTCGCCGAAGCGTTCACGATCATTCGCACCCTGTTGCGCCGGGGGGCCATCGACTTCGCCGGCGAGTACTACACCCTGCGGGATTGTGTACTCGAACCGCCGCCCCGTCCCGGCGGCCCGCCGCTGATGGTCGGGTCGATCGGTCCCCGGATGCTCGGTATCACCCTCCCCCACGTCGACCAGTGGAACGTGTGGCACGCATGGTTCGGCAACACGCCCGCGGGCTTCGCTGCGCTGAACGACGACATCGATGCCGCCTGTGTCGACGCCGGCCGGGAGCCGGGTGACGTGGCCAGGACCGCCGCCGTGCTCTGGCAGTTCCCGGGCGGTGAAGGACGGATCGCGGGAAGCCCCGGTCGCCCGGGGTCGGTGCCGCTGCACGGTGATGCCGAGGCGCTGGCCGGGGCGCTCGGCGAGTTCGCCGCTGTGGGCGCCGACCACATCCAGCTGGTCGTCGACCCGATCACGGTCGAGTCGATCGAAACGATCGCAGCAGCGCTCCGGCTCCTCGACCACTGACTAGCGCTCTCTAGTCCAAACGCGTAATTCGCAGGCACGCACTCAAGGGTTGGCGCGCCCGGCGCCGATGCCCGTTTGGCAGGGGAAAACCAGCCTGCTGCCCCGATGCAGCCGGTGATGGCCTTCGACCGGGAATGGGAGATCGGAATGCTCACAAACGAGATCGTCCCGGTCTAGGAGGTTCCCGCGCAGCCTCCTGACCCCTCGCGAAACCCCCACTCGGGATCCGCCCTCCGGCTCAGGCCGGAGGGCGGAGGGGGTTCTCGGGCTATTGGTCCACCGGCTCAGGGACGGCGACGAGCAGGAGATCTGCGGTGAGCGGGTTGCCGCGGGTGATCACCGGATAGTTGGTGTCGGTGGTCCACAACAACCGATCGCCTGACGTGATCGTCGCCCGCACCGAGTAGCTGTGATTGTCGACGATCGCTGCGGGGACGAAGCCGACCGAGAACGACACGGGCACGTTTCCCGGCGACTCGATCACCTGGACACCGATCTGCTCGGCGGGGACGTCCATCAACGAGGTGTCCTCGAGGCTCACGATCACCACGGCGTCCTCGGGCATGGCGATCCGCTCGCGATAGGTCACGGTGCCGGTCACCGCGGCAGTCTGCGGTGCCGTCGGATATCCGCGGATCTTGGAGATCACGGTGTCCTGGATCTGGGTGAGCTGCTCCTGGGGCACCTTCTCACCGAGCTTCTCGGCCAGGAACGCCCCGATCTCGTCATCCGACATCGCGGCGAACCGCTGGCGCTGATTGACGGCAAAGGCGAACGCCGCGCCAATGCCGGCGGCGAGACCCACCCAGAACACGGTCTTCAGGAACCGGGAGCCTCGTGATCGTGCTCCCGTGCCCTCGTCGGGCTCTGGTGCGTCGGCTGCCATCTGCGACCTCCCTTCCACCCGCAGATGGTATCAACGGGTACACGGGGCACGGCCGGACAGGTGGAATGCCCTATCGGTGCCGCCAGACGATACGGCCCTTGGTCGGATCATACGCGGAGACCTCGACCTCGACTCGATCCCCGGCGATGATCCGGATGCCCCGGCCCCGCCGCATCTTGCCCGACGCTCTGGCGATGATCTCGAGCCCGGAATCGAGCTCGACACGGAACTCGGCGTTCCTCAGGGTCTCGACGACCGTCCCTTGAGTGCGGAAGGTGTCGTCGCCTCTGGCCATCGATCTCCTACCGACGCGGCCGTGCTTCGTTGACGGTCAGCGGTCGCCCATCGAACTCGTAGCCGTTGAGCTCCTCGATCGCCTTGTTCGCCTCGGCGGCGTCGGGCATCTCGACGAAGCCGAAGCCGCGGGACCGCCCGGTCTCGCGATCGTTGATGACTGCAGCGGAGTCGATGGCACCGTACTCGCCGAACAACTGTTCGAGATCGGCGCTCGTCGCGGAGAACGGAAGGTTCCCTACGAAGATGTTCATGCTTGCTATGCCTCCTATGGCATTCCGACGGGCCCCGTTGGCCCGTCACTCGGCCGGGTTCATTCACCTACTTCGAACCAGCCGAAGCCACTCGAGCGAGGGACGTCCCTAAGCGCACGAGAGGGTAGTGCCAAACTGCCCTAGCTGCAGACACCGTGCCAGCATGGCTGCGATGCACGGTGCGGACTTCGACCGGACCCGAGCGGCGATCGCCTCCCGCGACCTGGTGGCGACGGCTTCGGGGTACCTGACCGGCGACGTCGCTGCGCACATCCCGTTCGAGGATCTGGCGGCCTTCAAGGATCTGCTCAAACGCTTCTTCTCGACGGAGCCGTGGCGAGCTGAGGACGACGCAGCCCTCGCCGGGCTCGTGACCGAACCCGTCGCATGGGTCGAACACGATCTCGGCGGCGGGATCACGCTGGCGTACGGCACCCGCGACGGCGGGTTTGCGATGACGGCCGGTGGCGCCGGGTCGGGCGCTCCGTCACTGTTCGATCGTGCGTTCGAAGGCCCGGTCGTGCCCGAAGCGACGCCGCACCCGCGGAAGGTCCGGTTTGCGACCGGTGGGACGCCGGCTCCCGGCATGTGGTACCGGCGGGGCGACTCGATCGACGACGAGGGCGTGCAGCGGCTGTTCGCCGAGCCCGATGTCACCGATGTCATGGTGGCCGGCGATTTCGTCACCGTCGGGATCGACCGCTCATGGGAGGATCGGGTCGAGCCGATCCTCGCCCTCGTCACCGAGTTGTACGGAGGGGACGAGGGGGTCGAGGCACCCGAGCGCACCCGGGAGGAACTGCTGGCAGAGGCCGGCCACGTGGCCCATGCCGCCCACGACGAGCTCCACCTCCTCGATCCCAACGATGCCGGTCACCGGGCAAGGCTCGGCGCCGCTCTCGACGAGGAATCGGCGGCGGTTCGTCGCGTGGCGGTGGCGATCCTCGCCGAGTCCGACGATCCGGCGGTCCGACGGTCGGCGGTCGAACGCGGCTTCGCCGACGGATCGCTGCGGGTCCGGCGCACCGCCCTCGACGCCGCCGCCGACACCGGCGACGAGCAGTTCAGGGAGGTCTTCGAGCGAGCGGCCGCCGACGACCCGGACCCCTGGTCGCGATGGCGCGCCGTCAAGGCACTCGGCGCCCTCGGGGTCGGTCCGAGCCGGTCCGTCGTCGAGTCGGCGCTCCACGACGACGAGTTCCGGGTGCGGTTCGAGGCGGAGCGGGTGCTGCGGACGGCCTGACCATCGCCCGACCGTCGCACGTGCTTAAGAGGGTCGCCGAACGCCCTCTCCCGCACACACGTTGGAGGCGCAGCGCAGCCGGCCCCGGTTGAGGCCGGCGGTGCTGCTGAGTGGGCGGCGTTGAGCTAGGCGGTGAGCACCTCGTCGGGCGAGACTCCGATCTCGGCGGGCTCCTCGCTGCGGAGCCAGAGCCCGATGCCGAGGAGGCCGGAGGCAGTGATGACGACACCCACCGCCGCACCGATCCCAGCGGCGGGGTAGTCGCCCCACTGATCCGGCGTGCCCACCTCGAGGAACCTGATCACGGCAAAGCCGATCGTCCCGATGATGTGCCCCGTCCCATAGGCGATGGTCGCCGGGCGTGGTGCAAGGCCGAGCGGCCACATGGCGACGGCGATGAACAGCATGCCGACTCCCTGGGCGGCAAGCCAGAAGGGCACGGCCCAGGCGGCAATGAAACTGAACGCCAGGCCGCCACCGAGAATGATCAGGCCGGCAAGGCCCAAGGGGCCCAGCCCTCCGTGTCGCTCCCGGAGGGCGATGCTGGTCATCATGGTCATGACCCCGGCGGCGACGACGAGGATCATGAAGACGAGAAAGACGGGCAGCCACTCGCTGTCGAGCTGCCCGGCCATGGCGAAGTACGCCACCGCTGCGGCCCAGAGGGCGGCACCGGCGACGGCAGCGGTTCCTGCGGTCTTGGTGAACTTGGTTGGCACGGCGATTCCTCCTCGTGGAGTGGAGGCGAACGCTTCCGCCATCAGGTCCGGGTCGCCGAAGCGTTCCAGGGTCTGGCGCTGGGCAAGCTTTCGATCGGTCCCCCGGGCCTCGAA
This sequence comes from uncultured Acidimicrobiaceae bacterium, assembly GCA_964496825.1. Classification (GTDB taxonomy): domain Bacteria; phylum Actinomycetota; class Acidimicrobiia; order Spongiisociales; family UBA5794; genus JACZST01. Next base: position 12,055 of record CAZCBO010000061.1, read on the forward strand.
CCGCTCGACCGTCGAGTACAGGTGATCCTCCACCTCGGCCACGAGATCCTCGACGTCCCTCCGCCACCGCACCTGGGTGCGGAGGGCATCGAGGTAACCGTCGATCAGGGCGTACTCGGCCACGGCGATCCTTTCAGGACGTTGGCCACCGCTTCCGAGAACTCGCCCCAGGCACGGCGCTGCTCACCCAGCGCACCCCGGCCCTTGTTCGTCAGCCGGTACGTGCGCCTTCTTCTTCCCTGCACCACCGACCAGTCGCTGCTGAGATAGCCGCCCTTCTCCAGACGGTGCAGCGCCGGGTACACCGTTCCTTCGGGGAGATCGAACGTGTCGTCGCTCTTCTCCCTGAGGTCCTCGATCACGGCGTACCCGTGCTTGGCGCCGTCCGCCAGGACCGCCAGCAACAGGAGGTCGAGATGCCCTTTCAGCGCCTGCCCTCTCATACCTAG
>CAZCBO010000062.1:0-12448 GCA_964496825.1 uncultured Acidimicrobiaceae bacterium
GCCGACTGGAGCAGGTTGTAGACGTTGGCGAGGTTGATCAGCGGCTGGAAGAACCAGTCGAGGTACAGCAGGAACGCCACCACGGTCCCGAAGGACAGCGTCCCGTCGATCACCCGCAGCCCGCCGATCACGAGCACCGAGGCGATCGCGGTGACCCGGAGGAAGGCGATGACCGGGAAGTACCAGGAGATGGCCCGCGCCGCCGCCATGTTCGCGTCGTAGTACGCCTCGTTGACCCGCCCGAAGTCCGACGCCTGGTGCTGCTCCTGGGTGAAGGCCTGCACCACCCTGACCCCGGCGATCCCTTCCTGGAGCCCGGAGAGGACCGCCCCGATGCGCTCCCGCACCTGGCCGTAGGCGCGGGCCGCGTAACGCTGGAAGATCACGGTGGCCACGAGCAGGACCACGATCACGATGTACACGGCGAGGGCCATCTGCCAGTCGATGAAGACCATCGCGACGGCGACCCCGACGACGGTCAGGACATTGGTGAGGGCCATCACCGCCCCGTCACCGGCGAACTCCTGGAGCGATTCGATGTCGGAGGTCATCCGGGCGACGAGTACCCCGCTCTTGTTCTTCGAGAAGAACCCCATGTCCATCCGCATGAGATGGGAGAAGACGATCTGCCGCAGCCGGAGCAGGTACTGCTCCCCGACCCACGAGATCCCGTAACGGGAGATCACCGAGAGCACGTACTGCACGACGAGCAGCCCGATGTAGACCAGCGCGGCGATCGTGACCGCCCGCTTGTCGCCGTCGGCGATGCCCTGGTCGATGCCGGCCCGCACGGTGAGCGGGCCGGCGAGTCTGGCGAGCGTGGCGAGCCCGGCCACGACGAACGCACCGATCGCCGGCCACCACAGCGGTCTTCCCATCCGGGCCGCACGCCGCAGCAAGCGGCCCCGGTCCTCGACCTCGTAGTCGCCGGCATGCTGCACGTACCTCATACCAGCACCCCGGTTCCCTCGTCCGAGGCGAGGACCTGGGCGTAGCGGGGAACCCGGTCGAGCAGCTCCTCGTGGGTGCCGACGGCGACCACCACGCCGTCCTCGAGGAACGCCACCCGGTCGGCCAGGGCCAGCGACGAGGCGCGGTGGGCGATGATGATCGTCGTTCGATTCTCCATGACCCGGCGCAGGGCCGCCTGGATGTCCGCTTCGACGACGGCGTCCACCGATGACGTGGCATCGGCGAGGATCAGCACCCGCGGATCGCGGAGGACGCCCCGGGCCAGTGCCAGGCGCTGGCGCTGGCCGCCGGACAGGGTGGCGCCGCGCTCGCCGATGACGGTGTCGTAGCCGTCGGGCAGCTCGCAGATGAACTCGTGGGCCTGGGCGAGACGGGCGGCGGCGCGGATCGCCTTGTCGTCGGCACCGGGGTCCCCGATCATCAGGTTGTCGCGGATCGAGGCCGAGAAGAGGAATGTCTCCTGGAACACCACCGCCACTTCCTCGCGGAGCTCGTCGAGAGACACGTCGCGGACGTCGACACCGTCGATCGAAACCGAACCCTCGTCGACGTCGTAGAAGCGCGGCACCAGCTGAGCGATCGTGGACTTTCCCGAACCGGTCGATCCGACCAGCGCCATCGTGGTCCCGGCCGGAATCACGAGATCCATGCCGGTGAGGACGGGAAGGCCGCCGGGATAGGCGAACCAGGCTTCGTCGAATCGAACCCGACCGCCGCCGTCGGGAAGGGGGGTCGGGTGCTCCGGATCTTCGATCTCGGGAGCCTCGGCCAGCAGTTCCACGATGCGAGCCCCGGCGGCGGCGGCACGGGGAAGATTGGCGAAGAACCAGCCGGTGATCATCAGCGGCAGAACGAGCATCGCCAGATACTGGGTGAACGCGACGAACTCTCCCGTCGACAGCGATCCGTCGATCACGAGGAAGCCGCCGAGCCACAGCACGGCGATCGTGCCGAAGGCGGGGATGAGCTCGAACAGCGGCGCGTATACCGATCGGTGCTTGGCCACACCAATCGTGTTGTCGTAGATGCCGGTCGCCGCCGCCTTGAGACCCTGTTCGGCACGCCGCTGCTGGCCGTAGGCCTTGACGACCTCGATGCCGGACACCGACTCCTCGACGACCTGGGCCAGATCGGCGAGGCGCTCCTGGATGGAGAACGACAGATCGATGACCTTGCTCGCATATCGGTTCGCCGTCAGGGCCAGCGCCGGAACCGTGAGCGACGCAACCACCCCGAGCAACGGGTTGATCACGATCAGCACGACCATGACCACGAGGAACATGAGGAGGTTGGCGAGCGTCAGCGGCATCAGGGCGAAGATCAACCGCACCTGGGACAGGTCCGACGAGGCCCGTGCCATCAGCTGCCCGGTCGACGTCACGTCGTGGAAGGTGAAGGCCAGCCGCTGGATGTGGCTGAACATCCGGTTGCGGAGGTCGGTCTCGGCCCGATAGGACAGCTTGAACCCGTTGTAGCGCCTGACCCCGATCCCGATCGCCTGAACGGCGCCGATCGCCAGCAACAGAGCGACCCGTGAGGCCAGCGCCCCGCGGTCGCCTGCGAGGATGCCGTCGTCGATGATCAGGCCGATGACGATCGGGATCGCCACCACGCACGCCATCCACACCAGCGCGCCGATGATCGCCAGCATCGAGGTCAGCGGGTATTGCCGCAGCGTCCGCGCCATCAGCCCGAGCCCGGTCTTCAGCTGGGCGCGCCGCTCCGCCGTACCGTCGCTCACTCGACTCCCCTGATGACGGCCTCGGCCGGGGCAGCGAACGCCGGGACGACCACGACGACGAATCCGAGAGCGAAGAGCCAGATCAGGACGATGCCGACCGTGCCGAGCACGGCAAGCGTGTTCGAGCCCAGGCTCGGGATGAAGAAGGCAGCCAGCCAGGTCATGAGGACGATGATCACCGTCGCCGCGAGGGCGGAGAGAAAGGAGCGCGGAAACGGCACCGGCGTGCCCCACCGGTAGATCGCCCACAGAAACAGCATCACCCAGGCGATGAGCATGCCGGTCGAGAGCCCGGTCATCGACCCGAGCGAGAGCCCGTAGCGCTCGAGCAGATCGGCGAAGAACTGACCGAAGAGGAGGATGAGGTAGCCACCGACCAGGGCGACACCGGCACCGAGCGTGAAGAGGATCCCGAGGCCGCGGGCGTGCCAGTACGGCCGGTCCTCCTCGACACCCTGGATCTGGCGCAACGCCTTCTGCACCGCATAGATACCGCGGGATCCGGAGTAGAGCGCAACGAGGAGCGAGATCGCGATGACCGGTCCCTGCCAGTCGCCCACCAGCTCACTCGCCTCCTCCAGGATATCGCCGACGAACGTGGCGACCTCGGGCGGAAAGACATCGTCGAGAAAGTCCTCGAGCCTCGCCAGGCTCTCCCCTGATCCTCCCAGCATCGAGACGGCGACGACGGCTGCGATGGCGAGCGGGACCAGAGCGAAGAAGGCGTTGTAGGCGATCGCGGCCGCCATCAGCAGTGGATCGGCGGCCTTGACGCGATCCAACGGCGACTGGAGCGGGCGGAGCCGCTTCGGCAGGGTGAACGAGCCCACGACCCGGAGCATACGAGGACCTCGTCGAACCACGTTCCCTGCGGTTCCGCGGCGGAAACCCGGGCCCTTCCTACACTCCCCCCTCATGCCCCGCCTCATCGCGCTCGTCGTCGCGACTGCGCTCGTCGCCACCGCTTGCGTCGCCGGGGCCGACGTCGTTCCTGCCGATCCCGACGCCACCACGACGACCTTCGAGCCGGTGACCACGCTTGGGGGACTCGATCCAACGACCACCGGTGCGACGGGAACGACGGGACCGGAGACCACCTCCTCCACCACGCAGCCGGATCGACCCGTCGGTGTGGTGCCCCCGGAAAGTGTCGGCGTGCCCTGGGGCACGGTGACCGGGCTGACGATGTTCCGGGGGAACCCGACGCGCACCTTCTTCGGCACCGGCCCGGTCCCGACGAGCGCACCCGAGACCCTCTGGCGTTTTCCCGCCGAGCCGATGTGTGGAGCATCGCCCGACGGCCCGGAGCCCAAGATCTGGTGTGGGAGCGGATGGACCGGCCAGCCGGTCGTGTGGGAGCGACCCGACGGCGTGACCGAGGTGATCTTCGGTGCCTACGACAAGGCCATCCACTTCCTCGACGCCGCCACCGGCGAGCGGACGCGGCCCGACTTCCCGATGGGCGACATCATCAAGGGCTCGGTGACTCTCGATCCCGATGGCTATCCGCTCCTCTACACGGGTTCTCGTGACCCACGTTTCCGCATCATCGCCCTCGACGGCGACGAGCCCCAGGAGGTGTGGTCGCTCCACGCCAACTCGGTCGAGGGTATGTGGAACGACGATTGGGACTCGAACCCGGTCATCGTCGATGACATGCTCTACGAGGGCGGAGAGAACTCGTGGTGGTTCGCAGTCAAGCTCAACCGAGGCTACGACGAGGAGGGGAAGGTCACGGTCGACCCCCAGGTCGTCTGCGAGATTCCGGCGTGGACCGCAGAACTCGAGGAGACCTTCGGCCGCCAGCATTCGGTGGAGGGCTCCACCGTGGTCTTCGACCGGCGAGCGTTCTTCGCCACGTCCGCGGGCCGCGTGGTCGGCGTGGATGTCTCAGCCGCCGAGTCGGGGAACTGCGACATCGTCCTCGACTTCTGGAACGGCGACGACACGGACGCCACGATGAGCGCCGACGCCGAGGGGTATCTCTACGTGGTTTCCCATGGGGATACGGCAAAAACTTCCAATACGGCCGCCAGAAGGGTGCGCGACGTCGGCGATCTGATCAAGCTGGACCCCGATAGGCCCGATGATCCCATCGTGTGGTCAGCACATCTCTCCGCAGCCAGGGGCCAGGACGCCGGGGCGTGGGCGACGCCCGCCCTCCACGCCGACGCCGGCCTGCTCTACGTCGCCACCGACACCGGTGATCTGCTTGCGATCGACACCGAGAACGGCGAGGTGGTCTGGGAGGATTTCGTCGGGGGCAATGCCTGGTCCTCACCCGTGATCACCGGAGATGCCCTGGTCGTGGGAATCGACTGTCTCACCGAGCGCGCCGGCTTCCGAGCGTACGATCTCGAGAATCCGCGCTCACCGCGCCAGATGTGGGACGTTCGGGTCGGATCCGGATCGTGCATCGAGTCGACGCCGGCGATCTGGGAGGGGACGATGTACGTGGGCTCCCGCGACGGGTTCTTCTACGCGGTCGGTGGCTGATGGGCTCGCGAACCCTCGCCAGACCGACCCTCTCCCCGACGAACTCGATCGCGAGAGCCTTCGGGCTCCTCACGTTCCTGCTGGGATGGACCGCTGCGCTCGCCACCGTCCTCGGGTTCTTCGGGACGGCCTGGTGGCCGCTGGACGTGCTCGCCGATTGGCGCCTGATCTTCACGGCGATTCTCGTCACCTCCGCCGTCGTCTGCGGCATGGGATACTCCCGCGCCTCTGCCGTCGTCTTCGTGGTCGCCGCGGTCATCAACATCTGGCTGATCGCTCCGATGTGGCTGGACGAGCAGCCACCGCTCAGCGCGCCCGATCGTCTGCGGGTGGTTTCCCTCGACATCGGTGGTGCGCCGAACGTCCGCAAGCAGGTGCTCGAATGGGCGAACAGTGCCGAGGGCGACATCGTCGTGCTCGCCAACGCCGGCGGGGCGTGGGGCAACAGTGTGGAGACGTTGAACGTCCCGTATCGCGTGGTCAACGAGGATCCCGGGCTGACAGATGGCACCGTGGTGCTGGCTCGCAACGGCATACCGGTGACGATCGAGGACGTGCCCGCCAGCATGGGTGCGGTCGACATCGTCCTGTCGGTGCCCCTCGCCGACCGGCAGGTGACGATCCTCGGGGTCACCGTCGAGCGCCCGGTCAGCGCCTCCTCGAGCAGCGAGCGGCTCGACCAGTTCACCGCGATCAACGCCGGAGTGCGCCGGATGACCGGGCCGGTGGTCGTCGTCGGGAACCTCGAGGCGTCTCGCTGGTCGAATGCCTTCGAGACGATCGCCAACGGCCTCACCAACTCAGAAGACGGATTCGGGTACTTCGCAACCTTCCCGGCGAGGGACCTGCCGCTGATCGGCGAGTACGCCGGGATTCCCGTCGATCACGCGCTCTACCAGGGCCCGATCACGGTGACCCACCGCAGGGTCGGGCCCGATGTGGGAACCGGCCACCGCCCGATCGTCGTCGACCTGTCGCCGGCAAACGGTTGACGGGCACGGGCGGGTAGCCTCCGCCCGATGCCCGCCACCACACTCAACGACTACACCTCCGTCACCGCCGCCGACGTCGCCCGGATCACCGCCGACGCCATCGCCGAAGCCGACCGGCTGGTCGACGGTGCAGTCGCCGTCACCGACGACCGGACCTACGCCAACACGATGCGGCCGATCGACCGAGCAGGAGTCGTGATGAACGACGCCCAGGGGAGGGGCGCCTTCATGGCCAGGGTGCATCCGGACCAGGAGGTGCGCGTCGCCGCCGTGGCCGCAGAAGAGGCGATGGCGAAGTGGAGCAACGAGCTCGTCATGCGCTCCGACCTCGCCGCCGCGATCAAGGAGTACGCTGCGACCGAGGAGGCCGGCGGGCTCGACGGTCTCGAGGCACGCAATCTGGCCTTCTGGCTGCGTGACCTGCGCCGGGCGGGCCACGACCTCGGGGAGGCCGATCGCGAGGAGCTGCGTCGGCTCCGTCAGCGCCTCATCGAGGCCCAGGTCGCGTTCCGGAGCAACCTCGACGAGTGGGACGACGGCATCGACATGACCCGAGAGGAGCTCAGCGGCCTTCCCGACTCCTACGTCGAGCGGCTCGGTCCCGGTTCAGACGCCGGCACCTATCGGGTCTCGATGGCCTATCCCGACTACATCCCGTTCATGGAAGAGGGCGACCGCCGCGAACTCCGCCAAGCGCTCCAGTACAAGTTCTGGAATCGCGCCGCCGAGGAAAACATGCCGCTCATCGAGGAGGCCGCCGAGCTCAGAAGGCAGATCGCCGAGTTGCTCGGCTACGACACCTGGGCCCACTACTCCATGGAAATCAAGATGGCCGACCCCGATGCCGTGGACGCGCTGTACGACTCGATCGTCCCTGGCCTCACCAGGCGGGGCGAGCACGAGCTCGCCGCGCTCCAGGCCCTCGCCGACGGCGATCTCGAAGGGGAGCGCATCCAGCCGTGGGACTGGGTCTACTACCACACCGAGCAGCGGAAGCGCGACTACGGCATCGATCAGAACGAGGTCGCCGAGTACTTCCCGCTGGAGACCGTGATCGATGGCATGTTCGCCATCACCGGTGAGGTGTTCGGTCTCGAGTACCGCACCGTCGACGACGCCAGGGCGTGGCACGAGGACGTCGCCCTGTACGAGATCCGCGACCGGGGAGGAGCGGAGCCGATCGCCTACTTCTACTTCGACCTGTTCCCCCGCGACGGCAAGTACGGCCACGCCGCCTGCTTCGACATCATGGGGCGCGTGGTCGGTGACGATGGGTCGGTCCGACCGCCGGTGGCAGCCGTGGTCGCCAACTTCACCAAGCCGGGCCCGAACAGCCCGTCGCTGCTCAAGCACGACGAGGCCGTGACGCTGTTCCATGAGTTCGGCCACGTCCTGCACTTCTGCCTCACCGAGGTGGACCATCCTCGCTTCGCCGGGTACGACACCGAGTGGGACTTCGTCGAGGCGCCATCACAGATCATGGAGAACTGGATGTGGGAGCCCGAGGTGCTGGGACGCTTCGCCCGCCACTACGAGACCGGCGAGCCGATTCCCACCGACCTCGTCAAGCGGCTCGTGGCGGCTCGCGACCAGAACGAGGGCCTGGTCAACCTGCGCCAGGTGTTCCTCGGCAAGTTCGATCTCGCGCTCCACGCCGGCACGCCCGACCTCGACATCGACCGGGCGTATCGCGACGCCTTCGCTTACTCGCTCCTTCCCTTCCACGAGGGCACACACTTCGTCGCCGGCTTCGGCCATCTGATGGGCGGCTACGACGCCGGGTACTACGGCTACCAGTGGGCCAAGGTGTACGGCGACGACATGTTCTCCGTGTTCGCCGACAACGGCATTCTCAGCCCAGAGGTGGGAACGCGCTACCGAGAGGAAGTCCTCGCCCGCGGCTACTCGCGAGATGCCATCGAGCACCTCAGGGCGTTCCTGGGAAGGGAGCCGTCGTCGGACGCGTACCTGGAGCGACTCGGCCTCACCGCGAGCTCGCCATGAGCGTGGTCGATCTCAGGGACGCAGAGATCGCCCGCCTCGACACGCTGGTGGCCCGCCTCGAGGTGCCGGAGGACATCGACACCGCGATCCACGACACCCGCAAGGGCATCAAACGACTGCGGGCCCATCTCCGGCTCGGGAGGGACGCCATCGAGCGCGATGCCTACCGGAGCGAGGACGCTGCCCTGCGCGACATCGGCCGACTCCTGGCACCACCGAGGGACGCCTTCGTCGTTGGTCTCACGCTCGAATCGCTCGAGCCGGGTGGTGGCTGGGAGGCCGCTTCCGCCTACATCGCCGAGCACCACGCGACGGCCATCGAGGAGTTCCGCCGGGAGGCCCAGGGGAAGGCGGTCGAGCTCCTGAGCGCGGCGCTCGACCGCTGGCCGTCGGCGCCACTCGACACGGTGGTCGTCGGCGCCGGGCTGGAACGGACATATTCCCGTGGCCGGAGCGAGCACCGGGAAGCGGCAGCGAGCGAGCACGCCGAGGCGTTCCATGCGTGGAGGAAATGGGCGAAGTACCTCCGCTACCAGCTGGAGGCGATCGGTGTGGGGACCGAGGTGGTCGCCCCGTGGGTCGATCTCGGGGAGGCTTTGGGGCTGGAGCACGACCACACGGTCTTCATCGCCTTCTGCGACGAGCACATCGATCTGTGCCCCGACCGGAGAGATCGGTATGTGCTCATCGACCGTGCCGAGCACGAACGCGCCGGTCTGCGCGACGCTGCGGTGGCTACCGGCCTGTACGAGCAGGAGCCGGCAGCCTTCGTCGCCTCGGTGCTCTAGGACCCCGTCACCCCGAGCACCGAGACCGGCGGAATCATCGTGAGGTTCAATGCCTCCCGTTGCGCGATGAAATCGCCGCTGCCCAGGTCGAGCACCCGGACCGTCGTGGTGTCATCCCAGGTCGTGACGTAGGCGAAGCCCACGTAGGCGGCGAACTGGAGCCAGGGGTATTCGGCGACGGCGACCTCGAACCGCACCTCGGGATTCGCCGCTTCCAGGATGTAGATCGGAGACGTCGTGGTCTTCCACTCCTCACCCTCAACCCAGGTTGTAGTGACACCGACGGCGAGGAGCTCGGTGCCATCCTCCGACGCGAGCACGGTGCCGACGGGTAGGTCGAGCCTGGCGAACGACACCCACGCCCTGGTGTCGATCGCCTCGAGGCCGAGCGGCGTGTCGGTGTTGTGCCAGCCGCCCTCGTCGTCCTGGAAGACTTCGCTGCGGCTTCTCGCCACGTAGAGCGTGGTCCCGTCCGGCGATAGCGCGGCAGCGGCGCGGTCCCCGGCGACGAGCTTGGCCCGGGCCGGGGGGATGATCCGGTCGAGGAAGCGCTCGAAGGCCGATGCGGCCGCCTCGATGGTGTGGGTCTCCACAACACCGGCATCGAGGTCAACAGCAGTGACCGCCGGCTGGTCGGCGTGGACGATCAGCGCCCGGTCGCCGTCCCAGACGATGGCGGGCTCGACGTCCTCGGACACCGGTCCGATCCCTTCGTGCTCGACGAAGGAGGTGATGCCCATGGTGACCTCCGGGAGCACGATCTCCTCGACAGCTCCTGATTCGGCGACCGTGACCACCATCGTGGTTCCCGAAGCGAGCCCGGAGTCGTCGCGATCGAGGCCGAACATGGCGATGCCGCCGCTGAACTGGTGCATCGACCGGGAGAGAAACTCACCCGGCAGCGTCGCCACCTGTTCGACACTCGCCGATCCTGCCGGCAAGCGGAACAGATCGACCCGCTCGAGCCAGGTCAGGGTGCCGGCGTCGTCGACCAGGATCGCGTCGGGAGTCCGCACCAGGCCGGTGCGGTGTTGCTGCCAGGCCGCGAGGTCGATCAACCGGAGCTCACCGCCGAGCCCGGCGCCACGGTCGTAGGCGACGATCGCCAGCCAGCGTTCCCCCGGGCTCAGCGCCCAGTCGAACCACCCGGCGGCCGGAAGCGGCTCGTACTCGGGATCGGCTTCGAGGGTGACCGGGTCGATCCGCTCGATCCATGCCGGGTCGTCACGCACCGCCAGCGTGGTGGTGACGGCGACCGTGGTCGTCGGTGCGGTGGTCGGAGGACGCACCGTCGTCGAGGTGGGCACGGTCGAGGTGCACGCGGTGAGGACGGTCGCGACAGCGGCCGTCACCGCCAACCGGGATCGCATGCCACCAGCCTACGCGGAGGCGTCGGACAGCCCTTGCCTCACTATCCAGCCCACCTCGGCCCGATCGACCTTCCCGTTGGGCAGGAGCGGAAGGGTCTCGACCCGCAGCCATCGTTTCGGGACCTCGTGGGGAGGGAGGGCGGCGCGGGACCTGGCGCCGAGGGCCTCCTCATCGAGGGTGTCGGCTTCGACCACGGCGACCGCGGCCTGGCCCCAGTCGTCGTCGGGCACCCCGACGACGACCGCCCGCCTGATCGTGGGAAACGACTCCAGCACCGCCTCGACGTGCTGGGGAACGACCTTCTCCCCGCCGGAGAGGATGATGTCGTCCTTCCTGCCGGTGATGACCAGACGGCCCTCCTCGTCGAAGTAGCCGAGATCGTGGGTGTGGTGCGGAGCGGTGCGGGGCGGCAGGCCGAGGTACCCGGGTGACACGGCCGGGCCTTCGACCAGGATTTCCCGATCTTCGAACGTGACCATCATTCCGTCGAGTGGTCTTCCCACCGTCCCCAGCGACTCGTAGAGGTCGTCGCCTTCGACCGTCGCCACCTGCGAAGCCGTCTCGGTCGTTCCGTAGGTGGTCCGTACCGGGAGCCCGGCATCGAGTGCCCGCTCGACGAGATCGCGGCCGGACGGTCCCCCGCCGAGCAGCATTGCCTTCAGCCCGGTGAACGGGCCCGGATCGGCGTCGAGCAACCGGTGGAGCATGGTCGGCACCACGCTGACCATCGTGACCGAGTCATCGTGGAGCGCCTCGGCGACCTCCCTGGCGTCGAACCGGTCGTGGATCAGCACCGATCCGCCCGCGGCGAGCGACCGCCAGACGAGCGACAGGCCGCCGATGTGATACAGCGGCATGCACAACAGCCAGCGATCGGAGGCGTCGTTGCCGAGACGGGCCTCCGAGGCAGCGATGGCCGCGCTGACGTTGGCCGGCGTCAGCAGCACACCCTTGGGGTTGCCCGAAGAACCGGACGTGGTCACGACCGCGTAGATGTCGTCGCGATCGAGCGCTCCCTGGGGCGGCGTCGGACCGAACGGAGCCACCGTCGCACCGATCCTGGGACCGGCGATCAGCGAGACGATCGTGCCTGGGACGGGAACCGCAGCGATCGGCATCAACGACCCGGATCCGACCCCCGTGGAGCGCAATTCCTGGGCGGCGTGATCGGCCGCAGCATCGAGTTCGGCGTACGTGGTCACCTCGCCGTGGTAGACGAGGGCCGGCGCCTTCGGGGTGCCGGCGGCGTGCTGGCGCACCCAGTCGAGCATCGGAGTGGTGGTCATCGCGTCACTACAGTATCGCTTCGTGGTTTCCGAGCTCTTCGATCCCGATGCCTGGGACCCCGTCGCGGGCTTCTCGTTCACGGACATCACCTACCACCGGGCTCGCGGAGTCGGAGCCGTCCGCGTCGCCTTCGATCGTCCCGAGGTGCGCAACGCCTTCCGTCCCCACACCGTGGACGAGCTGTACACCGCTCTCGACCATGCCAGGACGACGCCCGACGTCGGCTGTGTGCTGCTCACCGGCAACGGACCGTCGCCAAAGGACGGCGTGTGGGCCTTCTCGTCGGGGGGAGACCAGGCGATCCGGGGTCCCGACGGCTACCAGTACGAGGAGGGCTCCGAAGGCCCCGGACTCGGACGGCTCCACATCCTCGAGGTCCAGCGCCTCATCCGGTTCATGCCCAAGGTCGTGATCGCCGTCGTTCCCGGCTGGGCCGTCGGCGGCGGCCACAGCCTCCACGTCGTGTGTGACCTCACCGTCGCCTCGCGCCAGCACGCGATCTTCAAGCAAACCGACGCCGACGTCGCCTCGTTCGACGGCGGGTACGGCTCCGCCTACCTGGCCCGTCAGGTCGGGCAGAAGCGGGCGAGGGAGATCTTCTTCCTCGGCCGGGACTACTCGGCACAGGACGCCTTCGACATGGGGATGGTGAATGCCGTGGTCGATCACACCGATCTGGAGACGGTGGCGCTCGAGTGGGCGAAGGAGATCACGGCGAAGAGTCCGACGGCCCAGCGGATGATCAAGTTCGCCTTCAACCTCCAGGACGACGGCATGGTGGGCCAGCAGCTGTTCGC